>JAGBLN010000057.1 GCA_017635395.1 Lachnospiraceae bacterium
CACAGCCATAATAACTATATGTCGCCAAATGAATTCGAAAAACTATATCATTCTGTATCCGGTGAAGGTATACAGAAGAAAGCGGGTTAATATGAGAAATCTCCCATTTTAATTTGTTCTAAATCTTGACAGAGGACCATAGAGTATTCCCCAGGCGTCTCTGTCAGGTAAAACAGATCGTAAAAATCAGCATTCTTTACATCAAAAGGCGTGAGTTCATACATCAGTTTCACAATTCTTCCCATTACCTCAATGTGGCCCCAGAAATGCTCTATGGACAGCCGCTCCGCCAAAAAAGGTTTTGCTTCTTTAAGAAGTACCACAGCTTCTTCAGTTCTGTTCTCTTCCGCCCTTATTCCTGCAAGCCTTAAGCATATTTCCGGAAAGGGATCATTAAGGTGCTTCGGATTCTTTACATCCTCATAGGCTTCTTCTATCATTTTCCGGTATTTAGCCTCATCCTTTTTAACTGAATAGCCGTAATGATACATATCAGCCAGCTTATACCTGCACCATAGGCTTCCATTATCAGGATCCCGTTCTGCGCCCATAGAAAAGTATTTAAAAGCCTTATCGTAATCCTGCTCACCATGCTGGCCGTAATACCACATATATCCCAGCTCTTCTGTTGCCGGAAGATACTCGTACTCTGCTGCCATTTCCAGATACTTAATCTCCAGGTCAAACCTTTTATGAGAGCTGTAGTACCAGCCCAGCTCACACATATATCTTGGATCCTTTGTCTCTTCGATCAGAAAACCCAACGCTTCCGTATAGATAAACCCATCATCCGCTGTAGGATTAAGTTTGTCATAATATTCCTGCAAAGCCATTAATGCATCCGCTATTTTCATCTTCTTCCCTTCTGCCGTTACTCCGAATCTTAAGATAACATTTACTTTTGCAACCGTTGTTTATACCCCTATTGTAATTATTTTTAAGTCCCATAAAAATACCTTGATCTACCGATCTGACCTCTGACCTAAATGAAGTTTAAATGTGATAAATATTATTTCTACCGCAAAACAAAAAAACTGTTAAAACTAACAGTTTTTTCACGTTTTCATTATTACGGAATTAAAGCAACGGCATTTATCCGCTGTAGAGCCTGTCATTGCTCATTCTTTAGTCTCTGTTTCTCTTCGTACATTTCCTTATCAGCACGATCAAATATCTCTGATACCAGACTGTCAGTCTTTGGCGTATATTCGGCAATTCCCGAAGCCAGAATCGGGCCGGATCCGGACTTCATATTTTCACGAATCTGACCGCGCAGTTGCTCCATCAGCTCTGCTCTGTTCGTATAATCATCACCACGCAGGAATACAACGAATTCATCTCCGCCCACCCTGAATATTGGGCTGCTTTCAAAGGTATCAGACAAAAGTTCTGCCGATTTTTTGATATATTCATCACCAGCCATATGACCTTCGGAATCGTTTATCCTTTTCAGGTTATTGGCATCGCATACAACAAGTGCAAACGGCAGATAATCCATGCCGTTATCGATATTTGTCTGCACGGATTTTACCAATTCATTATATGCAGTCTTATTTTTAAGTCCGGTCAATCCATCATGTCTGGCCAGTTCCATCTCAGCCTTCAGATCTTTTTGATGCTGTTTCTCCCTCTGAACTTCAGCATCAATATTTTCGATACCGATGATATAATGAGTACCGTCACTGGTCTTTCTTGCAGTCATTCTGACATAATGTACCTCTTCACCGGCCATGATACGGTAGTCTATACTGTTTCTCTTGCGGTCCTTAAGAGCATCGGCCATATTATCCTTGTCAAAGAACCCAAGCACAAGATCCTGATCATCTTTGTAAACTACATTCCTGACATCCTCCCTTGATTCTGTATAAAAATCATCACCGGACTGCTTCATATCAAGCTGGCCGTAAATATTTTTGCATTCGTAACTTACATAGCCCGCATTTTCTGCATCCACATAGTATAAAACATCATAGTTGGCCGCCAGGCTTTCTGCGATCTGGCTGAAGGTTATATGCTTCTTCTGATTCTCCATCCGAAGGGTCTCAGCCGTGATCTCATCATCTATATCCTTTTCACACAGCACAATATGCTTGTCATCATTTGCACGCACTACGGTAAACCGGAAATATCTGGGCTTTCCGCCTACCATCAGCCGGTATTTATATGAATAGGACTTTCTGTCCTCCAGATTATTTACTATTGTATCTTTTTTGTAAAGGCTCCAGGCAAATTCCCTGTCATCCGGATGGACAAGTTTGGCAACATTCGCATAAGCGTCGATGTAAAAATCCCTGCCATCTACCTGAACAATCATGGAATCATATTCCTTGCTTGTAGAAAACTCCCTGTATTCCCCTGTCTCTATATCAATGTAATACATTGCCGCATAATCTTCCGCCAGGCTTGTTGCAATGTTGTCATATACCTCTTTTTCCTTCATTTCATCAGCCTCTACGAAGGAATGTATCACGCAGATTCCTATCATGAGACCCATAGCATAGGAAGGATACTGGGAATCAAATATCTGCATTATCAGAAAAATATCCATCACCAGACAGGTAACTCCTACAGCAATATGACGGACCCTCTCTCTTCCTTCGGATTTATGAGCCACATAGAGCATATATATGGCAGTCAGCATATACAGGATGATCTGCAGGATAAAAGCGATATACCTTCCGGACTCCACTATGTATTCGTGGGCATCATTAAAATAAAAAATGAAATGATGAAAACGGTTGATCATCAGATATATAAGTCCCAGTATAAACAATACCCACACTGCGCAGAGCAGCATCTTACTCCTGCGTCCTTTTTTGTCCAGATAGGCCACTATATAGCGTATCCATGTAAGCATTGTAAGAAACATGAATATGAAATAAAAAACACAGGCAGAATATAAGAATGGAAAAACTTCCTGTATGTCATGATGTTCATACAGGATCCCCCATGCCAGATCCGCAACGAAATAACAGTTAGCTGCCGTAAGGAAATTACTGTAGCGTATAAGTACCTGCGGTTCAGACTCTCTTGATCTGGAAAAGACACTGAAACGCTTAATAGTTTCCCTGTTCATTATGAGATTAAGTATTAATGCCAGTATGCTTATTATTGAGTAATCCATGCTATTACTCTAAGCCTCCATTTACACCAAACACACCCGGCGATTTTTCTGTAGCAAAATATTATCTGTTTATTATATCAGCTCTTTCAGGGACTGGCAAAACGGTCATCCCTTCTTTTCATCTTTTCTGAAAAAATAACCAGACCTATGCAAAAGAGGTCAACACCCAGGATTATGATCCAGCCATATTTCAGGAGTTTATTATTATTGTAGAACAGTGAAAGTCTTGTAGCCCCTTGGGTTGTTACACCTATAGTTTCTCCTGTTTTTGGATTAACGAAAACATTCACCCTGACGGATTCTTTTTTCTCAATCAGATTCTTTATTTCTTTTTCACTGTCCGTACCGAAAACATATTTAGCATCAACCCAGACCGGTTCTATGCCTTCCTCATCTGTTGCAATCTTTACACGTCGTATATAAGTTTCATAACTTTGATGAAGCCGAAGGTTATAGCCCGAATAATGGGATACACCCTGTTCGACGGGATACACATCCAAATCTTTTATCACTTCAATATCCGTACCAAACTGCATAAATATTGTAACTGCAATAAACCCGATACAAACAATATTCACTAATACTATGCTGATGATGTTTGTTTTCAAGCCCTGTCTCCAGTATTTTTCATTTAGTTATCTTCTTTGAAATCAGTTCAACTTTTCCGCTTGTCACAGACATTTCGTATTTTAATCCACTGAATGTTACAAAGCTGAATGTGTTCTCTCCGGTAACGCTCATACCGACACAGGTGTCAGTTCTCCCCAGAGTATCTGACATATTCCAGACACCTTCTATGTAAAGATTATTATCCTTAAAATTTCCGGCATATGTTTCTTCATCATCCCTTTCCCACACTAGGATGTATTCGCCTACTTTCTTTTCATGTTTTGTGATCATTTTCAACTCCTACTGATACTTTTCCGATGTCCATGTCTTAATAACCCGAAATAATTCATCATAGGCTGATGCCGTATAATCTATATCATACATGCTCATTGCATTTTCAAGGTTTTCGTCTGGCATAAACCATACAGATGTCAGGTGCGCATTTTTAGCCCCCTGCATATCCGAGGAAAGTGAATCACCGATAACGAGACAGGATTCTTTTGGTTCCTCTATTTTTTCAAGGACCATATCAAAGAAATCTGCTGATGGCTTGTTTACACCCATATCCTCACTTACGAATAAATGATCTATGAATTTATCCAGGCCCGTGGATGCTATCCTTCCCTTTGCATTTATTGTTGCTCCGTTTGTCACTATGTATATTCGGACATTATCAATTTCACTCTTTACCCTCTCCAAGAGTTCCAACGCACCATCAAGAAGAACTCCGTTTTCAGACATGGTTCTTATGAAATCGCTGTTGATCTTAAGGGGATCTATCCCTGTGGAGTCTCCCTCACACTTTTCAAAGATATAATTAAATCTCATTGAAAAAAGTTCAGTTCTGGTGATATTCCCCTTTTCCAACTCGCCCCATAGTAGTTTGTTATATGCCTTAAAAAAGTTGTAAATATCATCCGAATACGATAAACCATTTTCCTGCAGAACTTTTCCAAGCGCTATATACTCTGATGCATGAAAATCAAGCAAAGTCTGGTCTAAGTCAAAAAGTAAATTATTATGCATTAGAATCCCCGTTCTTTTCAGTTATTATTTATCTGTTTCTCCACATTTTCCGTCGTAATCCGTCTTTTCTCTAATGTCTTCTCAAACATCAGATCTGCTGTTGCAGGGAAACCTTCGTATATTACTTTCGATCCTTCTTCTGTTATGCCGCCCTTGGTAGCAACACGCGTAACAACATCCTCAAAAGTCATATCCTTCTGAAGCATCAGATTGCCTGTAGCACTCATTGTAGAAAGCACCATCTGAACAATCTGCTCCTTGGGAATCGCTGTATGCCCCTGGGCAGAAGTGCATATCACATCAAAAATAGATGCTATAAAACCCGGCATGCAGCTAACCAGTTCTGAGCCCATTCCCATTTCTTCCTCCGGAAGTTCTATTACATTCCCTATGCATTTCAAAAGATCCGTAAGTGAAACCTTATCCTCTGCATTCACCTTAGCGTTATAGCACACCAAAGTCTGCGACCTTTCTATCTCTGCCGTCAGGCTGGGTATGACTTTGGCCGTCTTGCAATCTGCCAATTTACTTATCGTCTCAAACGAAACACTTCCGTTCAGAGATACAAGCAGCGCATCTTTCCCTATCACATCCCTTATTTCTTCAAGCACCTGTTTAATGTCAGAAGGACGGACACAGACAAAGATAATATCAGCCTCCGCAGCCAACTGTCGACTTGTGACGATACAAGCAATCTCCTCTGCCTCCTTTAGTTTCTCAACAGTTCTGTTTGAAACCATTAGATCCTGCCTGGCAATATTGCCAGCTTTTGAAAACTTCCACAGCAGCATCTTTCCCATGCTTCCGTATCCTATTATGCCTACCTTCATCCTGCAATCTCCTGTTTCATCATTTTGCGAAACTGTTTTCGATTCTTTCTTTTCCAAAACTTCCAGACTTTACGGTCTCGCCTTCCTAAATGAAGTACTTTCCGCAAGCGGTCTTCAGATGCTTCCGGAGTCATACCGTCAATTCCCGTTCTATGGCCATTTCTAGGCACTTCCATTTCTCACCCATAACGCTATAAACTTCCGGCTCTTCCGGAGTAACATCCCTGAACCCTGCTGCTTTATAGCAATGGTAAGCAGGCTCATTATTTTCAAAAACACCAAGTGTCACTTTCTTTGCCCCATACACATCAAAGGCATACTTAAGTCCTAACTTAAGCATTTCCTTTCCTTTTCCGGTACCTCTCTGTTTCGAATCAACCACAACAAAGCCCATGCGTAATTCATCCAAGGATTCCCCGGGATGTCTTAATGTAAAAAATCCAACAAGTCCATTCTCGTCAAATGCAGTAAATGCCATCATTGAATCCACAAAACGAAATTCTTCCTGGGTTATCGGGTAATCACCCATGATTCCGGCACTCCATTTATAGAAGGATTTTTCATCCTTGCACCATGAAATAATAGTCGCTGCATCTTCGTGCTTGTATGGCCTGAGTCTAAGCATACTTTTCTATTTCTCCATTCTGCTCATATATCACTCGCTTGGAAATTCTTCCATTACACTAATCCAGCCACATTGACAGCTGTTCCAGATTCTCAAGACACTCACAGCCGTCTGCAGCTCCAAAAGTTACGCTTATAAGTTCCAGTGCTCGCAGGTTTTTCATTTCAGAAAATACAGTATAATCCGGCATAAAACCATAGTGCATCTCCTTAAAATACAAGTCTATCAATACGCTCCGAAACCTCTTTCGCCATCCTTTACCGGTATCTCTGTTACATCCATACTTTCTATCTGCACGAACCTGCCGGCAGCAATTGTGCGGATCACAGTATCTATCTGCTGCTCCGTTCCCTGAATCTCCATGCTGACGCTTCCGTCATATTCATTTCTCGCCCATCCGGTGCATCCGGCCTCATGGGCGCCCATTCCGGCACGGTACCTGAATCCTACTCCCTGTACCTGTCCGTGAAAAACGATATGTTTCCGTATCATATCAATATTCCTTATCCACCTTATCCAGACCGTAAAGCTCCTTGAATTCAGCCAGATCATCATTATCCCTGATCAGCATGACTTCATGAAATTCCCCGGTCTTTTTATTCTTAAAACCCGCCACCTGCTCTCCGGTACATATGGATGCGTGTATAACTGGCCGTTCATTGTCCGAATCATATTCGTATGGTAGCGCAGGCTTGTTTTTATGTTTAAATAAATATGAAAAAAAATTATTCGTTCCAGCCATTCTCATAGCCTTCTTTCAGGTAGACCTCAAGCATCTCCATTACACTGTCGTACTCACCAAAATCTTTATTCCCTGCAAAACCGATGCCATATTTATGGTCCATATCGTCATAAACAAAGCAGGCAAGTTCTTCTTCAACACTCTGTTCCACATTAAATTCCCTGCAAAGCTTCCTGAAGCCTTCCAGTTCATCCGAAGTAGCCGGACACAGCTTTATGCATGAACCGCGAACTATATACTCATTATCTTCTGTTTTCTTGCAATACTTTTCGAACAATTCCTTGACGGTCATAGTCTGTCAGCTCTCCGATACTATAATTCTATTGCTATGCCTGTTTTACTTTTTTCCTTTCAACTCACGCTAATGACGGTTATTTTTTAAGTTCACTTCACCGAATCAGCTGATTTTAGATAATCCGGCAGATAAGATCCTTCCTCAATATCATCCGTTCCCAGCAGTATAACTTCCTCACCATCGTATTCACCGACATAAAAATCATCACTGCACACAATACGGGTAAAACGATTAAAATTCCGGTTCCTGTTCAAATGACAGGGATGTCACATACGATTCCGCATTCATAAAAGAATCAAATGTCTTATATATGTTTGCTTTCACCTCAACATAATCATCATTGCTATATTTCTCGGCTTTGTAGATCTGAATGTTTTTCATACTGCTCCTCCGTGTATTTCCCACCTTCACGCTGATTAACACTTATTTATATCCTGCAGCATCCATCCTATACACTAGACTGTCTCATCCGGATAATCATAGAATCCGCCTTTGTGGAAGTTCTCATTTCCAAGCGGGGCGGCAGTCAATTTAAATATTACGCATCCGTCAGGACAGACAACAGTCTTTGAATATTTACCGTCACCGCCTAAATTCCCCAGATCTCCACCGCTTCTTACAGCTTCCATCAACGGATAGAGCATCATCATTGTCTTGGAGCAGATGCCGAATCCCTCCTCATTCACGGGACAGCCATATGTACAGGTATACTTGTCCCCTATTTCTTCACCGTTACGGCAGTAGCGCTCCGTATGGTCACTGTGAAGGAATCCGGTTACTTCTACAGTAAACTCATATTCTTCGTCATACCATTTTTTCATATTGCCCCCCTTGTATTTTCACAGTCGATCCTTCTTATTCGCCGGCGTTTTCATCTTCAACCGTCACTTCAGCATTTAAAGATTGTATCTCACCCGTCTCATTGTCATAGTCCACATCATAAGAAATAGACCTCATATAATTATAAAAGGCTTCCATATCACCGGGACTGCTTAATTCTTCCGTGCAGTAAGCTGATGCACTGCAGGGTATCATCTGCCATGTCACATAATCCGAAAGATCATCAGCACCTGCTGCCTCAGCCGCCTCCATATCAATGGTCGCACGGATAAAAGCAGTCCTGCCGATGGTTTTATTAAATACGAAATTTCCAAGGCTGTAAAATATCGGCCTGCCCCGGTAGTACTCCACTCCCTGCATCACATGGGGATGGGAACCGATGATAGCGTCTGCCCCCGAATCTATCAAGAGCTGAGCAAGGCTACGCTCATAGCTTTCCGGATGTTCAGCACGCTCAATCCCCCAGTGAAGGTAGATCATCAGATAGTCGCACTCCTTGGCCTTTTCCTCAACCACCTGTGCAAGATAAGCAGGATCATAGGCAGGAAGCATTCCAGGCTGGCGATTAAGCACGTTCCACTCAACAGTTGGATAAACACGGGAAGCCGCCATATAACCTATCTTATAGCCGTTCACATCCACAGTGATCATATCGGCGGCCCGCTCCTCTGTCTCACCTGCTCCCATATATGCCACTTCAGCATCATCCAGCGTAACAAAGGTGTCAGAAAGGGCTACCGTTCCGTAATCAAGCGCATGGTTATTTGCAAGGCTTACCAGGTCTACTCCCATCTCTTTTAGAAGACTAACATCCGCAGGATCAGCCCTGAAAGTGTATTGTTTATCTTCAGGGGCGCCACCGGTGCTGAAGCAGAACTCGTTATTTATCACTGTATAGTCAGCCCCTGTCAGTTCCTGTAAAAGTTTTTCCCCTATGACGCCGTTCACTCCCGAAGCCCTGTATGTATTGGTTACACCACTTTGAAGGCAAACATCTCCTGTATAGACAATGGTATATGTTGACACAGGCGGAATCTCAGGCTCTTCCTCCTGAGCAGGCAGCTCATCTTCCGAAACCGTTCCATTTTCAGACACATCCGTCACAGGCTCAGCCGCTGCAGGAGTTTCCGGATTTTCTACCCCGATCTGTGAAGAATCCAGGCTCACCGTCTGAACCTCTTCCGTTACTTCAATCGGCACTTCTGTCTGCTGCTCGCAGCCTGCAAGCACGGCAAGAACTCCAAGCAGAATAAATATATTTCTTTTCTTAAGCATTTTTACATCCCTCTGTTTTCCATAATCTGCACACCCTGGCAGGCATAATTTCAATCGAACCTGAGGGCTGTATTTGTCAGATTATGTATTTAACTCAAACAATAACATTATACCAAAATGAGGTTTCTATGGCTGTATTTTTCACTGATAACAAAAGCCCATGAAATCATCCAGGATATAAATAAGGGCCGCACATTCCGTGCAGCCCTGGTAACTTCTGTAAGTCTTATCTTCCGATATCAATCATACGGATTTTCCGTAGGATAGCATACCCCGGCAGGCTTATTGTAATCAAGGTCCTCGATAGGAACTCCGATATACTTAAATACCTCAAACAGAGCCTTGCCGTAATGACCGAATGCTACGGCACCATGATGAGGGAAGTTCTTCTCTATGAGTACATAGCGGTAGAAACGTCCCATCTCCTTGATTGCAAATACACCGATACCGCCGAAGGACCTGGTAGCAACAGGAAGTACTTCACCCTCTGCCACATAAGCACGGAGCTTCGTATCAGCTGTAGACTGAAGCCTGAAGAATGTGATGTCACCGGGAATGATATCGCCCTCAAGAGTTCCGTTGGTCACTTCAACAGGAAGCGTCCTTGCCATGATCATCTGGTACTTCATCTCCTTGAAGGCAAGCTTGGTCGAGCAGGTATTTCCGCAGTGGAAGCCCATGAAAGTATCCGTATGCTTATAATCGAATTTTCCTTCGATGGATTCCTTATACATATCCTTTGGCACAGAGTTGTTGATGTCAAGCAGAGTAACCGCATCTTCTGAAATGCAGGTTCCTATGAACTCACTCAGGCAGCCATAGATATCAACTTCACAGGATACAGGTATGCCGCGCCCCGTAAGACGGCTGTTTACATAGCAGGGAACAAAACCAAACTGTGTCTGGAATGCAGGCCAGCACTTACCGGCGATAGCCACATACTCCCTGTAGCCCTTATGTTCCTCCACCCAGTCAAGAAGGGTAAGCTCATACTGCGCAAGCTTTGAAAGCACTTCAGGCTTCTTATTACCTTCACCAAGCTCCTTTTCCATATCAGCAACCACTTCAGGGATACGCTCATCACCTGCGTGCTTATTGAATGCTTCAAAAAGATCCAGCTCGGAATTCTCTTCTATCTCAACGCCCAGGTCATAAAGAGGCTTTATGGGAGCATTGCATGCAAGGAAGTTAAGAGGCCTGGGTCCGAAAGATATGATCTTTAACTTAGAGAGACCTACTACAGCCCTTGCAATAGGGATGAACTCATTGATCATCTTTGCGCAGTCTTCAGCATCACCTACGGGATACTTAGGAATATATGCACCTACATTGCGGAGCTTTAAGTTGTAGCTTGCATTAAGCATTCCGCAGTAAGCATCCCCTCGTCCGCCGCACAGGTCATTCTGTGTCTCTTCGGCAGCTGCACAGAACATCTTCGGTCCGTCAAAATGCTTTGCTAAAAGAGTCTCTGAAATCTCGGGGCCAAAGTTGCCGAGATATACGCAGAGTGCATTACAGCCTGCCTTCTTGATATCCTCCAGTGCCTGCACCATATGGATCTCACTCTCCACGATACAGACAGGGCATTCGTAAATATCCGAAGCATCATACTTTGCCTTATATGCTTCTACCAATGCCTTTCTCCTGTTTACCGACAGAGACTCCGGGAAACAGTCCCGGCTCACTGCAACGATACCAAGTTTGATCTTAGGAATGTTGTTCATCTTTTTGCCTCCTTGTTTTAAGTTATATTAGGTTGTCGTTCCTTGAATTATTTTACTTATAAACTTCCCCGCATCGATAGTTCACCTATTAATGCGGGGAGTTCAACAGTTAACTTTATATCAAACGAAAGACTTTACACCCTCTGCGATGCCTTCCGCATCGAGCTTATATTTGTGGAGGAGCTCTGCAGCGGTACCGGACTCACCGAATACATCCTGCATTCCGAGTTTCTTTAATACAGCACCGCCATTCTCTGCAATAACATCAGCGACTGCACTTCCAAGACCGCCAATAACGGAGTGTTCTTCTACAGTCACTACCTTGCCGGTCTTCTTTGCGGATGCAAGCACTAGCTCTTTGTCAAGAGGCTTGATAGTATGGATGTTGATAACCTCAGCATCTATTCCTTCAGCCGCAAGAGCCTTTGCTGCCTCAAGGGATCCGCTTACGCATACACCTGTGGCGATTATCGTAACATCCTTTCCTTCTTTAAGCAGAACCCCCTTGCCAATCTCGAACTTATAATCAGGTCTGTCATTGATCACGGGAACCGCAGCTCTTCCGAATCTCATATATACAGGTCCCACATACTCAGCAGCAGCCTTTACGCAGGCTCTTGCCTCTATATCATCAGAAGGACAGATCACTACCATTCCGGGGATATTCCTCATTAACGCGATATCCTCGTTGCACTGGTGGGAAGCTCCGTCCTCACCAACCGTGATACCTGCGTGTGTTCCGCCGATCTTTACATTAAGATGAGGATATCCTATTGAATTTCTTACCTGCTCGTATGCACGCCCTGTAGCGAACATTGCAAATGATGAGCAAAAAGGTATAAGTCCTGTTGTGGAAAGACCTGCCGCAATACCCATCATATTGCACTCAGCGATACCGCAGTCTATATGTCTGTCCGGAAATGCCTTTTTGAATATGCCTGTTTTTGTTGCACCTGCAAGATCGGCATCCAGCACATAGACTTTATCATTAACTTTTCCGAGTTCAACTAAAGCGTTGCCGTAACTCTCTCTTGTAGCTATTTTATCAGACATATTCCTTACCTATCCTTTCCAAATCTTCAATTGCGACAGCAAATTCTTCGTCATTGGGAGCCTTTCCATGCCAAGCCACACTGCCTTCCATAAAGGATACGCCCTTGCCCTTTAAGGTCTTGGCGATTATGGCTGTGGGCATTCCCTTCGTCTCCCTTGCCTTTTTAAACGCATCTTCGATCTGACCGAAATCATGGCCGTCGATCTCAATTACATTGAAATTAAAAGCCTTAAACTTATCGGTGATAGGATACGGTGAGCAGACATCCTCGATCTTTCCGTCGATCTGGAGTCCGTTGTTATCTACTATTACGCAGAGATTATCCAGCTTTCTGTGGCCGGCAAACATCGTTGCCTCCCAGATCTGTCCCTCCTCTATTTCACCATCTCCGAGAAGAGCATACACCCTGTAGTCCTTCCCCTGAAGCTTTGCGGCAAGCGCCATACCGCAGGCTGCTGACAGGCCCTGTCCTAAAGAACCCGATGACATATCCACACCGGGTGTCTCCTGCATGCAGGGATGCCCCTGAAGCCTGGAGCCAAGCTTTCTCAATGTAGTAAGCTCCTCTACCGGAAAATAACCTCTGTTTGCAAGCGTGGAATAAAGGGCAGGTGCCACATGCCCCTTTGATAATACAAAGCGGTCCCTGTCTTCTTTCTTAGGATCCGCCGGATCAATGTTCATCTCCTCGAAGTAAAGCCATGTCATGATGTCTGCTGCAGAAAGGGATCCGCCGGGATGTCCTGCTTTTGCAGAGTGTACAGCAGTCACAATGCCGATCCTTACATCATTGGCTTTTTTCTTAAGTTCCAATTCGTTCATACTGTCCTCCTATTTTGTTTTATAGTATCGGACCGCAGTCCTCCGTTTTGAATCCCCTGCAGTATATGGAGCTTCCTTACGGGCACAATGGTCCGTACTAATGGTACAACGCTTCATGTATACAGACAAGTTCATATTGTTAAACAAATGTTAAACAAATATTAAACAAATCGGAAACTTTCAAAACGGTCTTTAATCTGCTGTTTTCTGCCCGTAATAGGCATTTGCACCATGCTTCCTGAAATAATGCTTGTCCTGGAGCTCTGAAGGAGCCGGAGCCACATCCCTGTTTATCTGTTCCGTAAAGAGAGCCATCTTTGCCACCTCTTCCAGAACGACTGCATTATGTACTGCGTTCATCGCATCCTTTCCCCATGCAAAAGGACCGTGATTCTTACACAGGACCGCGGGTACTGCCTCGGGATCCCTGCCCATTCTTTCGAATTCACTTACGATGAGCTTGCCGGTATTGAGCTCGTACGCCTCATCTATCTCTTCTTTTGTAAGACATCTCACACAGGGGATATCACCATAAAAATAATCCGCATGGGTCGTCCCGTAGCATGGAATATCCCTTCCGGACTGGGCAAAGCTTGTTGCATATGTAGAATGGGTATGTACCACACCGCCGATCTTCGGAAATCCCTTGTAGAGCTCCAGATGGGTCGGGGTATCCGATGAGGGATTAAGCTTCCCTTCAACCACTTTTCCGTCAAGGTCCACTACCACCATGTCCTCCGGCTTCATAACATCATAGTCTACGCCGCTAGGCTTAATGACAAAAAGCCCTGACTCCTTGTCAATCGCACTGACATTGCCCCATGTAAAGGTAACAAGCCCGTGTTTTGGTAAAAGCATATTTGCTTCATATACTTTCTGTTTTAACTCTTCTAACATCTCGTCTCCTTATCTATCTTATAGAACATCCACAGCCGCACGCTCTATGGCAAGGCCCTTCTTGTACTTTTCTATATAATCATCAAATCCCTGCACATCCTTTGCATCCGGTGCGCATTTTTCACACTTCGCATCTTTGAAGATAACATCTGACAGGTAATCACTCAAAGACATGTCAGCTTTTTTATCCATATATGCAGCCAGCAAAGCTATGCCCCATGCTCCGCCTTCCGAAGCAGTCTCCATAACAGATACAGGAGCATTGATAGCTGCCGCAGCAACCTTCGTGCCTACGCCCTTTGTCTTAAAGTATCCGCCGTGGCCATACATTTCATCAACTTTTACGCCTTCTTCCTTAAGCATCAGATCCAGGCCCACCTTAAGGGTAGCCATGGCAGAATAAAGATTAGATCTCATCAAGTTAGCAAGGGAGAAATTATCCTCAGCCGTTCTTGCAAGAACCAGTGCGCCCTTTTCAAAACCGGTCACAGGCTCACCTGAAAGATAGTTATAAAGAAGCACGCCGCCGCAGTCAGCATCCCCGTCCAAGGATACTGAGTACAGCTTTGTGAAAAGTTCATTCATATCCGGATTAATTCCGTAGAGTTCACAGAACTCCTTGAATACCTTAACCCAGTTGTTGATCTCGGATGTACAGTTGTTGCAGTGTACCATTCCCACAAGCGCGCCGTCAGGGGTCGTAACAAGGTCGATCTCAGGATAAACCTTTGAAAGATCCTTCTCAAGAACAACCATCGCAAATACGCTGGTACCTGCGGAAATATTGCCTGTGCGCACCTTTACCGAATTGGTGGCAACCATTCCGGTGCCTGCATCACCTTCAGGAGGACAGAGAGGAATGCCTGCTTCAAGTGTTCCGCTTTCATCCAGAAGCGCTGCGCCTTCTTCAGTAAGAGTACCCGCATCTTCTCCTGCGCTTAATACAGCAGGAAGCAGGTCCTTTAAGCCTTTCGAAAGAGCCGTATCCTTTGCAAGGGCATCAAACTTGGCTATCATCTTCTCATCATAGCTGCCGGTACTTATATCAATGGGGAACATACCCGAAGCATCGCCTACTCCCAGCACTTTCCTGCCGGTGAGCTTCCAGTGTACGAAGCCTGCAAGCGTTGTGAAGAAATCAACACCTTTTATATGCTCTTCTTTATTAAGCATTGCCTGATACAGATGTGAGATGCTCCACCTCTGAGGAATATTGTAATTAAATTCTTTTGTAAGTTTTTCTGCAGCCTCTCCGGTAATGGTATTCCTCCACGACCTGAAGGGAACAAGAAGATTAGCATCAGAATCAAAAGCAAGGTAGCCGTGCATCATTGCCGAAATACCGATTCCGGCAAACTTCCTTATCTTTACTCCGTATTTATTCTCTATATCCTTTGCAGCATCTGCGTAGCAGGCCTTAAGTCCTGCAAATATCTCATCTTCGGAGTATGTCCAGATTCCGTCCTTTAGACTGTTCTCCCAGCCAAAGCCACCCATGGCGAGAACCTCGCCCTTTTCGTCACATACCACACCTTTGATCCTGGTAGATCCGAACTCTATACCGAGATACGCTTTTCCCTCTTCCAAACACTCTTTAGCACCCATATCTGCCTCCATTTTCTATGCTGTATTATTCCTTCTTCTTGGATCTGCGGCTCAGTACCACGCTCTGTAAGAGTATGAAGAAGCATAACATACCGCCGGTCGTAATACTCTGCCACCAGGGATCATTGAGCCCGCTGGATACAACGATCTTCTTGATTGTTGTAAGTGTCATTGTTCCAAAGAATGTTCCTGCCACATTACCTACACCACCGGTAAGAAGCGTTCCGCCTATGATGGAAGCCGCTATGGCATTCATTTCCATTCCGGCTGCGTTTGTCGCATTTCCTGCACCGGTATGCATCATGAATACGTATCCGGATATTCCGCTTAAAAGTCCGCATAATACATATGCAAAGAATCTTGTCCGCTTTACATTGATGCCGAGCATCAGGGCTGATGTCTGGTTTCCGCCTATAGCGTAGAAGCCGCGTCCCAGCTTTGTAAACTTAAGGACTATGAAGATAACCACTACACAGAGAAGGGCAACTACTACGCCTAACTCCAGACGGGCCGGAACCAGGTTGCCGTTCTTGGCAGTATATCCCAGCCAGGGAATAACAATCTTCGTATCCATAAGCTTTGAAAAACCTTCATGCTCAACCTTCTGGGGATTAACAGAAAGGATGGTGGTCAGTCCTCTTGCGAAGAACATTCCTGCAAGGGATACGATGAAGGGCTGGATATCAAGGTAGCTTACTAAGAAACCCTGGACTGCTCCGAATGCAAGTCCGATACCAAGTGCCAGCAGTATGGAAACAAAGATGTTTCCGCCCTTATTTAAGTACAGTACACAGCTCATTACTACCAGGGATGTAACTGCACCTACGCTTATATCGATGCCGGCCGTGATCATGACTATTGTCAGGCCGCAGGCTACGATTATCAGGCTGGCATTGTCGTTCAGCATATCGAATACCTGCTGTACATGAAGGAAGCCACCCTTCAGTATCAGTATTGCCAGTACATACATTCCTACGAATATACATATCGTAATGGTCATCAGAAGCTGGTTATCGGTTAACGGCTCCCTGAATACCTTTTTCTTCTCGTTCATTGTTATTTTGAACTCCTTTCGTTACTGTTCCGTACAGCCCGAAGCACCTGCTTCTAAGGTCGTACCATAGAGAGTGAATAGCATCAGTTACCTTTCATCGCAACTTCCTGCTTACGGTTCTTCATCTGTGTCATAAACTTCGTAAACTTGCTCTTGATCACAGGAGATCCGATAACAACCAGGATAACGATAACTATCGCTTTATATGCCTTAACATCCGTTGAAGGAACTTTCATGGCATAAAGTGTAACGGTAAGCATATGTATTACGTATGCACCTATGATACTTCCGCTGATCTTGAACTTACCGCCGCCCAGGTTATTGCCGCCGATGGCAACCGCAAGGATGGCATCCATTTCAACATCCAGAAGAAGAGTTTCGTGATTGATAAGTCCCAGACGGCTTACACCGATGATACCTGCTACAGCTACGCATACGCCAAGGATGACGAATGTCAGCAGCCTTATGAATGTAGCATTGATACCGTTTAAGCGAGATGCGCTTCCGTTTATACCAACTGACTGTGTGAACAGCTCAAGTGATGTAAAGTGGAATACCAGCTTGAAGATGATAGCCACAACGATAACGATCAGAACCGGCGTGGGAACCGGAATTCCCGGTATGAAACTTCCAATTGCCTTTATGATGGGGCTGTCTACCGGAACAGATGCACCGCCGTTGATCCAATATGCTATGGAACGTCCACAGGTAAACAGTATCAGTGTCGCGATCATGGGCTGTATGTTAAATACTGAAACCAGGGTTCCGTTGAATGCTCCGAAGATCATTGCCACACAGCAGGCAATAATAAATGCCAGTATTACAGAAAAACCAGTTATCTCAGGACCGGATTTTAAAACTTTTACGAATGCACTGCCTGCGATAGCTGCTGCAGCACCCACACTGATATCCTGTCCGGCACAGGCTGCGGTAACAAGCGTCATACCCATTGCCAGGACTGCCAGCTCACTTGCTGCATTGATGATACTTATAAGGTTACCTGCAAGCACTATGTTTCCGTCATTGTTATGCGTAATGCCTACGCTGAAAAACGAAGGATCACGGAAAAGATTGAATATTACAAGCATGCAGATAGCTACAATGGGGATTGTCAGCTGACCAAATCCACCTTTAAAGATGTTTGTTATTTTATTCTTCATTTGCTGCTTCTCCTCCTGCTATTGTTTTCATAACCTGGGTCTGGTTCAGGTCGGCACCCTTCAGCTCACCGACCACATGCCTGTCTCTCATTACGATCAGGCGTGAGCAGGTACGAAGCATTTCCTCTATCTCGGAAGATATGAACGTAACGCTCACTCCATCTTCAGCAAGCTTAAGAACCAGCTTCTGTATCTCCAGCTTGGTTCCTACATCGATTCCTCTGGTAGGCTCATCAAGGATCAGGTAATCAGGATGGGTCAAAAGCCACCTTGCCAGTATAACCTTCTGCTGGTTACCGCCACTGAGGGAACCTATAGGCGTCTCACGGCTGGCAGTCTTTATATTAAGGACTTTAATATATTCATCCGCAAAGGATTCTGCCTCGCTCCTGCTTATAGGCCTGAAGAAACCTTTCATGACCTGAAGAGCCAGTATGATATTTTCACGAACGCTCAGATCAGCAATGATGCCGTCACGCTTTCTGTCTTCTGCCAGATAACCGATGCCGTGTTTCATCGCATCAATGGGCTTGGTGATCTTCACCGGCTCGCCCTTTATCTTAACGGTACCGCCATTTATCTTGTCAGCACCGAAAATTGCCCTTACACTTTCACTTCTTCCCGAACCGAGCAGTCCGGTAAATCCGTTTACTTCGCCCTTATGGATGGCAAAATCAAACGGAAGAGCATCACTTGATGAAAGTGACGATGCTTCATAAAATATGTCGCTGTCATCAAAATGCTTTTCTTCAACTCCTTCGAAGGAACTTAATTCATCAAGATCCTTACCTATCATTTTTGCGACCAGCTGTACCTGGGGAAGCTCCTCAGTCAGATATTCTCCGACAAGCTCGCCGTTCCTGAGTACCGTAATACGGTCGCATATCTCGTATACCTGTTCCAGGAAATGAGTAACGAAAATTATTCCTACTCCACGTCCTTTAAGATCCCTCATAAGATCGAAAAGAACCTTTACTTCTTTATCATCCAGTGAAGATGTAGGCTCATCAAGAATGAGAACCTTACACTTCATGTCTACCGCCCTTGCGATAGCAACCATCTGCTGCACAGCCAGTGAACAGCTGCCGAGTATCTGTGTGCTTCTGGCAGGTATTCCAAGTTCGCCAAGGATCTTGTCCGCACGCTTTTCATAATTCTTGTGCGCTACCAGGAAGCTGTCTTCTCTTCCGATAAACATATTCTCAGCCACAGTCAGATTCGGGCACAGGGTGATTTCCTGATAAACGGTGCTGATACCGTTGTTCTGTGCATCCTGCGGCGAGCGGATATTGATCTTCACTCCGTCTACGCTTATCTCCCCACCGTCATTCTGATATACGCCTGTCAAAACCTTAATAAGCGTTGATTTTCCGGCACCATTTTCGCCCATAAGTGCGTGTACTTCACCTTTTCTTAAAGTAAAATCCACATCACTTAATGCCTTAACGCCCGGAAAAAGCTTATTTATATGGCGCATCTCCAGCAAGCTATGTTCCTGTTCCTGCATTGCATTTCCTCCTGCTACTCGTCTAATACCGTAACTGTTCAGACCAGTTACTGAATACCTTCTTAAAAAATGCAGCTGGGTGATTCACCCAGCTGCACCGTTTTTGTTTATCTGATAATTATTCACCTAATCCGTAAGTATCGATATCAGCCTGGGTAATTGTTGTTGCATCAAATCCCTTTTCTTCGTTGATGATCTTCTTGGAAGCAGGTGCCTCACCGCTCTTGATAAGGTCGCTGATGATCTGTGCCTGGAAAGGTGAGCACTGTCCATCGTAGTTCCACTTGCCGTCAAGGAGTTCTCTTAAAGCCCACTTGTTGCAGTCAAAGCCCATTACGATAACGTCGCCGCCAACACCGTGAGTGATACCGGCTTCGTCAAGTGCTGCTACAGCACCCTTAGCCATACCGTCGTTCTCAGCATAGATTACGTTGAAAGACTCGCCGCTGTTGATAACAGACTCAACGATCTTCTTAGCTTCTGCTTCATCCCATGTAGCTGTCTGCTGAACAACCTTGTTCATCTTGCCGGATGCGAACTGCTCGTCAAGAGCACCTGTACGTCCGATCTGAGCATCTGAACCCATAGCACCCTGGATATGGATTACGTTGTACTCGTCAAGGTTCTGGTCAAGCAGCCACTGAACTGCTGTATCACCTTCAGCTGCCATGTCGGAAACTACTGCTGCCTCATAGAGGCTTTCATCAACATCGATCATACGGTCGAAGAGATAAACCTTGATACCAGCTTCCTGAGCCTTCTTTAAAACTTCGTCCCAGCCGGTTGTCTCAGCTGCGGAGATAAGAAGGTAATCAACACCCTCTGTAATGAAGCCCTGAGCTGCCTGGAGCTGCTCATCGTTCTTTAAGCTGTAGGATGTCTTTAATTCATATCCGTTAGCCTCTGAGAAAACTGCTTCCATATCCTTTACGTTTGCTTCACGGTATCCGGACTCTGAAGGCGGGTTATTAACTACGCCGACCTTTATAAGCTCACCGGATGCCTCTACAGGCGCATCTGCGGTCTCCCCTGTATCGCCGGTATCTGCAACTTCTGTGGTTTCCCCTGTGTCCCCTGTGCTTCCGGTATCAACAGGTGTTGTGTCGCCCCCTGAAGTACATCCCGTAAGAGCCATGCTCATTGCAAGTGTACCTGCCATGATCATACTAACTAATCTTTTTCTCATCTTTATATCCTCCTTGTTTTGTAATAGCCACCAGCGGCTATCTGTAAGTAGGATATCTCATCTTTTATGGAAGGTAAATCGAGATTGATTTTGACTTGGTTGAAAATAATACCGATTTGAAACCCCTTTCGGGCAAACAGTTAAAAATTATCCTATACCGGTTAATTTTGATACTGTGCCCGGTATTCAGAGGGTGTCATTCCGGTATTTTTCTTGAAAATATAACTGAAATAATGAGAATCGTTATATCCGCTTTCCTGTGCTATCTGCGAATTCTTATAGCTCGTAGTCTTAAGCAGTTCCTTTGCCCTGTTCAAACGCAGCTGGATAAGGTATTCCGTAAATGTCTGACCTGTATACTGCGAAAAAACCGCAGAAAACCTGCTCTTGCTCATATTTACGGCTTTAGCCACATCAGGAAGCATAAGATTAGGATCAGTATAATGCTGGGACATATAAAGCTTTGCGTCATTTATAACAGACGGCATTTCTTCATTAACATCGCCCATTTCCCTGACGCCAAGTATCAGTGCACTTTCATCCTTTCTTTCTACTAAAAGATGACGGATATGCCTTGCGGACTTAAAGCTCTGAAGGATCTGCTCCGGCTCCTCCACGATATCACCTATGCCTATGCGTATCTCACTGCTTCCTGCACGCTCCAGCTCCTGAACTAACGAAGAGGCAAGGGAATAGGCTTTTTCTTCTGTATCCTCAAGTGAATCCCCCAGGACAAGCAGCCTGGTACCGGCCCTTCCCGGAGAAGGCTGCACCATCCCGTTATTTGACTCTGCCAGCATTATTACCGCATCCTGTCCTGTCGCTGTAGGCTCAAAAGCTGCATCTATCACGGTATAAAAAGGCGCAGGCACAGGACATCCCATGGATGCAAGCTGCTTTAATACATTTTCGGCGTCCTCCGGTGCAGCTTCGTCAGAAAAAAGGGAACCGATGAGTTTTTCCTTAAGGAATTTTCCGTCATTGCCCATACGAGCCCTAAGGCTCGATGCATGCTCAAGGGACTTTCGCTCTTCGCTTATCTGTTTGCCGATCTTATCCAGGGCTTCCTTCAGATCGCCGGAACTGATGGGTTTTAAGAGATACTCCCTTACCCCCAGCTGTATGCACTGACGAGCATATTCAAACTCATCATAACCGCTGAGTACTATTATCCCTATCCAGGGCATCTGGACACGAAGTACCTTGCATAATTCCAAGCCATCCATAAAGGGCATTTTGATATCCGTTATGACGATGTCCGGGTTGGTATCCCTGATCATTGGAAGGGCCATTTCGCCGTCAGGAGCCTCACCGACCAGTTCGTAGGGGGTATCATCCCAGGGAAAAGACTCCCTTATTCCTTCTCTTATAACGATTTCATCATCAACCAGAAATACTTTCATCTTCAAAAATCTCCTCTTTTGTCCTGCATGGAACCCTAAAGCTTACTTCCGTTCCGTCAGGCCCACTGCTTATCATAAGTCCCTCAGGCTCATTATAGTAAAGCCTTATACGCATATTGACATTTACCAGGCCAAAACCTCCGCCGCCTTCACTGACTTTTGGCTGCTCTTTTTTCATGCGCCGGTTTAGTTCTTCCAGCTGTTCCGAGGTCATTCCGCAGCCCGTATCCTTAACACTGAATAAAAGATAACCGTCTTCCTCTTTTGCCGAAACCTTTATCACACCGCCGCCACGCTTGATCTTTATGCCATGGTACAGCGCATTTTCCACAAGGGGCTGGAGAAGAAGTTTCAGGATATAATACTTGCCGATCTCCTCCGGAATATCGATCTCATATTTCATGATATCACGGTATCTGGTCTGCTGTATCTTAAGATAGCCCTCAATATGCTTTCTTTCCTGGCTCACCGGGATCCAGTCGGCACCGGAGGAAAGGCTGATCCTGAAAAAGTCACTCAGTGAACTGGTAAGGCTGATTACCTCATCCATCTCACCACCCTCAGCCTTCCATACTATGGCATCAAGCGTATTATAAAGGAAGTGGGGATTTATCTGTGCCTGCAAGGTACGGAGCTCTGCCTTTCTCAGACGCTTTGCATCATGATCGCTTTTTTTCATCATGGTTTCCAGCTGGTCCGCCATGTTGTTGACCTGCATGGTAAGATTCCTAAGCTCCGTGACATCAGTATCGGTAATTCTTGCGTCCAGCGCACCGTTTGCCAGAGCCCCTGTTACATCCTCCAGCTTTTCGATCGGCTTCCTGACCATGACCGCTGTTGACCTCATAGAGACATTCCTGCCCCATATAGCAATAAGTACTATCAGTATCTCAACAATGGCTGTAATGATAATTACAATGTGAAGCGTCATGCTCATCCTTGCAGTGGAAGTGATCTCCAGCTCGATGTAGTCATTCAGCATGCTGTCTACCAGAGCCGACACATTCCTGACTTCCACAAGCACTGCTTCGTTTTCTACAACGGGGACCTCTTCATTAACATTATCCCTGATCTGGTCCACATAATTTTCCAGCGTTTCCATTGTACGTCCGGCCACAACAAGTGACAGCCTGTTTTCTTCCTTGGCCTGCAGTGTTACCTCGTCAATCCTGTTTTCCACCTCATGGATGACAATGTATATGTCACTGCCGGGCAGTGTTTCCCGGCCACTGACTATGTTCCAGGCTTTCTCCGGGATTTCCTCTGCGACAACAGCCTTGAGTTCGGTTATCTCCTCCATCCTGCGTATGGCACTATGATATTCCCAGGCATAAAAAAGCATAAGTACAAGGCTTATTATAATGGGAATGACCAGAAGAAGTACCAGCCTGTGGGTTAAGCTGTTGATGACTCCCAGGATGCTTTTTTCTTTTTTTATCCTATCCATTCACTGTCCTCTAGTAGCCCCTTGGTCCTATAGCAGAAAGATCCTGTTCATCCGAAAAGATCTGCTCCTCAGGATGGATCACATCATCTACTTCTTCACCATTCTTAAGTTTTATGGCAGTTTCCATCACTTCCCTGCCAAGCTTAGGCGTACATTCAACAACGCAGTTGATCTTGCCTGCCTTCAGCACATCTATGGCGTCCTGTCCGCCGTCTATGGAAATTATGATGATATCCTTGCCCGGAACGAAGCCTGCTTCCTCTATCTCAGGAAGGGCCCCCAGGGTCATCTCGTCATTGTGGCTGTAGACAACATCTATCTCGTCCCCGTATTTTTCAAGAAGGGATCTCATGCATTCTGCACCGCGGCTTTTAATGAAATCCCCATCTATGCTTTCCAGGACATTCATCCTCTCATCTGAGGCTATGGTATCCGCAAAACCCGCCTGCCTCTGCTCCATCGGTGTAGAATTGTCTGTACCGGTGATTTCTACTATATTGACCTGCTCAAGCCCCAGGGCATCTGCCTTTCTGATAAGATACTCTCCGGCCATCACGCCTTCCTCATAGAAATCCGCCCCGATCAGGCAGGCGGTAAGTTCCTTGTCCTCACTGCTGATATCCCTGTCTACAAGAATCACGGGAATACCGGCATTCTTAGCCTCAGTCAGGACATTTTCCCAGCCTTCCTCAACGATGGGGGAAAACGCAATGACATCAACCTTGTATGCAATGAAGCGCCTTATGGCCGCAATCTGGTTTTCCTGCTTCTGGTTGGCATTTTCAAGCATCAGGCTTACCCCAAAGACTTCAGCCTGTTCTTCTATATCATTTGTATTTCCGACTCTCCATGCACTTTCCGAGCCGATCTGGGAAAAACCCAGAAGAAGTGCCGGATCACTTTGTACACTGTCTGTTTTCTGACAGGCAACAGAAAAAAAAGCAAGCAGTAGATTGCTCACCATTACCATTATCAGCCATTTTCTTTTTCCCATTGTGATACCCCGGATTCTATATTAATGTCTAACATAAGTCATTGTAGCATTTTTTATTTATTAGCGCCACCACCCGAATACCACAGCATAGTTTAGCTACAGCCCGTTGTTATCCGGTGCAGGGTTGTGAGACGGCACTTACTTTGCCGGCTCACATGTGACGGATAACTACGGGCTGTTAGCGATTAGTTTCCCGAGGCGTTGCATCGGTTCCGGTGCATATGCGAGTTGTCGTTCTGCTTTCCACAGACTATATGCGGGAAGTTTCAGACAGTAATATTATACGTTAACACTAACAACAGGGTAACCGTGAGCAATGACACTGCCGTGGTCACCACAATCGCTGATGACAGCGTCGTGGTATCCTCTCCCATCTTTTCTGTCTGAATCAGAGGAAGATTTCCTACAGGAACTGCTGACAAAAGACACATGGCAAGAATGGAAGTACTGTCAAATTCTAAAGTCCGCATAAGCATCACAACTGCGATAGGGAGTAATATCATACGTATCAGAATAAAAAACCATATACGAATATCACGCATGCATTTCCCCAGATTTGAACGGGCTATGGATACGCCAAGAAGGACCATGGACAGAAATACCGTGGCATTCCCCACATAGGAAACAGTGTTGGCTATGATCGGCGGAAGTTCAAAATTGTACCAGAAAACCACCAGACTTAAAACAGCCATGATCGTACCTGGATTCAGAACATTCCGGATCGATGCCACAACATTCTCCTTTTCGCCAGCATCTTCCGAACTATTTTTACCACTTCTAAGCACCATAAGACCGTGGGTATAAAAAAGAAGGCTGTAAAAAACATTGGCTACGATTATATAAATTAGAGCATTAGGCGGAAGTGCTGCCTTCGCAACAGGAATACCTAGAAAACCGATATTGGTATATACGGTCATCAGATGATAGAAACGGCTTTTCCCTTTATCCGACCTCAATATAAAAGGCATGAGCAGTCCCAGAATGATCAGCACAAAATAAAATACGGCACCAAGGATCACCGCCATTATCAGGTCGCGGTGTCCTGCCGTAATATCTCCGCTAAGTATTGATGACATGATCAGTGCAGGATTGCAGACATCTACTACAATCGCAGATATCTTCCTGGATGTCAGCGAATCCACCACACCCTTTTTCTGCAAACCGATACCGATAGCCACCAGAATGCAGATCATGCCCATCTGTTGCAGAATGACCCAAAATCCCACTTTATCTTTCCACCGCTAAATTATGCTAACGCTTCCTTTATAGCCTTGGAAAGCTGGTCTGCACAGGATGTGCCCTTCATACCGCACAGATTTCCTGCCAGGACATTTGAAATGTTTTCTGCATCCGCGCCTTCTACCAGCCTGCCAATAGCCTTCAGGTTACCATTGCATCCGCCGGTAAAACGGACATTGTGGAGCTTTCCGTCCTCCATATCAAATTCGATCTTTGTAGAACAAACTCCCTTGGGAATATAAGTATAACTTGCCATTTTATCTCTCCTTTTATATTTTAGAATTTTATTTCATTCATGACTCAGGCTGTCTGCTGCTCCAAAGGTCCAGGCTGCTGCATCCTTTTCCATGGTCTTCATTTCCGTCGCCATTCATACTATCTTCAGATGTCTTCTCCCAGCGATACTTATTGAATATACCAGGGATTGCCAGCACCTCAGCCACATATTCAGATTTTAATACATAATCCTCTTTCCGTGTGACTTTTCTTGCCGGAATCCTCTGACCGCTTACCATATCCACCAGGCCACTTACCTTCTGTCCGGTATGGAACACTACCCTGTCGGTATGAATATCTTCCCTTACATAACGGTAGAGCATCATACTGCCGTCATCATAGGTAAATACGGAGACATTTCGTCCGCTGACAAAATCTCCGCCCGTAAGGATCCGCCTTGCAACATCCAATACACCACTTGGCATACGGTACAGGTCGCTGGCATTATCAGGCACGGACATAATATAGAGCCGTCCCTTTCCGTAAGTACAGCGCAGGAATATGGATGTGCTGAGCTCACCGTCGCCTCCGTTTAAAAGTGACCAGGATACATTGTTACCATGTACGATTTCAGGGAAAAGTACCGGTTCCCTATGCTCGTAATAGCCCACAGGATCATCCGTAACATGATAACGGGTAACAGCATAACGGTTTCCTGATAATCTCGCCTCCGTAAGCCCGGCTTCACGCAGCTTCTGTCCTGCCTCTCTAAGGAAGCCAGTGGTAATAACAGCGTCACCGCCATTCCGTACAAAACTCTCGATTTTTTCTACTATGCCATCGTCTGCAATAGAACTTTCAGTAAAAAGTATCCTCTGTGCCCCTTCCGGGAAATAGGGCGTAGGCTCCATGGGGATTCCCAGCATTCCAAGCCTCATCTCCAAATGGTTTTCTCCGCTTGATGCATACGGTATATAAACAGGCACGCCCACGGGCTTTGCGCCTTCGCTTAATAACCTGTCTATCTTTCCCAGCTGTATTCCCATAGCCGCAACCAGATGGGAATCGATCAGGTCCTGCCACATGAAATGCGTGAGCTCGCCGGCACCGGCAAAAGCCGTCAAGTATGCCTGCTCAAGATAACGGTCAACTGACCAGCACTGATATGTATCAAACCATCCGCCGCCGTTTCTCCCGGGCCACGCATTATCCAGATAACGGAACAGGCTGTAGCTTAAATATGGCGGAAGGTGCTGATCCGTATAGGTCTCGCTCCTTGTCTCGGTTCCCGTATATGTGGCATCAAATACTGTATGCTCAACTTCAGGCACATAGCCGGTAAAGTGATATGACTCGCGCCAGTTTGGATATTTTATTATAGTACGGACCTTCGGATTTACAGCCTTCATGGGCTTTACCACGAGGTTTTCAGACACATCCATCATCAGCTCGCGCCTAAAATCAGCCCAGCTTCTGTCACCTCTTGCCTGATTGCATCTTTCACAGGTACAGTTGGTGAAATAAAAATCATCTAGAATTACTTCGTCAAAAATCTTTGCGGTAAACTCGCAGATCTCCTTAAGCTTTGTCCTCATGGCAGGATCACTGTAGCAGAACACGCCAAAAAGCCTCTGCTTATCAGGTTCAGCTCCCTCGAAATCATCTATAACGGTAGTAATTCCGCCGGATACTTCAACTCCCTTTCCTTCCAGAAAGGACTTTACCATCCGCAGCTGCTTTTCATCCACATCACAGTTTTCCCTGTGTGTTTCCAGATAGACCTTATCCAGTCCTATATATTTTTCAATGAAATCATAATCGGAGGCTAACTTTTCTTCCGTAAAAGACTCGGCAATCTGTGCCGGAATATAAACTACAGCCTTGAAATTCTTATAATGTCTGCCCATGCCGTCTACCTCCTTCATATAATAAAACCAACACAGTTATTATAACTATCATAACCTTTTGTTAGCAACCGAAAATAAAAAAAAGATATGGACGATGTCCCTTATGTCATAGTATGATTTAAACGCATAATGTCTTTAATAAGGAGATTTACATGGCTGCATTTTTCGGCGCTGATGAAATATGGAATATACAGTCTTCTGAATGTAGTGAAGAACCGGTAATACTGGTTGGAGTATACAATACAGACGGATCAGAATACGCCTCGGAAAAAGATTTCTTCCATTCACTTGATGAGCTGGCAGAACTGTCAAAAGCCTGCAACATGACTCCCATCTATACCATTACGCAGCAGCTTCCCCAGATAGACAAAGCCCTTTATGTAAGGTCCGGCAAAGCAGAAGAGATTGCTTTTTATGCAGAAGATATGGGAGCCGAGAGGATCATTTTTAACGATACCCTTTCCCCTTCACAGATAAGAAACCTCCAAAAAGTGATAAAAAGGCCTGTGACAGACCGCACCCGCCTGATCCTGGATATATTCGAAAGACGGGCCGGATCAAGGGAAGCAAAGCTCCAGGTTGAGCTGGCAAAACTCAGCTATCTAAAACCTCGTCTCATCGGCATGTGGGAAACCCAGAACCGCCAGGGCGGCGCATCCGGAGCCATGTCCAGCAAGGGCGAGGGCGAAAAGCAGCTGGAAATCGACAGACGTACTATCGATAGCCGTCTTGCTGAACTCAGGCGTGAGATAAAAGAGATCAGCAAGGAAAGAAAAACACAGAGGAAAAAGAGACAGAATTCCGGTATACCCATGGTAGCGCTTATCGGCTACACAAATGCCGGCAAGTCAACCATAATGAATTCACTTATAGAGGGATTCAAAAACGAAACTGCAAAAGCTGATAAAAAGGTATTCGAAGCCGATATGGTATTTGCCACCCTTGATACTACCGTAAGAAAGATACGCATTGAAAAAGGAAAAGAATTTCTATTATCGGATACTGTAGGATTTATAAGGCATCTCCCCACATCTTTGGTGGAAGCGTTTAAGTCAACTCTTGAGGAAGTAACAGAGGCCGATCTGCTACTGCAGGTTGTGGATGCCTCAGATGAATATGCCCATGACCACATAGAAGTTACCAAGAGTATAATTACAGAACTTGGTGCCGGCGGAATACCTATGATCACTGTATTCAACAAGGCTGATAAATGTGATCCACCTATAGATTATCCGAGACGTGGATTAAAAGAAACCACAGTTGACGGTGATATAAACGAGAATATCTATATATCCGCAAAGGAACCTGAATCAATTGCTTTTCTTACTTCCGTAGTAACAGAAAAACTGAACGCCGGGAATATCAGCATGGAATTAACCATTCCCTATAGCAAAGGGAATGTTCAGGCATATGTCATGGATAACTCAGTGGTATCCAGGCTTGACTATCTCGATGAGGGTATCTTTATGCAGATACGCTGCAAAAAATCCGTGGCCGGCAGGATAGCGAAAATGCTGGAATAATGACTATAAATGTTTGCTATACAATGCCAGGCAAAACCACACCAAGTGGCTTGCTTTAGTTAATCGTATCACACATCCCCCACAGCGTGGATGATCTCAGGCAGGAGCTGTTTCTTTCGGCTCATTACATGGGGCATATCATATACGTTCTTATCAACAGCTTCATAAGGCAGACGCCTGTTGCTCCTATGTTCTGTACATAAAAGGGCACTGTGTTCGTGTATGACATCCGTTACCATAAGCACAGCCCAGTTAAGCCCCTGTGCTACCCTTACTTTTTCAAGGGCCTCCGAATAATCATTCTTATAATCAGCAATATCCTTAAGCGTTGTAACCTCGCACTGACCTATTCCTATACGCAGGCCGTTTTCAGTATAGGTCTTGAAATCCGACAGTATCGCTGTCTCAGGATCACGTTCCTTAAGACCTTCGACACGGGAGAACATTGAAAGACCGTACTCCTCGAGATTGACCTTACACATGGAAGCAAGCACATGTGCCGCAACAACATCATCCCCTGTAGTGGTGGGACTCTTTAATATAAGCGTATCCGAAATAAGTCCAGTAAGAAGCACCTTAGCCGTAGCAGGATCCGGTGTGCGGTTGTTCCTTATATACTGCTGATAAACTATGGTACAGGTACTGCCCAAAGGTTCCGCGCAGATAAATATAGGCTGCTCAGTTTTGATAGCATCGAGCCTGTGGTGATCTATTATACCGACTATATTTGCAGTTTCTATTCCGCGTATACTCTGCCTGGATTCATTATGGTCCACCAGTATCACATTTTTCCTGGGGATATTTAAGAAGCACCTTCTGGTAACATAACCTGCGTATCCGTTTTCGTCAGATACCGGCAGTCCGCGCTTTCCGGAATTTTGCAGCATTTTTTTTGCCTCATCAAAAAGCTCATCCGCATCTATGGCATCTCCATGATTGGTCATGATCTCACGAACCGTCGGGATCGTGGTGATCTTATTATCACGGGAAAGCTCGCGCATCGTCCAGTTAGTAATATCATCAACGGTAAGCAGTCCGTAAAATTTCTCATCCTCATAAACAGGTATGGCACTGGGAGTATCTTCTCCGTATACAGCAGCAACGGATGTCAGCGGGTCGGCAGCATTTATCTTATGTTCACTCTGAAGCATCACATCTCCGACCTTCGGATACACATCACGCATGTATTTCGGAATGTCTATGTCAAGCTGTTCAAGAATGCTCCTGGTACTGTCAGAAAGATGACCGCACCTGACAGGAATATATGTATTATCCGGATCCTGCAGTGACATAAGCTTTGCATATCCGTATGCACTGCACACACTGTCAAGATCAGGATTCTTATGCCCCGTAATATAAATAGTTCCCATTTTTATTTCCTCACACCTTCAGTGTAAAATCACTTCTGTCCAATGAAAAGTTCACATTGTAATAGGGATCCCCCTTTTCAAGCATAGCTTTCCATTTAGTCCTGAAATGCTCAGCTTCTTCATCATAGCGCTTTGCTTTTTCCGGATCGGGCTTCTCCACATCAGAGCCCCTGGAAGCAGACTCAAAATGATAAAGCTCACAGAAAGGCGTCCAGATATTCACATAACCCTTTTCAAGAAGCCTTAAGCAGAAATCAACATCATTGAGCGCCACTGCGAAACTTTCATCCAGGCCGCCCAGCTCGTCATATTTCTTTTTGCTGACCATAAGACAGGCGCCTGTAACTGCAGAGAAATTCTGGGCATAGCATAGACGCCCCATATAGCCTAAGTTTGTATCTGCGCAGCGGTAATGCACATGTCCTGCTGTCCTATGTGCGCCCAGGCCTATGACTACGCCGGCATGCTGTATGGTATGGTCAGGATAGTAAAGCTTTGCTCCTACTGCTCCCACATCATCACGCTGTGCATACATAAGAAGTTCTTCCAGCCAGTTGACTGTTATTACTTCCATATCGTTATTCAGAAGCAGTATGAATTCGCCTGTGGCAAACTGCTCACCGTAGTTGCATATCTTTGAAAAATTAAAATCACCGCTGTACCGCACATATCTTACCTTGTCCGATGCAGCACAGACTTCGTCATAATAAGCAAAGGTAGCCCGGTCTGTTGAATTATTCTCAACGATTATGATCTCATAGTTTTCATATGTAGACTTATTCAGGATGGAATCCAGCAGCCGCTTCAGATCCGAAACATGGTCCTTATTAGGTATCACGATGGAAACTTTTGGTATGGACCTTATCTCATACTTTATCCTGAATATGGTCTCGAAAGCCTTGGTGCTGGTGATCTCGAAATTTTTATAACCGTTACGGATTAAATGATCCGCAACAGCCCCCTTGGCAGCATCTATGGCATAGCTCTTTGCATTTATGTCAGATGCTACAGACCCCGCGTGGGAACGCCAGTAGTAAAGGATCTTCGGAACATGCACTACCTTTTCCGCCCTGGATGTCAGGCGCAGTATCATATCATGGTCCTGGCTTCCGTCAAACTGTGTACGGAAAAGCTCGGTTCCGTCAAGCAGCGATCTCTTAAACACACTGAAATGACAGATATAATTGTTTGCCCTCAGATTATCCGGTGCAAAGTCCGGCTTAAAATGGAGGGTCAGCATCTGGTCTATTGTCTTGTTTCCCTTGAAGGTAGTTTCATCACAATAGATATAATCCGCATGTTCCTCACAGATGCGTTTCATATACTCATAAAGAACCGACGGATGCAGCACATCGTCATGATCAAAAAGCCCTATGTAGCTTCCGGTAGCCATCTTAAGGCATTCGTTAGTATTGCCTGATATGCCCTCATTTTTCTCAAGTTTTTTATATACTATCCTTTTATCGTCCTTTGCATACTCCATGCAGATATTACCTACAAAGGAATGTGCATCATCAGAACCGTCTGCCAGGCACAGCTCCCATCCGCCGTAGGTCTGGGCCTTTACGGAATCTATCATCTCACGCAGGAAATTCTGTGGCGTATTGTATAACGGCACCAGTATGCTTATCTTTATTCCTTCCGGAAATACAGTCTCTTCCTGGCGCTTTCTTTCCTCTGCATCAGGAAAACTTGCAGTGCCGTGCTGAAGCCTTGCTTTTTTTTCTATGGATTTTGAAGATAATTTCCTTGCTATGCCTTTAAGTGAACCATACCGCAAAACACGGTCCTTGGTTCTCTGCAGGAAATGATAGAAACTTCTTGCCGGACCGGACAATTTCCATATGCCGGTGGATTTAATTTCAGCAAGACGCTTGCCGGCCGCCTCAGCCGCCTGCCTTTCCTGAAATATGCGGCGCCTTAATTTTTGCGTCCGCTGCATTTCACTCAGATACAGTTCTATATAGTCTGTTTCAGTATCCTCATCTTCCGAAGTGCGGCTCTCCACATCACCTACAACACAGGTTTCACTTATGGCATCATAATATTCATTACTGCTGTCATTGAATTTAAGAAGTGCTGCCCTTCCACAGGTAATGCACTTTGAACCTGCCTTTTTGATCTGTCCATAAATTATTTCATACAGGTCCCCTGTATTATTTGCTAATTCCAACAGTTCAAGACTGCCAAACAATTCCCTTTTTACGAGCATGCAGGTGGCTGTCTCTATGTCTTCATCTGTGGTTTCCCTGTTCTTCGTCACGCGCTGATAATAGCTCTCGTCCCATGCCCCTGCAACTACTGCCGAAACATTTTCATCAAATGCCGCAAGCATATGGTCAAGCCAGCTCTCTTCTATGACGCAGGCACCATCACCCATGATAAGAACATATCCATCCCTGGTGACAGCTGCTCCTTCCATAATGCCATCAGAATAAAGTTTCTTTTCCGCTACGCTTATATGATCTAAACGGAGACCGCAGTTTTCAATGTAAGATGCCAGAAGCCTTGTAACCTTTTGCTTGTCAGCCGCGCTGCTGCCGTCAACTATCACCGGCGTAATGGCTTTATGCCTTGTTCTTGTAATGAGATTATCGACACAGACCTTCAGGTATTCCGGATGGCCTGATGTCAAAAAAAGTACCGATACATTTTCTGCACTCTCAGGGATTTCCTTCCCGGTATTTTCTGTTCCTTTCTCGGATTCTAAATTCTCCGTTTTTTCCGCATCCTCTTGATCCGGAACCGATACACCGCTATAGAACAGCTTAAAAGGAAAGCGTCCGACAATCCTGTTTAGCTTAAACTCATTTTCTGCCCTGAGCCGTCCGGCCTCTGCCAGGTCAGATGTCAGGTTCATATTCAGATTCTGCTGTTTTACGCAGACATTTTTATACCAGTCATTCCATGTGTAGCTCATTTTTCTATTCCTATTCAGCCCACAAACAGGCCCTTCTTCTTTTTAAGCTTATTCACAAGCCCCTTAGCCATAGCCTCAGATAAAAGCTCCCGTTCATATACTATGCTGATCTGTATTTCGCCTTTAGACTTAAGCGCCTCTAGGTTGCAGGATATATTGGGATCACTGCTGTCAAATACAAAGGCATTGCCACCGATATCAATACCGTTATGGGCACTTATGACAGATGCCGCATTACTGCATTCTTTTTGTCCGAAAGTTATCTTTACTATCCTAAGCATACATGACTGCATGGCAGGATCAAACCTGAAGGCTTTTACATCAGCCCCTGCTTCAAAGCTCAGTGTAAAAATATTCTTTTCACGGCCTTCGCCTTCCTCTTCCTTAGGGAAAATAGAATCTGCCTCGCTGTATCCTGCTCCCCTGTCAAAATATATCTGGCACAGGGCAGCCGGAACCTCTTTAACATCTTCGCCGTATTTTTTCACATCATAAACCGGATGCTGCAGGTTAAAACACATATCACTTAACGAAGGCAGTCCGCCGGAAACTTTTTTCTGGAAAGCCGCCTCATTCTCTGCAAGCTCGGTTTCCTTTTCAGATGCAAAACCAAACTTCTGAAGTGCAGCTTTATAGAATTCCTCCGTTGCAGTCCTGTCCTCAAGGTACCAGCAGTAAAGTGCCCTGAAGAGTATCATCTTGACCGATATCCTCTCAGAGGTTATCCACTCATAGTCAATGATATTCCATATATCCTTATCTTCACCGGTAATTATCACATTGGAAAATGCCATGTCCAGATTTGATATCTCGGCATTTCTTCCTGCATCCATCCTTTGCACAAATTCATCCAGAAGCTTAAAGAAGCCTTCCTTATCCCCATTTCGTCTGCACTCATGGAGCAGGTTATTTAGGGATACGCCTTTTAAATAATCAAACTCTGCTGATGCCAGCCCGTATTTCTTATAGACTGCAGCATGATTTATTTCGAAACTTCCCTTGTATATCTCTGTCAGTTTTTTATCAGTATCGGCAAGCTGTCTAATATGGTCCTGTGCCACATCAGTCAGGGCACGCTTTACAACGATCGTTCCAGAAGGCTTGGAATCATCCTTTACCATCTCCGTAACGATACTGTACTCGGGCGCACGGTCATTGGAATACTTGGCATATTCAACATCCACGTCCTTACCTAAGATCAGCAGGAATGAATTCGAGAAATCAGGGAAATACCCGTCACGCACCAGGCTGTCATACACTCTGGTCTCGTCAAAAAGAGCCATCCTTGACCTGTCGAAATTCCTGATGTTTTCATAAAGCATGCCTTCCCCAGGCAGAATTTTGTCCGAGAAAATCTGCGTCGCAAACTTATAGTCAGGATAGGGATAATAAAATGAATATTCGGAAATAGAATTCTTTTTTAATCTTTCTTCAAGGGAGCGTCTGGAAAATGTCCTTACCACACCGCCATTAGGATAGTCTTCCAGGCCTTCAAAATATGTACCTAAATGGTCTTCCCTGCAGCCGGCGAAATACTTAAGACCCATACGGTTTTCTATGGCAATAACTATACGGCCTTCCGGTGCAAGGTGTTTTTTCAATATCCTTAAGAATTCATCATAAGGGTCCTTAGCATGTATATATGCCTGACTATATTCGTAC
>JAGBLN010000058.1 GCA_017635395.1 Lachnospiraceae bacterium
ATTCTGTGTTAAATTCATTGTGAGAAACCTCCGTAGATTATAGTTGTTTTTCATCCTGCCAAGATGAACACTCTAATCATACATAAGAGGTTTCTTTTATTCTATTGGCGTTATTTCTGAATTACAGGAATGCTCCATTATTTCTTTGCTTTGTTAGGGCTCTTATTCTCCACCGCTTCCTCTATAAGTTCCATGATGGCAGGAATGGATCTGTACTGGGTGGACTTTTCCATATTGTCTATATAAGTTTGCTTGTTGAAATACAGATTATGTATTGCCTCTAATAATGAATCCTGATCCAGATTTTCCTCATCTATCACAAGACTATAGCCCTGCTTCTCGAATGAGGCTGCATTCAGTATCTGGTCACCACGCGAATTCTTGGCTGATAGAGGGATCAGTATGCTGGGAATACGGAGAGATAAAAGCTCGCTTATGGCATTTGCCCCCGCACGGGATACTACTATGTCTGTAATAGCAAAAATATCTTTAAGCTCACCTTTGACATACTCGAACTGCTTGTAGCCGCTCTCCGTAAGAAGCATATTGTCCATCTTGTCCTTTCCGGTCAGATGAACTATATTGAAATCTCCCTTGAGCTTAGGAAGGGCACTCCTTATTGCTTCGTTGATTGCAGCCGCTCCCTGGCTTCCGCCCATTACCAGTATCACGGGAAGTCCCGGCTCGAAACCACAGAACTTATATGCTATTTCCTTATCGCCCTGCTTTAATTCCTCTCTTATGGGAGAACCAGTAAGTACTGCCTTTTTTTCAGGGAGATACTTTAATGTCTCCGGAAAATTGCAGCATACCTTCTCCGCAACGGGAATGCAAAGCTTATTTGCAAGCCCCGGAGTAAGGTCTGACTCGTGTATTATGCAGGGAATCTTTAAGGATGCTGCGGCCCTGACTACAGGAACGGACACAAATCCTCCCTTTGAGAAAACCACATCGGGACGGATCTTCTTAAGTATCTTCCTTGCATCTCCGTATCCTTTTATCACTCTGAACGGGTCGGAAAAATTCTTAGGATCAAAATACCGGCGCAGCTTTCCGGTTGATACCCCATAGTAAGGTATACCAAAATCAGAAACCAGCCTTTTCTCTATTCCATCCAATGATCCTATATAGGTTATGTCATATCCCTTTTCCTTGAGATGAGGAATAAGTGCAAGATTCGGGGTGACGTGGCCCGCAGTGCCGCCACCGGTCAATACTATTTTCTTCATGCTTTCTGCTTTCTGCCGCATTTTATGCAGCGTTGCATGGAGAACCGCTTAATCAGATTCTCCGCTGCAACGAAGATTATTTCTTTAGTCATTCAAGCGCACAGCTTAGAAGCGCAGGGTAAATTCTGCCTCGCCTACTGAAATGACGTCACCGCTTCGAAGTACATTCTGTCCCTGTATTCGGATGCCACCGACAGCAACCGCTGAGGTAGTGCCTTCATCCACGATATATACATGACCTTCACGAACTATCAACTGTGCTGCCACAGGAGTCATATCCTCAGCTGCAAAGCGGATATCACATCCGGATCCGCTTCCTATGGTTGTCAGATCGGTAAGCTCAAAATTCACGGGACCGTCATAGGTTCCGGAATAAACTTCTATTGATACTGGTATGCATGCACCTGCCGTCTTGGGTATGGGGTCCACGGGGGCAGCAACTGTCTTCGATATTGCATCCGGCGCTGCTACGGTAGGAGAAATCTCATCCATGTCATCCGCTGCAGAAGGTACACCATCCTGAGATGCCGCTACGGTCCTTCCTATAGGTTCAGCACCCCGGTCATCCTGCTCGGGAGCGGGTCTCGGTGAAGATGCACTCTTCGGGCGTGCTTTCTTTTTCTTTTTGCTCTTACTGATAACTAAGATGAGCACTACAACAACCAGTATCAGTATGATAAGCAGAAGCACACCGCCGCCTATGGAAACCGGAAGCACCCAGCCGGGAAGACCGCTTTCTTCATCCTCGTCCTCGTCATCTTCCGTGTCATCAGCATCATTATCACTGACAGCGCCGTTTTCACTTACTGCCTCATTATCACTGACAGTATCCTCATCATCGCCGTCTTCCACATCAGTATCATCACCGTCGCCATCACCATCCGGCTTATCAGAAGGCTCATCGTCGTCTATGGGTTCAACTTCTGCAGGAGGTTCATCTCCGTTCGGCTCATCCCCGTCAGTAGGGATCAGCGTCCCCTCCGTAGGCTTTGTTCCATCGGGATCGTCGGAGGGCTTATCCTCGGGATCCTTTCCATCAGCCTCCTCTGCAAACTTTTCACTGTCGCCAACCCTTGCATCCAGCATGGATACATTTCCGATAGCCGGATAATCCTTGGGCAGGAAGGTCTGCTCATTGCCGTCAGCATCATATACGTTGCTTATGTTTAATGTTATGCTGAACGCGCTTGCAGGTGTCTGCTTAAGCTTGAATCCCGTGCAGTAAAGTCCCTCAAGGAAAGAAACCATGTCGGTTCCGGCATTCTTGGAAGCATTTGTGCTGTTCACAAAAGCGTGGGGACCACGTCCTACGGTAAAAGTATCCTTTGACTTGCCGGTCCATGAACCGGTACACATAGTACTTAATATAACTTCAGGGGAATTCTGAATCTTCTCCTTGGTTTCTGCCGCAAGGTCAGCTTCCTTGCCGCTCTTAAGGTCTACCTTTCCATCCGTGATCAGTATCAGTACTATTACGTCTCCACTTGTACGGGCATAGTCATCAAGATATGCTATAGCATCATTCACACCTGTGTAGGGATCTGTCCAGCCGCCGTCATACTTAAGATTATCAACAGTCTTCTTTACTTCCTTTACATCAGTCATTCTTTCCTTGACCACTTTGAATTTCTGGTCAAAGGTTGAAATCGTGTAATATGCTTCATGTTTCTCCGCATTTTCGATTGCATCGACATATGACTTTATGATGTCACGCTGTTCACTGATGGAAGCGGAATTGTCTATCAGAAACATATAGTGGATGTTTGTAGAAAAGCACTCCGAAATAGGCTTCATGGTTCCAAGCTTTTCAGCCGTGGTAGCATTGGACTGAAGCGATACAGAAGCCTTGCTGAAGTCATAATCCTTGTATTCCTCGCTGGGTGAAATAAGGGCATAGAGCGAATTATCTTCACTCAGTCCGTATGCTGAAACAACCTCCGCAAGCTTTACCTCATTATCGATAAACGTTGCATCGGTCTCGTCATAGACCGTATCCGCTGCCACTACGGGCATAAACGAATTCATGAAAGAATTCATGGATAAAGCCAGAACCGCTATCCAGCCGCATATTCTCCGTTTTGTCATAGTTCCCCTTTCCGCCGCTTTTAAACGGCATCAATGTTCACTTTATAATTAAATAATTGCCCCATTTGCAGGCACGCCCACACGGTGACAATTATTTTTTGTTCAAATCATTTAATTATCACTGCCAGCAGCGTCAGGTTATCGTTATCGCCACTGAATCGGTCCATCATACGCATTAGGAGGCGTTCGCCCCATTCCTTTGCTGTTTCCGATTTTATAAGATCTATAGCAGCTTCTTCATCCTGGAAATGCTCCCATGCTCCATCTGAACAGAGAAGAAAAGCATCGCCTGGCACAAGAGGATCTTCAGCACGCTCGCACTGTGGCGAATGGCGTTCCTCATTTCCAAGGGTCCTTAACAGTGATGACTGGTCATCATCCGTTGCTATCTGAGCCCTTGTGATCTCACCTGCCTTGTACTTCTTAAAAGCTACAGAGTGATCTTCAGTCACAAAAGCTATCTCGTCTTTATGGAAAAAATACAGCCTGGAATCACCCACATGGGCCCAGCAGGCATTTTCTCCGTCAATAGCAAGTGAGACCACAGTGCTTTTCAGCACTGTGTCCCGCTCTTTCTGAATCTCAAGTATTTTTTTGTTTGACTCTTCAATTATGCTCTCAAGCCAGGCGGGACGGTCTTCACACGTCTCGCTCCAGCCCTCCAGCATAGTATCACAGACACACGCCGAAGCTACTTCGCCAAGCGCATGTCCGCCAAGGCCATCCGCAACAATGAAGAGACCATGGTCATCCATAACGGCATGACCTACGGCGTCCTCATTGTAACTGCGTCCACCCTGATTTGTAAATTCATATACATCGAAATACATTATACAAGCTCAACCTTTACTACATTTGCCTTATCACCAACGCAGAAGCTGTCACCGGAATGCAGACGATAAGGTGCATTAGGCGCAAGCTTTGTTCCATTCATAAGGATTGTTCCGTATGTGGAACGAAGGTCGGTAATAATGAAATCATTTGTTGCAGCATCGAATGATACAGTACAATGACGTCCGCTGACACCAACAGTACCTTCCTTATAAACAATTGCACAGCTTGAAGGATCACGGCCGATCATGAGAGGTGTTGAACCTACAGGATAGCTCTTACCGCCATGCTGTGTATCCATAGGACGGATCATAGCCTTCTTCTGCTGTGACTGTGCAACCTGCTGCTGCATCTGAGCCATCTGAGCCTGGTTCTGGGCCTGCATCTGCTGCATCTGCTGCTGATTCTGCTGCTGCATCTGCTGCATTTCCTTCTTGTCCTTCTTGCCCTTAGCTACGAATGCAACGATTATTATGATGATAACCAGAACTACCGCAAGAACAACGACTACACCGATTACGATCCAAACCCATACAGGTACGCCGCCTTCTTTGTCCTTATCATTACCACCATCATCGGGAGGAGTTACAAGTCCGCCCTCATCACCTTCACCATCACCATTACCATCACTTAAGCTCGGGCCGTCATCACTGCTGCTGCTGCCTGCTGTTGTTGAATAAGGAATATTATTCTTGTCAAGAAAACGTGTCAGTTCAGTACCGCTGATAGCATAGTAATCTACTTCTATCTGATCAGCGTAAGGCATATTGGACTCAACGTTTGTATTTACACCAATAACATAACCGTCTTCGGTAACAAGTGGTCCGCCGGAATTACCATGCTGGATGGTAGCATCGATATTGAGACGCTCTACACCCACACCTTCATTAACAACTATCTTGTTTAATGATCCCTTATGTACTGTACAGTCACGGATATCAAAGTGGCTGGCACTTGTGAAATCATTATCGGAATTTCCGGGGAAGCCCGCACTCCATACATCAGTTCCTACCATTGAGTCATCGGGCTCCATGATGGGAAGAGGAACTCTCTGGTCAGTAGCATCACGGAGACGAAGCACTGCAAGGTCAACCTTTTCAACTGAACCGTAGCAGTCTACATATGCTACATCATAATCCTTGTCGCTGTAATATACTCTCAGCTCAGTACTTTCCGAATAAAGAACTACGTCATATCCCTGATACATCTGACCAGTCCAGAGATAATATCCGCCGCCCTCGCCCGCGTATTCTACATACTCCTGGACAACGTGATAGTTTGTTACGATATAGGAAGGATCCTCTCCATTCTCACCGACAAAGAAACCACTACCGCTTGAATATGCGACATCACCCAGATCCTGTACCCACTGATAATCCCATCCGTCAGTTATGTAGAATGCGGCATTCTTCAGATAGAACACCACCGGAACTACACCGTTCCTGACTTCGTTTACATCTGCCCTTGCCTCGATCTTCGGGATTGAAATGCTCATCAGCACTACAACAAGCGCTGCGAACATACCAAAAAACCGGGATAGCTGCCTTCTCTTCATAAAATCTTCCCTCCTGCTCCTTTTTTGTTTTTATTTAATAAACACACTTCACAATAAGTGCAGTGTAATTATCCTGAAACTGTCTTGCATGAATTACAAGCCTCTGTTCTAACTGCTGGCACATGGCACGCTCTGACTTAAATGAAAGAGCTGTCTTAAGCTCATCCTCATCCAGCACTCCCCCCACTCCGTCCGAGCAGGCAAGCAGTATGTCGCCTTCCTTAAGCGGCAAGGGACGTACGCATGCATCCACGTCATCCATACCGATTTTTCCAAGGAACTGTGTCAGCGCCGTAGCCTCATCCACCTCACGGCAAGCCTTACCGTCAAGGTTTCCGCAACGTATAGCAGACAGATACTCATCGTGGAATACATTGTGTTCCTGATTAAGCCTGTAAAGCCCGTCTCCACGCTTTAAGAACAGGAAGCTGTCACCTACGCTGGCAAAATACAGTTTTTCCTCATAGATAATGCATACGATTGCCGTGGAACCGCCATCGCCGCCGATAACTTCCTCAACTGCCTCTGATGCAGCAAAAACCGCATTCTTAAGCTGAGGTGCCAGATCCGCCTGCCTGTCCATTGCGGCAAAGGATGCCCTCATGCTCTGTACAGCAGTTTCGCTGGCCAGCTTTCCGTCTTTCATTCCGCCCATGCCATCAAAAACCGCAAACAGAAGCCCTTCTTCCTTAAGCTTCATCACATCGAAAGCATTGGCAGTGGTAAAGGAATCCTCCTGTCTCGCCCTGGCGCCTACGCCCTGCATATTAGCAAGCCTGTAACCTAAATGACGCTCCATTAATTGTCTCCCTTCGAAGCAAGACCATTACGCCATGTAAACATCTCGCTGCAAAATGCAGTAAATATGAACTTGCTCTCTCCCAGCTCTATGATATCACCGGTCTCAAGAATGGTCGGCACATATATAGGCTCTTCATTTACGTATATGCTGTTTGTGCTCTCTGCCGGAATCAGATGGTACTTATTGTGCTTCTCATCATAGGCAAGCCTTGCATGGTTGTCACGGGAGATAGTATTGTCCCCCTTTATGCAGACATCCATCTTATCGGAACGACCTATGGTGTTATTCTTTGCAAAAAGCCTGAAATCCTTGCCCTTATTTACACCTTCTATGCAAACAAGCCAGCCTACAACAGGCTCTGAAGACATGCTTCTGCTCATAACAGCAACTGTCTTGCCGGTATCCTTCTTGCTGTCATCCTCCTCTGCTTCAGCGTCCTTCTTCTTGGAATAGCCAGAGGGAGCAACTGTTGCGCCTACTTCCTCCATTCCGTATCCGCCGGAAGGTGAAGGGCTGCTTGAAGGTCCCATACCTGCACCAACTGTTTTTCCTATTTCAGCGCTTCCGCCGTATCCGCCTGCAGGGGCTGCATATCCGGCGCCGTTTCCGTAGCCCGGTGCTACTGTAGAGCCGAAACCGGGTGCCACTGTAGCGCCATAGCTGTCAGCACCGCCTCCGCCAAACTCGACACGGTTTATGCTTCCGCCACAATACGGGCAGGATCCATACTGATCCGTGTCATAAAGATGTCCGTTTGCACATTCGATAACTGCCATAACTCTCCTCCTTGAAATATAGTTTAATAGTATCCAGGTCTAAATCAATACAGCCAGTCAAATTCCGAAGGGTCTGAAATATATGGCGGCTCTGCTTCATAGATCACGCCTCCGTCTATGAGCATAGGAACCCAGCCCAGCTCATTATGGCTCGAATCGGCCCAGCAGCTGTCCACCAAACCGTCTGCAGTATATATTGCCACCCATACGCCTTCGGATTCCATCGGCGAGGTTGTTCTGCCACTGTCCATTGATGTACGGTCAAAAACAATTATATCCCTCTGGACTTCATAGCTGTAATCATGGAAATAAATCATTTCAAAACGCTTGTCACCTTGATGGTCACCAAGATGCACGCCTGACCCCTTGTCTCCGCTGTCCTGCGGATTCCAGTAGTTCGTGGGCACGCCCGTCTCTTCATTATACCCGCACAGATCCAGGTCACGGTTTCCTTCCCACTCGACTATTACTATGAAATCGTCGCCGGAAACTTCGGGAACCATTGCTGCGACAAGATCCAAGCCTGATGATGTCAGGTTCCATGTTTCTGTCCGCTCATAATATCCGTCAGCAGTTGCGGTCAGGACATATGACCCAGGCTCAACTTCGAATTCCACCTTGCCGTCATTATCCGTAACATCCTTATCGATAAGGAAACCGTCTTCATCCTCCAGAAGCACCGAAGCCCCCGGCAGGCCTGTACCGTAGTTTCCGCTATAAACTGTGTACTTTATTTTGGCCAGCCCCTGACCATCGTCCCCGTTACCGTCATCACCAAGGTGAATATCAATATCAGGATCAAATTCTATATTACCGCCGGGAACACTTCCGCCCGGCTCATTTCCGGAAGGATTCTGGTCATCATCATCGTCATCGTCATTGTTGTCATCATCATCTATCAATGAATTATGGCCTGAATCGTCATCATCATCGTCTATATTATTCTCAGCGTAGGTATTGTTGTCGTCACCATCGCCGGATTTTCCGCTTATACCTATTACTACAAACACTGCAGCTATAATGCCACCGGTAACCAAAAGGAAGAACACCGCTACTAACGCCAGTATCACTATTGGCAGCGCAGACTTTTTCTTCTTATTTTCAGGAGGAACCGCAGCACCCTGATTCGGATATGCTCCGCCCCGGGGAGGATATCCTCCACCCTGTCCGGGATTTGAATCAGTCTGAGCCTGACTCTGCACAGCCACAGTCTGTCCCGGCACGCCATTTTGCGGTTGCTGACCGGACATAGCCTGAGTCGGCATCATGGTCCGGGAATCGGGTATAGTCTGTGACGGATTTGTTGCCTGTGAGTTTGGTATAGTCTGTGACGGATTTATAACCTGTGAGTTCGGTATAGTCTGTGACGGATTTATAACCTGTGAATTCGGTATGTTCTGTGAATTCGTAATGCCGGATGCACCTGCCATCGAAACAGTTGCCCCCACACCTGCAGCAGGAACACTCTGGCGTACCTGAGGCATCTCGGTACGGGCTCTCTCAGCCTCTTCCTTAGATATGAGCATGGCATTCTTAAATGCCTTCATGCTCTGGAAACGCTCCTGAGGATTAACATTCATGGCCATCAGGATAGCCTCTTCCGCAGCGGGAGAGATCTTTGCCCCCAGGCGGCTTGGAGGAACCAGTTCGTCATCCTCTATACGGTCTATACTGTCAGGGGGACGCTTACCGGTAAGTGCAAAATAGAAAGTCGCGCCCAAAGCGTAAATATCAGTAAAAGGCCCCTGTTTTCCGCGCCTTGTATACTGCTCCTTAGGTGCAAAGCCATGCTTTAATACCACGTCAAGGGAACGGCTCTTATCACCAAGTGAATATCTGGCAGCGCCGAAATCCAGCAGTTTTACGCTGCCGTCCTTTGTAATATAAATATTATCAGGGGTAACATCACGATGAACGATACCTTTGGAATGAACTGCCCCCAAGGCATCCATAACGGGTATAAGAATTTTAGCCGTTTCTTCCCAGTCAAGCTTTCCGCCATGCTCACGGATATAGACATCAAAGCTGGTGCCTTCCACATAGTCCATAACGAAATATGCCGTTCCGTTTTCCTCAAAATATGTATGAATACGGACTATGTTTTCATTTCCGATAAACTGTGCCAGTGTCTGGGCTTCATCAAGGAAGCGGTCCTTACCGTAGGCAAAGCTTTCGCCGCGCTCACCGGTGAAGGAAATAACCGTAGCTCCCTGTCTTGTAGCCATGGTATCAGGGAAAAACTCCTTTACGGCAACTTTGTTGCCTGTCTTATGATCCGTTGCAGCATAAGTAATACCAAAGCCTCCCTGGCCCAGCACTCTGTCTATGATATACTGCCCGGCGAGAACCGTCCCCTGGGCTAACGCCATGGGATACTTATCGCTCATAAGGCTCACCTCCCCCTTCATAAACTTCACCACAACGCAGGGGTAATTACACTCAATTCCCCTGCGCAACAGTTAGTAATTAATGATACAACATTTACTGCCTTTTATCAACGCTTGCTGAACTCACAATTTAGTCCCGCCAGCTAAATCCTTAAAACTATCACTTGTACAGCTCAACGGTTGAGGATGCTATTTCATAGCCGTTCTCATCGTAGAACACATACTCAAGGGTACCCGGGGTGCCGGTTCCGGCGGTGTAATATGCGCTTGCATAACCGGTATCACCACTGTTGTCCAGTCCATCTATTGTTCCCATATAGTTATAATTAGTACCGTTTATTGTAAGAGACCAGGATATGGATGTATACGCTCCGGGTGCTCCGCCTGAAAGTGCAATGTGACAAACCCACTCATCCGAAACACTCATTGAGCTGTAGAAATTTGAAGTATCATACTCCGAATCATTCCATCCGAGTATCTGCAGATTCCATGCATAAAGCTCATCGTAAGCTGTAGATGCTCCGCTGTAACCGTCATAATACAGATCGGTCAGATATTCATAAGTTGTTGTATCCGTGTTATTATAATGAGCCTGGATATAACCCCATTTAGCATCATTAACCTTGTCAGAATCTCCGCACTGTTCAAAGCAGTTAATAGCATCTTCGTAATTACCCTCATCAAGATACTGGCAGCCAAGGTCATATGTCATCTGGCTCATATAAGTTGCTGCTTCGTCCGCACGGTAGCCGGCATCATACAGATCCGAAAAAGCACTGTAAGCACCCTCGAAGTCTCCGTCAGCATAAAGCTTTTCAGCCTTTAAGAATGAAATCTCCTGCAGCTGCTTCTTTGAATCATCATAATTACCAAGTGACTTGAACAGCTTTTCTGCCTCATCATAATCTTTATCAGCCATCAATTCCATAGCTTTATCATAAGTAACCTCGTCCAGCTTGTCAGATGACTTCTTGTAATTCTTAAGTTCCTCATAAAGAACGATAGCCTCGTCATAGGAACCGGCCTTTGCCAGATCTCCGGCCTTTAAATACTTGGCTTCTTTTACTTTATCCGCAGAGTCTTTATAATCACCAAGTGCCGTAAAAGCATCTATAGCAGCGTCATAATCCTGCTCTGTAAGTTTGCTGTCTGCCATGCTGTATCTGATAGGATTTCTTACTACAAGAATGCCAACAACAAGCACTACAAGTGCGATAACAGCAACCACAGGTATTATCAGCAGTGCTACCAGCGCGCCCTTTTTCTTCTTAGGCTTTACGGGAGGTGCCTGCATGGGAGCACCGTTTCCGGGACCTCCGGGGCCTGCCGCAACAGTAGCACCAATTCCGTCAGTAGGATTCTGCATGGTAACGCCTACGCCGTCCGTAGGATTCTGTACTGTAACGCCCACATTTCCGGCACCGGCCTGGGATGCAGGAATTGTCTGTGAAGTCGGTATGGTCTGAGACGCAGGAATCGTCTGTGAAGACGGTATGATCTGAGACGCAGGTATGGTCTGGGATGCCGGAATATTCTGCGATACAGGGATACTCTGGGATGTCGGTATATTCTGCGACGCAGGAATCGGCTGGGATGCCGGGATGTTCTGGGACACAGGTATAGGCTGAGCCTCGGTCACCTGACGAACCTGCAGCTCTTCCGTTTTCTCCTTCTCTGCCTCTTCCCTTGAGATCAGCATCGCATTCTTAAATGCAAGCATGCTCTGGAAACGTTCCTGAGGCTGCACATTCATAGCCATAAGGATCGCTTCTTCCGCATCCTTGGTAATAACTGCACCAAGCCTGCTGGGGGGAACCAGTTCGTCCTCCTCCATACGGTCTATGCTGTCAGGGGGACGCTTGCCGGTGAGAGCATAGTAGAATGTAGCGCCCAGGGCATAAATATCAGTAAAAGGTCCCTGCTTTCCGTGTCTGGTGTACTGCTCCTTGGGAGCAAAACCGTGCTTAAGTACCACGTCAAGGGAACGGCTCTTGTCACCAAGCGAATACCTGGCAGCGCCGAAATCCAGCAGCTTAACTCCGCCGTCCTTAGTTATATAGATATTATCGGGGGTTACATCGCGATGAACGATCCCCTTGGAATGCACTGCACCCAGGGCGTCCATGATGGGAATAAGGATCTTGGCTGTTTCTTCCCAGTCAAGCTTTCCACCATGCTCACGGATATATACGTCAAAGCTGGTACCTTCTACAAAGTCCATTACGAAGTACGCTGTACCGTTTTCCTCAAAATAAGTATGTATGCGGACTATGTTTTCATTTCCTATGAACTGTGCGAGGGTCTGGGCCTCATCCAGGAAACGGTCCTTACCATAGTCAAAACTGGTACCGCGCTCGCCCGTAAAAGGAAGAACCGTGGTTCCCTGCCTGGTAGCCATGGTATCCGGGAAAAATTCCTTAACAGCCACTTTATTTCCAGTCTTATGGTCAGATGCGGCATAAGTGATACCAAAACCGCCCTGTCCCAGTACTTTTTCTACAATATACTGTCCCGCAAGCACTGTTCCTTCCGGTAACGCCATGGGAAATTTCTCGCTCATAAAAAGCCCCCTTTTCTTTTTTATGTGTTTAATAATATTGTAAAAACAATTTAATACATCCCGAATAATAACCTGATTTAGGGCACTCTTTTAATTATATATTAAACTTACAAATTTATCTACTGTCTGCCGCCGGTAAGCAGGTCGTCCATAAAAGGAAACAGTTCATCCAGAAGCCTTAGGTTGGCTAAATCCCCCCTGGAAATCAGCTTTCCTTCCATAAAAGCCCCCTGGAAAGTCTTGCGTCCCTCGGTTATCTCGTTCAATACAGACGTCTCCATCGTAAGCTCCATATCAGGATTTACCGCTTCCCCATAGCCTATGACAAGTTCTGCGCCTTCTATCCTTATGGTAAGGGCTTTAGACGCATCCTTAAGCGCTATCTTATATTTGAGATCAGTCCCGCTCTTTGCCTTGAAATGCTTCTGGAAAAGATCCGGTATCCTCTCGCTGTCCTTTCCGCCGTCATCAAGCTTGTTCTTGAACAGGTCTGCCAGAAGCCGGATGTCCTCCTTCTGCTTTTCCACATACTTTTCATCCGAGGCATACTCAGAAAGCCGGTCCGTCTCGTCCTGTGTATATGTTGTGTTAAGCGTCCTGTATACCACCTGTCTCACCACACCATGGCTGGTAGGAAGGCTCTTTACCCGGCGGCTCACCGCACGGTAAATATCACCTGCAGCATCCTCGATAAGCTTTTTATAAGCTTCGTTATTTTCAAGCTCTGCCGCCTCCGGCGCATATCCTGAGATTCCCTGGCATGTAAGTCCGCCCAGTGATATCCACGCATTTATCAGGTCCAGCTCCCCTTCTTTTTCGCCATAGGTAGTGGACATTACCACCGGTGCCATATAAAGGGATGCGATCTTTTCCTTGTCGCCATAGAGCCAGCATGCATCAAGAAAGCTTGCCATATATCCGCCACAGCCGTGCCATTCCACGGTAGACGCAAGTATTATTCCGTCGGCCTCCTTTAATGTCTGCGGCAGCTTTGTCATCTCATTTTTATGCTCAAAAAGGTCAAAGCGCTCGACTTTAACATTAAGCTCACGGAAAACCGACACCATCTGCTTGATAACAGTAAGTGAAGGATCGCCGATAAGCCCTCTTCCGCCGTAGTATATATTTATCTTCACAGAATTTCCTCCCCTTCTCTTCTTTTACTTTTTCCTGCCATCCATCATGCTCATTACGATAAGAATTATGCCTTCCAGCACAAATCCTGCAACAAATCCGCCAAGGTGCGCGGCAAAATCAACAGTTGACCCGTCAGCAGCATTTACCGGAATAAACATCAGCGCAACAGCTATGAGCACTCTTATAATCGACTCTTTACGTCTCATGTATCCCAGCATCAGTATTCCGGCTATGACACCGCCGGTAAGCCCGTATATTGCTCCGGATGCGCCTAGGGAAGTATACAGTATCCCGGCATTTGTATGATACCACACGGAAAATATCCCTCCGGCTATCAGCGACACAAAGTAAACCACCGTATACGCTATCCGTCCCGACATCCGCTCCAATGCAGAGCCTGCGGCATAAAGGACTATCATATTATTGACTATATGCGCCACCGACCCGTGTAAAAATCCGTATGTCAGGAAACGGTACCACTCCAAAGGCTTTCCTATTATATCATTTGTCAGCACATAGGAGTCTTCATCCACAATGCCGGCTGTCTGCATTATGAACATGACTACATTGGCTATGATCAGGCCGAAAGTAAGCCATGTCACTGCGGAATTATCGTATTTAAGCTTAACCACAGGGTTCTTTTTCACAGGCCTGGCAACAGGGCCGCGTTCAAGGCTTCTCTGATTCATTTCTGTCTCAGCCTGTACTGTTTCGGCGATTCCCATGTCAAAGCCTGACTCCGCAAGAAGTATCTCAAGCTTTCCCCGCAGGCCGTAAAAATCCTCGGAACTCCACTCAGGTACAATAAGCTTTGATGCTGCCGTATCTATGTACCATTCGTTATCTTTCCTGCTGTCACAGCGCTGTACTATGTACGCAGAGTCAGCACAGATAATCCTGAGGAAATGTATATCCTTGTCTTTGCCATAGCTTAGCTTTTCCTTCATGTAAGTGACAAAACCGTCCATCTGTGCGTCATTGCTGACGGTCGTCCTTTCATCAAAGAAACACAGTACATTAAGATAGTAGTTTTCTTCCATTACGAAAGAAGCATACCTCAGGTCCTGCGAAAGCATATAATTCTTGTACCCTATGCCGTTTAACAGGGCCCTTACACTACTCACCATCGAAGCTTACTTGCACACCTCCGGTAACTTGAAATCCTTGAGATATTTTACAAATTCCTCTCCCTTAACAGGCTTAGAGAAATAATATCCCTGGAAATAATCGCATTTCAGTTCCAGAAGGCGCTTTATCTGTTCCTCATTCTCCACGCCTTCCTGAACCACTTTAAGCCTGAGCTTTTTGGCCAGCTTATAGGTATTCTCAAGAGTAATCCTGGCCTTCTCATTCTTTTCTGCAGACCATAGTATGGACTTGTCTATCTTCATCACCGTAAAAGGCACGTGGTAGAGATATGAAATATTTGAATATCCCGTGCCGTAATCATCCAGTGACAGGTCTATGCCGCGCAGATAGAAATTCTTCATGTTCCTTATGAAGTTATCCTTTTCATTCGTAGTGGCAGTCTCCGTTATCTCGAAGTTGATCTGCTTGGGCTTTATGCCATATTCTTTCATTATGGCCTCGAATTCCTCTGCCATTTTCCGCTGGGCGCACTGTATGGGCGAAAGATTTACTTCTATATATTCTATGCCCTTTTTATCCAGCTCGTTGTCCCTGTAGAATTCACACACCTTACGGAACACTATCTCGCCGATCCGAAGTATGTAGCCTTCACTCTCTGCCATCTTTATCATTTCTTCCGGGGGCATAAAGCCGTACTCCGGATCAAAAAGCCTGATAAGGGCTTCCGCCGACATGATCCTCTTCTCTTCAGTGGAATAAATAGGCTGATAGTATACCTGGAAAGTATTGTCTGTCAGCGCCCTCTTTATGGCCTCCAGCATATGCTTTCCCTTGTTATCTATAAGAAGCTTTTCTACACCGTTTTCAGAATCCAGGCGGTCCTTTGTATTTATATATGCCTTAAGGAAATCAGAAAATGCATCAAAATCCTTCAGCTGTTCCGGTGCAGACAGACTTACAACCTCTGCAGTAAGGATTGCTTCCGTTATGGCCGGCGACCATACCTTTTCAAATCTTGCAACTATGGTCTGCCTGAGTTTTTCTGCCTCTTCCTTCGTAAGCTCTGAAGTCTTAAATACAAGAACGCTGTTGTCGGCACGGTATACCGTTCCCTTGTGTCCGTATCCCATCAGGTAATTGGTTATGAGCTTCATGAAACCTTCTGCATTGTCAAAGCCTAAAGACTCTGCCAGTACCTTGTAGTCCAGCACTTTTATTATGGTCAGATGGAATTTCTTCTTAAGCAGGTAGTCTTCCTTCGTAAATTCATAAAGGTAATTTTTGCGCATGGCATCAGCCATATCGAAAAGTTCCTCAGGCCTGAGTACCTCAAAGAAAAGGTCCACCAGCACCATAGACACCACAAAGCCCTGGAATCGCATCGTATTTATAAAAAACTGAGCGACTGTTATAAACATTATGATAAGAGAGGCAAGAGCCACATGCCCCGTAATCTTTTTGTTGATCCGATCCCGGTATCTCACAGACACGCCTGTTATTATCAGCATATAATATGCCGCCATCACAAGGATATAGCCCTGCGAAAACGGAATTGAGCGGATTTCAAACAGGCTCAGCTCCATTTTGGCTGATATCACATTAACCGCTACAGCTGCAATTATCGTAAAGGATGCCGGCAGATATATCCATATAAGCCACCTTTGAGAAACCTGCCTGTCTATCTTGATAAGGCTGATAAAGTAAAGTGTACTCATGGTGAAAAGGAATATGCATAAAAACATATACAGCGTATTCAGCGTGTAGCCAAATACACCCGGTTTCGAATCCAGCCCGCCGCCTATTACGGCAGTGCATATCCCCAAAAATGTCACGCCAAACTGGGTGAGCATCATATAGAAGAATGCCCTGAAAGCAGTGATACCTATACGCCTCTTATTTTTGAAGCAGGCAAGAAGCACTATTTCCATGGCAAGAGCCACTATGTCAAAGTAGATATTAACAGTCATGTCGCTTCGCCTTTCCCGTTTGCCTCCGCCCTGCCATCTGTCATTTCGGCTGCGCCTTCATTAGTATCCGCCAGTACCCTTATAAAGCCCTGTTCATCCAGTTGTTCAAAGAAATAAGCCCCTGTTGCGTAATCACAGGCCGTACTTTCTATCATGGAGTAGTATTCTGCGTCATTTATTCCGCTGACCATAGTTTTCATATTAAGACGGTGCCCCAGCTCCATGGCGGATTCCATGGCAACTTTAGCACTCTTATTGCTTACCGCATCCGCCACCACTCTGCGGTTTATCTTTATGACATCGATAGGCATATCATAAATGGTGGAAATATCCGTATAACCGCTGCCATACTCCTCCAGGCAGAATCTCCCCCCCTGCTCATCCAGACTCCTTATGGTTCTGAGGAAGCTTTCTGTCGCATTGGCAAGAGTACTTTCAGACATCATTATGTATATGAGACTTTCGTCTATGCCATTTTTTTTCATATGATCAAATATTCTGTCCAGAAGGTTGTAGTGCATGGTCATGGTGGGATAAACCCTGATACCGATAAAATCTATCCCTGTCTCATGCAGTTTGTTTTCCCTGACAAATACTGCTGTCTTTTCAAAAAGTATGTTTGCCACATGCGTGATATATCCGCCGCTTTCCGCAAAACGGAATATCTCATCATCATAAACATATCCGGTCTCTTCATCAAAGAAACGCACCGTTGCGATCAGACCGGTTATCTTTTTCTTAACCAGTGAGTATACCGGCGTGTAGCGCATCTCCAGTGTCTTTTTTTCTATTGCCCTTGAAAGCGCAACCGTGATCTGATGGTCACGGCCTATTTCCTTTATTGCCAGGTCCCTGGCCGTATAAACAGATTTGGTCTTTTCCATGTCATGAAACTTTCGCAATACAGAATAGAATACCGGCTCTGCCTTTACATCCTCAGGAAGTCTTAAGCTAAGTATACTTGCAGAAAGCAGCACATCCCTGCCGAACAGTTTCCAGGTTCTTTCAAAGCGTATGCGAATATCGGCAATTATCTTGTCGATCTGTCCCGGAACCGGGTCCGTTATCTCTATGGCAAACTCGGCCCTTTCGATATGGTATATGTTAGTGCCGCTACCTGCTTCATTTATAAAGTCCACAAATTCTTCAACGAATTCGGGATCATTTTCTGCTCCGGAAAGCTCCGCATAGTCGTCGACATATATGCAAATAAAACGGAAGTCCCTGCCGGAAAGGTAATAGGAATGGATCATGTCCTCGAAAGCATGCCTGCTGAAAACCGACATTTCCGGATCCAGGTTTTCCCTGGGATTCTGTATGGTAAGAAAAAAAACCAGCGTTACCACCGCAATTGAAACAGTCTCGATGGCAGAATCCGGTATGAACATCTGGAGTATAACCGATGCCACCGCGAATGCCAGTCCCGCCATAACGATAATGATCTTTCTGATGGAAATATCCTTCCTGTTGCGGATGATCTGATATACCACGCCCATAAGGTATACTGCAGTAGCAACATATACTATGACGATATACTTTCCTCTGTGGTATTCCCCCGTCTGATCGTAATAATATATCCAGTGCAGCCAGGGATTAAGCAGTATAACGGTCTCGGCAACAACAGTCGGAAAAAGGATCGCAATCTTCTGGGAGTTATTCAAGGAGCTCCACGCCCTTATGTGACTGAGAATATAAAGATAAAAACATATGCCTGCTATAATGTGCGAAACATAGTAAGTGAAGCTCATGAAATCCATTAAGGCCACAGCATGCGGTATCTGGTACATCTCTGCCATATCCCCACACAGCGTAGAAAAAGCAGTAAGGCTGTTGCTCAGAATAAAAGCAACGAAAAACATATTCTGCTTGTTTTTTACCCTGCTGAGCCTGAACAGGTTATACAGTATGAACAGCGATATTAACAGCGCTGACATTGAAAAACAAATGGACAACATTTTGTTTACATAATCTCCGTAAAAAGACAAAAATCCAAATTAAATTTTACCATCACCCCCCCCTATTTTCAAGAAAACCTTTTCCTATATATAGTGTGATGGTATAATACATTTAGGGTATGCGCCCTGATCCGGAGAGGGGGACAACAGCTTAATGTGATGCTTTATAGGGGAACTAAAAGTCCGGATGTACAAAGTATTTTTTTACACATGCGCAATAATACTGTCATGCTCCTGTATGTTCTACGTTCTGAACAGGAAGCTTATTCAGAAGGCTCATAGCAAAGTCTTTCTTTTCATATTGGTAAATATAACAGTCGTATCCGCCGCAGACCTGACGAGCCATATCCTGACACCGCTCTGTGCCGGTAATCCATCCATTATGCCGCTGCGTGTGTCCATGGATTATATCTATTTCTTTATGCATAATACCCTTTCACCGGCATACACTATGTACATAATGCTTATAAACGGCAGTGCTACAGTAAGGAAGAAGGGATTCCGCATAGCATACTTTATACCGGCATTGGTAACCGAGCTGCTTATGGTAGCAAATCTTTTTTCCGGCATAATATTCCATGTGGATGAAAACGGCGAATACCATCGCGGAATCGGCATGCCCGCCCTTTATGTTATCTCAGGCATTTACCTCCTAGTGGCTATCTACTATATCCTTCGTCACCGCAAGTCCATGAGCTCAGGCATGTACTCCACGCTCTGGTTTTTCTTCTCATTCTCATTGATAGGAGTCGTCGTCCAGGCCATTAATGTGGATCTCCCTATCGAATCCTTTGCGGAATCCCTTTCAATGCTGGGGATCATGCTCACGCTTGAAAATGAAGACACCAGTATAGACAATGTATCCGGTGCATATAACCGCTCTACATTCATGGAAGAAAACAGGCGCAGACTTAATTCCAATGACAGATATTCGGTCATCAGCGTAAATCTCATGAACTATAAGTTCTTCGCCCGGATGTTTGGCTACGATGAACGTAGCTATGCTCTTCACCAGATAGCAACCTGGCTGCTTAATCTCGCTCCGGGCACACAGGTCTACAGGCTTTCCGACAGTAACTTCACCCTGATCACACCCAGGACCTCCGATGAGGAGCTGGATGACATCACCTCCGAGATAGCAAGACGTTTCGAGCACAAATGGAAGAATAAGGACTCAGAGCTGCAGTTTAATATACATATCCGCGTGGCTGTGATCCCGGACGACGGCGTAACGGAACCGGATATGCTCTTAGAGCTCGCCGACGACATGGATTCCGTCAAAGCAAACGGCGTACAGCTCCAGCGCGGCAAGGATCTGCGTTATCTCTCCAGAAGGATAGCTGTTGAAAATGCTCTGCGCCGTGCCTTTGAGGAAGACAGGTTTGAAGTTTACTACCAGCCCATATGGTTTGCCGGGAGTAAAAAGATATATTCTGCAGAGGCGCTGCTCAGATTAAACGATCCCGAGCTTGGTTTTATCCCGCCTGATGAGATGATCCCCATTGCAGAGAGAAACGGTCTTATAGACAAGATAGGTCTTACCGTATTTGAGAAGGTCTGTGCCTTCATTGCGGATGAAAGATTCAAAAAGCTCGGCCTAAAGTATATAGAAATAAACTTAAGCCTCTATCAGCTGGTATTTTCGGATACACTGGTCCGTTTTGACGAGATAATGAAAAGCTACGGCGTAACAAGCGATCAGATCAATCTCGAGATCACGGAGTCCGCTTCCCTTACATCCTACAGTGGCATAAGTACATCCATAAGCGCCCTGAAATCCGCAGGTTTCAGCTTTTCGCTGGATGATTACGGCACAGGTTATTCCAATCTCACCAACATAGTGAATATGGATTTTCTTAATATTAAATCTGACAAGGGGCTGCTCTGGTCTACGGACAATAACTCAAAGCGGCTGCTGGTAGATTCCATCAGAATGATGCGGAGACTGGGAATGAATGTAATACAGGAAGGTGTAGAAACAGGCGAACAGCTTGACCTGGTGCTCAATGCCGGTGCTAACCTGATACAGGGATACTACTTTTCGAAACCACTGCCCAAAGAAGATTTCATAGACTTCACCAGGAACTACAATAAAAAAGGCGGCATGGAGGCAAGCTGAGAAAACAGATAACCACGCCAACGGATATAACTTAAAAGGAAATAACTAAAAATGAAAAAACACAATGTAAATTCACCTGTCATACTTGCGCTAATATCCCTTGTCCTTTTCGCAGGGCTTGAATACTCATATCTTGAATGGGATAAGGAAGATTCCCTCAGGTCAGCACATGAGCAATACAGCGAAAGCCTTGAAAACAATTTCGGCGGCGCATATACGGAGGGAGAGCCTTCTAACACGCTGACAGAAGAAGAACAGGCAGAACTGGACTCTGCCGCACAGGCACGTATGGATGCCTGCAGGGACGAAATGGCCACAAGGGCCGTAACTGCCCGTGCTGAAGCCGATGCCCTTGCTGAAGGAACGGAAGATGCCGATGAGGCTGCGCTGGCTGATTCAGACGATGACGACATAGAGGATGAAGATGCTGAAAATCCCGAAATAAAGGATTCAGAAGAGGATGCTGACGAAGATAAATCCACTGAAGATGAAACTGCAGTAGCTACCGACGATGACGCTGCTGATGAAGAAGCTGAACGAATTGCCGCTGAGGAAGCGGCCAGGGCACAAGAAGAGGCAGAGAAGGCCGCTGCTGAGGCCGCAAAAGCTCAGGAAGAAGCTGAAAGAGCCGCTGCAGAAGCCGCAAAAGCTCAGGAAGAAGCTGAAAAAGCCGCCGCACAGGCTGAAATGCAGGCTTCCGTATCAGAATATGCGACAGAAGTTGCCAATATAGTCAATCAGTACAGGGCTGATGCCGGACTCCCGCCCCTAACGCTTTCGCCTTCACTTTGCGAAGCCGCCGAAATCCGTGCCACAGAACTGCTCACATCCTTCTCACACACAAGGCCGGACGGTCAGACATGCTTTTCAGCATTTGACAGCCTGGGCATCCCCTACGGATATGCAGGAGAAAATATAGCTGCCGGCCAGACTTCCGCTACGGAAGTAATGAACAGCTGGATCAACTCCCCAGGTCATAAAAAGAACATCATGAACCCAAATTTCAGCAAGATAGGTATTGCCTGCTGCTACGATGCAAGCGCTCCGTATAGCTATTACTGGGTACAGATGTTTACGGATTAGGATAACTTGACACTTATAGTCAATTACTATACAATACCCTTTGTTGTTTGCGGATAAATATCCGTGACGACGCGTGGCTCAGCAGGGTCAGCGAAGCTGACCACGTAGAGCGCTGCGCACGGGACGTTGCGGTTGATAATTGAATTTATCGTTAAGCATTTGTTTAACGGCGCATGGCTCAGCAGGGTCAGCGAAGCTGACCACGTAGAGCGCTGCGTTCGGGACGTTGCGTTAGAAGCGCATTTTATAACTTAATATTTTTAATTGCGGCGCATGGCTCAGCTTGGTAGAGCGCTGCGTTCGGGACGCAGAGGTCGCAGGTTCAAATCCTGTTGCGCCGATGTAATACTTTCAAGGGTTTCAGAATTTCTGGAACCTTTTTTCTTATTTTGTGAATAGTTCAAATTTTAATTATAACCTAAAAAGCATCCCCCAACCAATCTAATGATCGAAGGATGCCCTTTCTGTTTTCTTAATATTATTATCGGCTTTTCCTGAAGATTTGTTTATATATTACTTCAGATCCAGTGCCGGCTTCATCTGCCAGGTATTGTCTATTGCATTGTGGAACATATACACTTCTGTTCCGGGAGCTACAAAGTCTGCGCCGTCATAGTAGCAGATGAATATCTCATCATTGTCGCCTTTTACATTGTATGCTGAATTCTCTGTCGGATGTTTGCCTACTACGAAACCCATCATATCGTATTCCGGGAACTCGTTGATGCCTCCTACTGCCTGCTCCATTGCCTTGTCATTTAATTTGATATTCTGTGTCATATTTTTTTTCCTCCAAATCTTTTTTGTTCTGCCCTTTTGTTCGGGTCTGTTTCCTGATGATTTGAATATATCAAACAGAATACCAATGTACAATGAATCCTGCGCAACCGGTCGATTTTCATGCGCCAGTGGTCACAGCCTTAACGATACAATTTTCTTTTTTCCAGAATCGGCGCATTAAAAATCTCCTGCAGTTCTTTTACCGTTTGCTTGGCGTATTCAATCTGAGGTTTTTGTGAGTTTTCCAATAATTTAGTCGATATTTTCTTTAACGTAAATGTTTCCTCTTTCAGATAAGGATCATCTATCGCTAATACAATGGAATTATGATTCATGTATGTCCATCCTCCGCTATTGTTCTCGTCCGGGGTATAATATTCAAAAATCAGTTCATAAGCAATACCTTTTACCGCACTGTACGGATGAACCAGTCCGCTTGCTGCACCGGCTCTTGCGCTGTCAAATCCACTTGCAACTGCGATACGGAAAAGATTATTCACTTCATCCAGTTCCAGGCACCCGTCGTAAATAACCCTCGTTGGAGTAAAACCGCAATAGTCTTCCTGATTCTTTTTTAAGTATTCAAAACGTTCTTCCAGGTCTTTCGAAGACAGTCTTCCAACAAATTTCTCCGGCCTGATATAATGTGTTATTTCTGAGGATTTAAGAAGAGCCGGGTCTTCGGCCCGTTTCGGAAACATGGGTGAATACTTTGATAAGCAGCTGTCGCAGATTACTCCGTCTCTCAGCCTATGAAGACGAAAAGCTGATTCCGCTTTGTTTCTCTTGCAGTAAATACAGTATTTCCACTGTGCATTGGGATCCTTGGCAATTCTTTCGTTCTTGTAATCGTCTCCGAGAATTTTCTCTCCCTCTTTCATTCCGTCCGACGCCACTTTCATATCGCTTATTGTTCCGATAACACCAAGTCCGCCGCCGCAGAAAAGGTTAAACGTAAAGGTTATTAAGCTTCTTTTTCCCATGGCTTCATAGAACTCATAGACTTCTTTTATACCGGCTTCTCCGTTTTCTATGCGCTTCAGGATTTTTTTCGTCTTCAAGAGGGAAAAAAGATTAATCACGAACATTATCAGCATAAGAAAGCCGTACAAGAACAGGCAGGATACCACTCCGCCGACCAGAAGGTATATAAGCACACCTGTCCAGATAAGTATGTTTTTCTTTAATGCTGCCTTCTGCGCTTCAAGAAATTCGCTTTCCGTCATTGTTTTTTCTTCAAAGTTTCCTTCCATGCTTTTCCCCCTCTGATATTCTCCCTTTTCGGAATTCTTGACCATACTTTATATTAAACTCAAGTTTACCCCATTATTCCCATGATTACAACGTCAGATAAAACAGAAACCCCCGATACATCTCTGCACCGGGAGTTTCGTAATGAAAAGGGGTTAACAAATATTGTTATGCTTCTGTAGTTGTTTCAGCCACAGGCGCCGCTACCTTTACGGTTGCCGGCTCTGTCTTATCAACGTTTACGTTTACCACCGAATCTATGCCGCTAAGCTGCACATTCCTGTTGACCTGAGCATCATAGGTTGATGCCTTCATTACTTCAGTAAGGTCAAATCCTGTTGTTTCCCTAACGGACTCAAGCACTTTTGCAAGCACTGCCGGTGTATAACCGCCTACACTGGATACGCCGCTCTCGCCGTTTCCGCTGTCGATGATAGTAACCTTGTCGATAGTGGAGATAGGCTTTGCAACTGCTTCTGCGATGGAAGGAAGCTGCTTTACGATCATTTCCGTAATAGCTGCCTGGCCGTACTTCTTCATAGCCTCAGCCTTCTTTTCCATTGCTTCCGCTTCTGCGATACCCTTTGCAGCGATAGCTTCTGCTTCTGCCTTACCTACAGCAGCGATACCTTCAGCTTCTTTCTGCTTTCTGTACAGTGCTGCTTCGGCAAGAGCCTTTTCAGCTTCAGCTCTCTTCTGCTGCTCAACAAGCTCAGCATCAGCTTTTCTCTGACGTTCAATGAACTCAGCTTCAGCTTCCTGCTGCCTCTTATACTTTTCAGCATCAGCCTGTTTTCTTACTTCTGCGGCAAGCTGCTGCTCACGAACCTGGGCTTCCTTAGCCTTGAGCTCGACCTCGCGCTCCTGCTTTGCGATCTCGGCATTGGTCCTTGCGACCTCGATGCTCTTGATCTGCTCCTGCTTCTGGATCTCATAAGCAGCATCGGCTTCTGCTTTCTTAACATCAGATACTTTCTTGAGTTCTGCCTGCTTGATAGCCAGCTCGTTCTGCTTTTCAGCTATGGCAAGGTCTGCTACAACCCTTGCATCATTGGCTTCCTTTGCAGCCTCAGCCTGAGCTACAGCCACGTCTCTGTCTGCATTTGCCTTTGCGATGGACGCATCTTTCTGGATCTTGGACATATTGTCCTGACCGAGTGCATTGATAAGTCCCTGCTCATCTTCTATCCTCTGGATATTGCAGGAGATGATCTGGATACCAAGGGACTTCATGTCCACCTGAGCCTTTTCCTGTACCTCGTCACCGAATTTTTTGCGGTCGGTGTTGAGCTCACGCAGCTCGATGGTACCGATTATCTCACGCAGGTTACCCTGAAGTGAATCCGTAAGAGCCTCTACGAACTGCTTTTCCTGCATATTGAGGAAGTTCCTCTGTGCCTTTAGGATTCCTTCTTCAGAAGTATCAACCTTTACTTTAGCTACTGCGTCGATGTCTACACCGATGAAATCCTTTGTAGGAACATAACCGCCGGTCTTGATATCAATTGATATCTGCTTTAGTAACAGCGTATCCTTTCTTTCAAGGAAAGGGATCTTGATACCTGCCCTACCGATAAGAACTTTAGGCGTTTTCTTTAAACCGGATATGATGTACGCCGTATCAGGCGGAGCCTTAACGTATCCGGATGCCAGGATGCCTAACAGAATGATCACAACCAGGACCACTGCTGCTACCGGAATTATGATTCCGAGACTTACTAAATCTAACATAGTTTTATTCCCCCTTGGTTTGTTGGTAACCGTTCGTCAATACAAACGGTTATGGTTAATGTTTTATTGAATCACAGCGGATTAATATTATTTGTTCAGCTGATCCTCTGTAACACAAGTTAATTATACACACAAAACATCCCACAATACATACATACCGCGGCAATTTTATGCACTTTATTTTTCTTCTTTAGCAAAATAAACGCGTCTATTTTACGGATGGTACAGATTAAGAAAAATCACCACCGCTACTATCACCGAAGAGGTTATCATTACCTGTACCAGAAGCCTTAACAGGGTCTGCAGGAACCAGTTTCTCTTTACCTTGTCTGATCCGATCAGAGGAAGGCGGTCTTCCAGCTTATTCCACACGGAAAGATGGGTGATAAGGCTGTATATTATCTTTCCCACGCTGGTAACAAGCATTACGGCAATGACAATGAACGCCCTCCAGTCGGAAGACTTAACGATAGGGTTTATACTAAACAGTATGCTCACAAGCAGTATAAAGCTGGCCGGCAGATAGGTCAGCATTATGATCACTGTCCTTATTGTCTTCGATACGGACCTTGCCTTAGCAGGAGGCCCCAGCTCATCGATCATCTGCTCGCATTCCTCAAGGTATCTGGCGGATTCCCTGTATGATCCCAGCTCGGCAAATATCCTTTTTGCCCGTACATAGTTGTCCAGCCTGCCTGAATAATAGAGGTTTATCGCAGTGCTGTAGTCAGTTTCAGTAATGGTGATTATGCGTTCCTCACATTCATCTATCAGCTGAAACGCCTCCCTGTAATTTCCCAAGGAAATAAGCAGATCCCTTGCCTCGATGAAATTCTTTTTGCCGCCCTTTTTCATCAGGGACTCTGCATTTTTATATTTATTCTTTATCCTGTCCTCATAGCGCCTGAGCTTTACGGCATCGTTATAGGATTCCAGCTCTGACCTAAGCTCATCGTCAGCATATCTCAAGGCTATCTTGAAGTACTTTTCGTTCTCCAGGGACGTCTTGTGTCTCTTAAGCTGCTCCGGGACAGTATACTTATTATCTATCATCAGCTTGGCAAGGTATGCCATTGCGTTTTCCGGATTCTTTGCAAGTATCTTGTCGCTGCATCTCCTGGCCTTCCACCACTCACGGCTCTCCAGAAAAAGCATCATTTTTCTTTCCTCCAGCACCAGCTCATTATCAGAAGCTGAACTGTGCACTGTCTTTGGCTGAGTCTCACGCTTGGGAACCTGCCCTCCTGTTGCAAGCAGGGCCTGTTTGAATTCAGGCATGGACTGATAGCGGTCCTGGGCATTCACGCTCATGGCCACCATGATCGCATATTCCTTCTGCGGCGGTATATTTACCCCAAGATAGCTGGGCGGAACCATGATGTCCTCATCTATACGGTCAATTGAATCAGGCGGACGCCTTCCGGTAACGGCATAGTAAAAAGTAGCCCCCAGGGAATAAACATCAGTGAATGCTCCCTGGCGCCCACGCCTTGTATACTGTTCCTTAGGCGCAAAACCATGCTTTAACACCACGTCAAGGCTTTTGCTCCTGTCACCAAGGGAATACCTTGCCGCACCGAAATCAAGAAGCTTCACGTTTCCGTCCACAGTCAGATATATATTGTCAGGAGTGACATCGCGGTGTACGATGCCTTTAGAATTAACGGCAGCAAGCGCATCCATAATAGGAAGGAGTATCTGTTCCGCCTCCGCATAGCTTATCCTGCCGCCATGATTTCTCATATAACGGTCCAGGCTCATTCCCTCTACAAAATCCATGACGAAATAAGCCGTGCCGTTTTCTTCAAAATATGTATATACGCGGACTATATTCTCGTTACCGATGAATTCCGCTAAAGTCTCAGCCTCCTGGAGAAAGCAGTCTTTTCCGTAATTGAAGCTGTCCCCTCTTTCATCCGAAAAAGCGGTTACTCTTACCTTGTCAGTCCGGCCGGCCAGCGAATCCGGAAAATATTCCTTTATCGCAACCCTTTCGCCGGAATGATGGTCTGTCGCCTGATATGTGATGCCGAATCCGCCCTGTCCCAGAACTCTTTCAATGACATACTGTCCGGAAAGTACTGTCCCTGCAGGCAGGGCAAAAGGATACTTGTCATTTGTATCCATGGGAGTGGTTCCTTTCTCCTTAGTACGCATACAGGCCTATTATACAACTTTTATCCGTTATTACATATATTCCGAAAATCTGATGTGACAGCATCATCCTGCAAACATCATTCCGTCAAATATCGCATCCGCATCGGTACCGTTTACCTTCTGCGGATAATCCGAACGGTCCACTTCAAAGCGTACGAAGCTTCCATCCTTGCGTTTGAAATCGACCCATGTACCGCCGTCTGTTGCGTAGAAATCCAGCTTCTCGCCTGACTTTATGGTAGTCCTGCTGCCTTCAGCTTCGAAGTCATCCCTTACTTCGCCTTCAACATCACTGATAGTTCTTAGGCTTAATTCGGATTCTATATAATAGAAATCCTCCAGACCTACGGGTTCGCCATCCCTGCCTACATAATAATTCTTATACATATCATATGTAGACAGCAGATCACCCCTGTCATATATCCTGAATTCATAAGGATCTGCAGGAACATATCCCATAAACCCGCCGTATACATCGGCACAGCATTCTACGTTTCCGGTGGCAGAATTAAGGGAATAAACCATCAGGTGCTCATAATCATTATCCTCTGACAGATTTACAAACAGATAATTGATCCCGCCTATGGTGCATATCCAGAGATCTGCACTGTAGCCGTAAATCTCTTCGCGGAACTCTTTTCCGTTGAAAGTGATCACAAGCTCGTTATCTGTATCCCACTCATCACCGGTTGCAAAGTATGCATAGCAGGTATCATCACTATGGGGAAGGGTTTCCAGACCGGCGTCAAGATTTATAAAATAATCATTGGCACATTCCGTATACTTTTCGTCCACCAGTTCCGGATAATCCTCATATTTAAGAGTTACATTTAAGGCGCCTGATGAGTAAGGTCCCAGCTCGTAAGGCTGGAAATAGAAGGTAAGACCTTCATACCCTACTGCGAATGAATAATCATATTCTTTTCCGTAAAATGCCTTTATATTTCCTGCTATTGCCTCCGGTGTATCCGCATCACCATAGAAAACATCCTCGCCATATCTTTCCAGCAGGGCTTCTGCGATAATATCCGGAAGTTCATCAACCATTCCTTCATCCACTACATCCTTTATGGAAAGCTCCTCGCCGGTGGCCGAATCGTAATTGACGGGGTAATAATAGTATGTTCCGTGAACGCCGCCCATATAATCCGCATAGTGGGTAAGAAGGCAGGTAACAACAGTATCAGCCCTCATAACAGTGGTATCATATCTTACGGAAAACCCTTCGGGAAAATCGCCCATATCCGCGATAGCATCTCTGGCTTCCTTTTCAAGCTCGTCAAAGCCTTCTCCCAGGACATAATCTTCCTTGCGCTTACTGTATTCATCTATGGCGGCCTTGAGCTCAGGCAGATAATCATCCACCAGCTCTATGTGCGTGGTCTCAGCCATTGCCACCGCCATACCAAGCTCAGAGTCATAGGCTGAATTCATCATAGGATAGGTATACAGCTGGAGCTGCCTGTATTCAGAATCTATTTCGCCGGATTGCAGATCACCATCCAGTTTTCCTAAAGGATCACTGTCATCATACCATTCATCATCATTTTCTTCATCCGTTACCGGAGGTGTCTCCTCCTCTGTTTCCTCGTCTTCTTCATCCTCTTCAACAGCAGCTGTGCTGCCGTTTATGTCTCTGATACCGGCACATCCTGATAAAAGAGACACTGACAAAAACGTTGCTAAAAGCATTTTCCCGAACAGTCTGTTTTTCATAGCTCCCTTTCAGCCGACTTTTATGCGGCATTACCTCCCTCTGATATCACTATATTCTTTCCATGCTGCTTTCCGTAATACATCCTCTCATCAGCCACCTTGATCAGCTCATCAGGATCATTATATTTTTCTGCATATTCCTCGAGTCCGATAGTAATGGTTGCCGGTATGTGGTTGTTAAAAAATACCGTCGGCGTAGTCTCTATGCATTTTCTTAAGTATTCCATTTTCTGCTTTGCAACGGCCATATCATAGTCCCTCATCAGGATTATGAATTCCTCGCCGCCCCATCTGCATATTTCACAGCCGTTCATTTCTTTTCTGGCCACCGCCGACACATGCCTCAGCACCTCGTCACCGCAGTCATGCCCATAGGTATCATTGATACGTTTGAAATTATCAATATCAAAAAAAGCAATACAGAAATGATTTGACGCATCACCTTTCATCAGTTCCTTTATCACCGGTGTAAAGCCTCTGCGATTGAGTGTTCTTGTCAGAGCATCTTCCTGGGCTTCAGCCGAAAGCTGCTTATTCTCCTGCTCAAGGGTTATCCTTGTATGCTCATCAGCATAGATAAATATGGAAATATAAAAAACCACGCTGAAAAACATCACAAATGATGCGAATATCATCATAGATGTATTGGCAACATCATTGATCTCAAAAATAGGAGCCATATCCCTAAGGCCTATGTACAGAAGGGCATACATCAAAAAATCCAGAGCCAGTATGACTACAATGATCCACCGCTTCCGGGCTTTAAAGAGATAACAGCCGAAATATATGATTATCGGCACAATGGAAAAAAGGAAATTAGCCGAGCCGCTTTTCCATCCAATATAATATACAGCCAGGGCCGAGTAACATGCCACTTCCATAAGAATGCTCACGTACACCGGCATTATATGCCCTGACCTGCACAGGATGATGCAGAACAGGTAAACAATGACACTGACGGCATTTGATATCGCCAGGGGCGGAACATTTGCAAAAAATGTAATAGCCAGGAGGGTTACATGCACAAGGCACATTATTACAACAGTAAAAAGAAAACTGTTATGCGCAAGAAAGTGCATGACCTCCTCGATTATATTTTTCCTCTTCATACCTACTTCATTACAACCAGTTCATATTCCCTGGTTCCTATACCTATCTTTTCTGCATGCTCCAGGGTTTCAGCCCAGGAAACATTAGGATTGCTGTTATGCCATACATCACCATGGTCATGGAAATGCTCGCTTGCCATATTATCACCCAGCTGGCTGTTCCTGATGGGTGACGCTTTCTGACAGAGATCTACGCAGGCCTGATCCAGAGCCACCGGATCGAAGGACGCAAGCATTCCGATATCCGGAAGTATGGGTGCGTCATTTTCACCATGACAGTCACAGTTAGGTGATACGTCAGTTATAAGGCTTATATGGAAGCAGGGTCTGCCGCTTACTACCGCAGCAGTGTACTCCGCCATCCTTCTGCCTAACATCTGGGGCGCATCCCAGTTATCGTTTTCTATGGCGTCGAAAGCGCAGGCACCTATGCAGCGTCCGCAGCCTTTACATTTTACTGGATCGATATATGCCTTATTTCCCTCATAGCTTATGGCATCCGAACCGCACTCCTTTGCACATCTCCTGCAGCCTCTGCACTGCTCCGTGATCACATGGGGATGTCCGCTATTGTGCTGCTGCATCTTTCCGGCACGGCTTCCGCAGCCCATGCCGATATTCTTTATTGCGCCGCCGAACCCTGCCTGCTCATGTCCCTTAAAATGGGTAAGCGAGATAAACACATCCGCATCCATTACGGCACGACCGATATATGCTTCTTCACAGTACTCCCAGTTTGGAACCGGCACTGCCACATCATCGGTTCCCCTGAGTCCGTCTGCTATGATGATCTGACAGCCGGTGGTTATTGTATTAAATCCGTTTATGTTTGCACAGTCCATATGCTCAAGGGCATTCTTGCGGCTGCCGGGATAGAGAGTGTTACAGTCCGTCAGGAAAGGCAGGCCGCCGTTTTCCTTTACGACATCCGCAACAGCTTTTGCATAGTTAGGCCTTAAGTATGCAAGGTTTCCCAGTTCACCGAAATGCATCTTGATGGCGACGAACTTGCCATCCATATCAATAGAGCCAATGTCCGCCTTTCTTATTAACTTCTGCAGCTTTGCCGGAAGGCTTACTCCTAAAACTGTCCTAAAATCCGTAAAGTAAACTTTTGATTTTTCCATACTTTTTGCCTCCCGTCTTTATATTATTCCTGCTATAACAAAACCGTATTAAATCCTTAGGCACTGGGCCATATCAGATTATCATGGCTGACTTAATTTTAACTTATATGCAAGCCTATTTACAAGTAAAATCGAGCAGCAGCAATTGTCTCTTCCACAAATTAAAATGCGGAGCATTATGCTCCGCATTTCATCAGGTATTGAATTCTATGATTCAAAAAATTATTTCTTCTTTGCGCCGTTTACAGCATCCTTAAGAGCCTTACCAGCCTTGAACTTAGGAACTGTAGCTGCAGGAATCTTGATAGCCTCACCAGTCTTAGGATTCTTACCCTTACGAGCTGCTCTCTTGCTTGTCTCGAATGTACCGAAACCTACAAGCTGAACCTTGCCCTTCTTCTTAAGCTCCTTAGATACAGTGTTTGTGAAAGCCTTAAGTGCCTTCTCGCTGTCAGCCTTTGAAAGACCAGACTCCTTAGCCATTGCATCAACAAGTTCTACTCTATTCATTTTTGTTCTCCTCCCAACTTAGTGGATTTTGTTAACACAATGGATTATAGCAGAGAAATCAAGCAATTTCAATATGTTGTGAGAAAAAATTTAAAAATATCTACATTTGGTAAGGCTTTCTCACTCAGTATTAACAATCTCAGCTCTAACCGGCAGAATAAATGCCGGGGACACAGACAGCTCATCCACACCATACTCAATAAACTTTGCCGTAAGTGAAGTGTCTGCTGCCAGCTCGCCGCATATGCCTACCCACGCACCGCCCTTATGGCCGTTCTCAATAGTCATGCGTATAAGCTCCAGCACTGCCGGATGGTGGGAATCATTAATGGATTCAAGCTTTGCATTCTGGCGGTCTATGGCCAGAGTGTACTGAGTCAGGTCGTTGGTTCCGATACTGAAGAAATCAACCTCCTTCGCCAGGTATTCACTGATAACAGCCGCAGCGGGCGTCTCTATCATTATGCCAAGCTCCACATCTTCGCTGTAAGGGATATTCTCTGCCTTCAGTTCCTGCTTAACTTCCTCCACATACTTTTTGCACTGCAGCACTTCATCCAGTGATATTATCATCGGGAACATTATGGCAACTTTTCCGTATGCAGATGCACGGTATATCGCACGCAGCTGGGTCTTGAATATCTCAGGCCTGTCAAGGCAGATGCGTATAGCACGGTAACCCATGGCCGGATTGTCTTCATCTCCAAGATCAAAATACCCCACCTGCTTATCCGCACCCAGATCAAGGGTCCTTATGACCACCTGCTTGCCTGCCATATTCTGCACGACAGACTTGTATGCCTGAAACTGCGTATCTTCCGTGGGGAAGTCCTCACTTTCCAGATACAGGAACTCACTTCTGAAAAGACCTACACCCTCAGCATCATTATCAAGAGCGGCACCGGTATCCTTGACACCGCCTATGTTGGCATAGAGCTTTATCTTCCGACCGCTCTTTGTCACGCTGGGCTTGCCCTTAAGCTGCTGCAGAAGTTTCCTGTGTTCCTCATCCCGATGGCGGATGAGCAGCATTTCCTTCATATAGTCATCATCAGGATCTATAGTGATGGTACCTTTGTATCCGTCAACTATAGCCTGCTTGCCGTTCCAGGATTTATCGATATCTATGCCTATGATCGCAGGCAGGCTCATCATCCTGGCAAGTATTGCCGTATGGGAATTAGCTGAGCCCAGGCGGGTTACAAATGCAAGAAGCTTTGACTTATCAAACTGCACTGTTTCGGAAGGCGCCAGATCCTCTGCCACCAGGATAACCGGCTCTTCAAGGTCTGATGTAGTTTCCCGTCCGGACAGTACTCTTACCACTCTTTCGGAAATATCTTTTACATCAGCACTGCGGGCCTTGAAATATTCATCATCCATATTGGCAAACATTTCCGCAAAATTATCGCCCGTGGTTGCTACCGCATACTCCGCACATACCTTTTCGGTTTTGATGATGTTGGATATCGAATCATTATAGTCCTCGTCCTCAAGCATCATCTGATGCACTTCGAATATAGCGGCATTCTCTTCGCCCACTTCCACAAGAGCTTTGTCATAAAGCTTCTGCAGCTGCTCCGTTGCCTTTGCTTTTGCAGCTTCATACCGCTCTATCTCAGCATCCACACTATCAATGGTTTCACGGCGGACGGCCTCTTCTCCCTTATCATAGAAAAAGATCCGGCCTATCGCCACGCCTTTTCCTATCCCTTTCCCCTTGAACTGCTGCATAGGCACCTCCTGACAGCTTTAGAAATTAGCCTTGAAAAAGTCCTCAACCTTTACAACATCCGCATCCTCATCAGGCCCCTCCACCTTAACGGTAACTTCGGCATCCTTCTTAACTCCAAGGGCCATGACCATCATAAGCTTTGTTGCTTCTGCGGATTTCCCGTTTGCTTCAATGGTTACTTTGGATGTCAGCTCCTTTACCATCTTTGCAAGCTGTCCTGCGGGCCTTGCATGGATGCCTACCTCGTCTGTGATCACATAGTTAAAAGATTTCATACTCCACCTCTTTCTGCCGCTTTCTGCGGCGGTTGATATATAGTGTTTTTATTATCTACGTTCTTTGGATGATATATGCCGCAAATCACGCTTCACTACCTTCGTTTTGCTGCGAATCATTCGGACGGCGCTTTGGCTCCTAATAAACCGGGTCGCGTCGCGCCGCCGAGATTCTTGCAAAACTTCAGTCGTTCGCTATCGATTTGCTCAGCATATAGTCAGCCAAAGAACTCACACTTCTATACAATTCAAAGTATATATTTATATGTAAGCTGCGTATATCATCTGCCGTCTACAGCCCGGCGGCAGTGCATCGGTTTCGTGACAAGTGCAAGTGTCAGTATACTACCTTCATCTCTTTCATATCCCAGACTTTAACATCACCGGCGGAATGCAAAATATACGGCTTCCGGGCAATTTCTTCGTCTGCGTAGAAGCGGGTGGTCATTACATATTCACCGTCGTTCAGATATACCTCCGCAAGGGATGTATCAAGGACAAGCCGCAGCGAATGCAGGTCATCCAGCAGGATTTTGCGGCTCTTTCTGCCTCTGCCGGCACCTTCCGAAAGCTGCAGGGTCACAAGGTATTTTTCCGCTTCCCGGGAAAGAGTCAGGCTGAAAAGCTCACCGGAGGCATCGCTTATCCTAAGGAGCTCGGATGCACTGCCTATGCTTAGCAGCCTGTCAGCATCGATGTCTGCCATAATATCCGCGCGCCTTAAAGGAAGTTCTATATTATGGCCGACACGCTCATTTTGTCTGAGGTTCTCGATTTCTGCGACAGGATACTGCATCACTTTTCCTTCATCAGATACAGTAATCTCACGCGGAAGAGTCAGGGCATGCTGCCAGCCTCTTTTTACAGTGGGGTCATTATCATAGTCTGCATCAGGGATTCCTGCCCAGCCCATAAGTATGCGCCTGCCTTTTTCATCCTCAAAGGTCTGGGGCGCATAAAAATCAAAGCCCATATCCCACTCATGGAAATGTCTGTCAGGATCATCCAGCATCGCATATTTTTCAGATTTTCCTGCTGCGATATCGAAATCATCCGGAAGCACAAAGTAACCGGACTGGTATACATTTTGATATCGATACTCTTCTGACTCAAGGCCCTGGGGACTACAGGATAAAAGCTTAACCCCGTCCTTTTCAAAATAATCGGGGCACTCCCACATATAGCCGAAAGGACTTTCTGTTGTGATGCTGTATAAGGCCTTCCAGGGTGCATCATCTGTCTTATCAAAAACTATCACGGCACCTTTATCACCGCCGGACTTTCTTCCGTCCAGCCTTCCGCCCTGTACCATGAAATACTTTCCGTCCTGCTTCCATACCTTGGGATCACGCACATGGCAGGTATACTCTTCCGGATAATCCCTGTTCTCCATCAGGCAGAGCTTCTCGGAAAATTTATCCCCATCAGTCATGGATACAAGTACGGTATTGGCTTCACGCCCGGAATAAGTGTAGTCGTGTTCGCCCGTCTGCTTTACGTTGCCCGTATAGTAAAGAAGCACTTCATCATCGTCCACCAGCGCACAGCCTGAGTACACACCGTTACTATCTTTTTCATTGTCAGGCAGAAGAGGAGCCCCGGCAAAGCTAAACTCTGTCAGGGACTCTCCGATGTAATGACCCCAGCATTTTTTTCCGCGGCCGTCCGCAGAATCGGGTGCATACTGGAAAAACACATGATATTTTCCCTTGAATTCGCAGAGCCCGTTAGGGTCATTGAGCCACCCTGCAGGCGGCATCAGATGAAAGCCCAGCCTGTAGGGATCTTCTTTTATATTCTTTGTAATATCCGACATTTATTTAACTACCTTTATGATCTCATCCTGAGAAGCGGTATCGCCACTCTTAAGTCCGGTTACTTCTTTATAGTCATCGGTATTGGTAATGATGACAGGAGTAACTGTCTTGTAGCCTGCTGCCGTGATCTCAGCTATATCAAATTCTATAAGCTTCTGGCCCTTGCTTACCTTGTCACCTTCTGCCACAAATGCTTTATAGCCTTTTCCGTCAAGCTGTACAGTATCTATACCTACATGGATAAGTATCTCCACACCATCATTCGTCGTCAGACCGATTGCATGATTTGTGGGGAAGAGAGTGGAGACCTCAGCATCACAGGGTGCATATACTATCCCTTCTGACGGCTCAATCGCTATGCCTTTTCCCAGGATCTCGCCTGCAAAAGTTTCATCCGGAACCTCAGTAAGAGGAATTGCATTTCCCTTCAGAGGGCTGCAGATAGTAACTTCGGCTGCGTTTGATTCTTCTGCTGCCACATCACAGGCTGCTTCGCTTTCCTTATTTTCAGCTGCTGCTTCAGGCTTTTTCTCAGGAGCAGCATCCTCGGGATCCCTGAACATGATCATGGTTGCGATAAATGCAACAGATGCGGCTACCAGCATTACGAGACCATACTGGCCTGCATACTTGGTGGTGATCAGGAAACCGAAAAGACCGGTGATACCATAAGCTGATGCACCTATCTGGAATATGCCTGCCACAAGTCCGCCTGCCGCACCGCCGATACATCCGGCTATGAATGGGGTCATATACCTTAAGTTAACACCGAAGATAGCAGGCTCCGTGATTCCAAGGAATGCCGAAAGGGATGCCGGAAGAGATACAGACTTTGTCTTTGCCTTCTTAGTCTTAAATGTAACTGCAAGACAGGCTGCACCCTGTGCAACGTTTGCTGCTGTTGCTATAGGCATCCAGGTATTTACGCCGCTCTCTGAAAGCAGGCCCGCCTCCAATGCATTGTACATATGATGAACGCCGGCAACAACGGTGGGTGCATAGAAAGCACCAATGATCAGGCCTCCTATTCCGAAAGGAACAGCTATCAGTGCCTTTGCTCCGCTGAGAACCCAGTTCTCAATCGTTGAGAAAACGGGACCGATGATAGTAAGTGTAAGATAACCGGTAACCGCAACAGATACCAAAGGAGTTACAAAGAGATCGATGATCTCGGGAACTATCTTATGAAGCTTCTTCTCAAGGAAGCTCATGAACCATACTGCAATAACCACAGGAATAACATGTCCCTGGTAGCCTACGAGATTTATTTTATAGAGACCGAACCACACATCAGCAGTGGGAACCGAGTCCGCACCTGCCACGGCCCATGCATTCATCAGATCCGTGTGGATCATGATCATACCTATAACGGCACCCAGGTAAACATTTCCGCCGAATGTCTTTGCCGCACTGATGGCTATCAGTATAGGGAGGAACACAAATGCCGCGTTTGAAAACAGATGGAATACGGTATAAGCGGGCGAATCGGCCATTGCCGGGAAGGCATTGCAAAGTCCTTCCAAGAGTCCCATCAGAAGACCTGATGCAACGATAGCCGGAATGATGGGTACAAAGATATCGCCCAGAGTCTTTATCATACGCTTGGGCAGAGGCTGTTTTGCTGCAGCGGCCTGCTTAACATCATCCTTGCTGCCGCCGCTTATGCCTGCCAGAGCGATGAATTCATCATATACTTTATTTACGGTACCTGTTCCGAAGATGATCTGGAGCTGACCGGATGCTTCAAAGACACCCTTTACCCCGTCGACCTGCTCAAGCGCTTCTTTGCTGCATTTCGCATTATCTGCAATGACCAGACGAAGTCTGGTGGCACAGTGCGCAGCAGAAACAATGTTTTCCCTGCCCCCGATATGCTCAAGGGTTTCCTTCGCCGCCTGACGATAATCCATAGGCACTACCTCCCTTTCCGTGTGTACGGCCGATCAAATATCCTATAAATTCAGAACTATTCGATATACCTGTGAATGTGCACTTGTGGTATTACTGCTATAAGTGGATAGTTACTCTGATAGATTGTTAATCTGTTTACTGTTACTTAAGATACGAGCCATAAACGGCACCTATCGGTTAACGGTTACAGTTGGCTTCATCCTGGGCTGAGTATCCGATACAAGTTTTTTGCAGATGAAATGATTGATTTGTTGTAAAAATTGTATAATACAATTGTATTATATGCATTTATCATTGTAAAGTATTTATAAAAAAACATAACAGCCCGAAGCACCTGCTGCTGAGGGCGTATGAAAAAGTAACGTTAGCAATGGCAGCCTGCCGTTTGCGAAGCAAACACTTGATTGCAGGCTGCCGTAACTGGAAGAACCCGCAGGGTTCTGAGCAGTTACAGTATTTATAAAAAAACATAACAGCCCGAAGCACTTGCTGCTGAGGGCGTATGAAAAAGTAACGTTAGCAATGGCAGCCTGCCGTTTGCGAAGCAAACACTTGATTGCAGGCTGCCGTAACTGAAAGAACCCGCAGGGTTCTGAACAGTTACAGTATTTATAAAAAAACATAACTATGTTATATTGTGTTTATTACAGAATTTCTCAGGGATGAACAGTCAGGAGGTATGGGATATGATATACGGAGCTTTGGAAGCCGGCGGAACAAAGATGGTCTGTGCGATAGGTACAGAGGACGGAGAGATTCTCGAGCAATGCTCCATTCCCACACGCATACCTGAAGAAACGATCCCGCCCATAATCGACTTTTTTAAATCAAAAGATATAGCTGCTCTGGGAATTGCCAGTTTCGGACCTTTATGCTTAGACAAAAATGATCCGCAATACGGCCATATCACCACCACGCCCAAGCCGGGCTGGAAAGATTATGACCTGGTGGGCACGATGAAAAATGCACTTAATGTCCCCATCGGTTTCGACACTGATGTAAACGGTTCACTTCTTGGTGAAGTAACTTATGGGGATTCAAAAGGATTAAGCGATGTGGTCTATATCACCATCGGTACAGGTATAGGTGGCGGTGTGATGTCAAACGGAAAGCTTCTCCATGGCATGCTCCATCCGGAACTCGGCCACATGCTGCTTCGTCCCCACCCAGATGATAAGTATACAGGAAGATGTCCTTTCCACCACAACTGCATGGAGGGCATGGCCGCAGGTCCTGCCATCGAAGACAGATGGGGACAGAGCGGAAAAGAACTGGCCGGCAGGGAAGAAGTATGGAGGCTTGAAGCCTACTATATAGGACAGGCGATAGTAAACATCATACTTACGCTTTCACCCAAAAGGATAATTTTAGGTGGCGGTGTGATGCACCAGCTTCAGCTGATGGATATGATACGGGATGAAGTTGCTAAACAGATGAACGGCTATCTTGAAACAAGCGAGCTTAAGGATCTCTCATCATATATTGTTACCGCAAGCCTTAATGATGACCAGGGCATAATGGGATGCATACGGCTGGCACAGCTTGCTACCGAACAGTAAGCTCTTTCAGGAAAAATCTGTTCATGGTGCTATGGACCACGGATGCAGGCCGCTCTATCTCCCTGTATCCGCACTTTTCATAAAGATGTATTGCTATGTCCAGATTGTCATGAGTCTCCAGGTAGACTCTTTTATAGCCGCGTTTTGCAGCCGCGTCTTCCGCCTGCTTCATAAGTTCATAACCCAGTCCCTGTCCTTTGTATCCATCATCCAGGTAGAGCTTTTGCAGCTCAGCACAGTCAGCGAAACCATCAAACCCGGCTATGCCGACTCCGCCTATGACCATGTCATTATCATCGGCAAGTATGATATAAGTCCGCTTTTCCCCGTAAGCTAGATAGAAATCACTTAAGTGATACAGGTTTTCATCAAAATATACCGTCCCCGGGATATCCAGCTTGTATTTCCTTAGATTACTCCTTATGAGTTCCGCAAGAGCAGTATCATCCCCCGGGCTGATCTGTCTGAAAATCATGTCCGTCTCCTTCCGATCCTTTATACCGGCCACACAGACTGAGGGCCTGATTGATTATAACATCCCTAAACCACAGCAGCAATTAATCCTGATATACACGCTTATCCGCGTATGTAGTATAATACAGATTATGAAAGACTCAACAGCTGAAAGAGAAAAAATAATAATACGCGCCAGCGTCATAGGCATACTGACCAATATAATGCTGGCTTCATTTAAGGCAACGGTAGGCCTGATAACCAATTCCATCGCCATCATTCTTGATGCGGTAAATAATCTTTCCGATGCCTTATCATCAGTGGTCACCATCCTTGGTGCCAAGCTTGCAAACAAACAGCCGGATAAAAAACATCCCTTCGGCCATGGCAGGATCGAATACTTAAGCTCGCTGATAGTCGCAGCTATAATAGGCTATGCCGGCATCACATCCTTATATGAATCAATAGTAAAGATCGTTCATCCCGAAACAGCCGAATACAATACCGCATCCATCGTTATCATATCCGTTGCCATCGTGGTAAAGCTGATCCTGGGTGCCTTTGTAAAAAAACAGGGGCAGAAAGTTGATTCAAAAGCACTCATAGCCTCCGGAGCCGACGCATCTTTTGATGCCATCATATCCGCTTCGGTTTTGGCTTCTGCCATCATCTTTATCATATGGGGCATTTCCCTAGAAGCATATGTAGGTGTCATCATTTCCATCTTCATCATAAAAGCCGGTGGAGAAATAATGACAGAAACCCTTGATGACATATTGGGACAGCGTGCAGATGCCGAGGTCAGCAAGCGTATCAAAGAGATACTTAACGAAGAGCCTGAGGTCCGCGGAGCATTTGACCTGATCATTTATAATTACGGACCCAATAAAAACTACGGAAGCGTACACTTGGAGCTCCCCGATACCATGACTGTGGACGAAGTAGATGTGATCACCAGGCGTGTGCAGGTAAAGGTATATCATGAGACCGGCGTCATCCTCACCGGCGTAGGCGTCTACTCCTACAACACCACAAATGAGGAAGCCGCTTCCATGAGAAATGCCATACAAGAGCTTGTAATGTCCCACGAATGGGCATTGCAGATGCATGGTTTTTATGCTGACACGGAAAACAAGACCGTGCGTTTTGATGTGGTACTGAGCTTTGATGTAAAAAGGGATGAGGCGATTGATACCATCACCAGAGAAGTGCAGGAGCTGTATCCAGACTATAAATTAAACATCGTACCTGATGTAGATGCCACAGACTGACCTCATCAGACCTTTACAGATCTTTGATACCTGATCAGAGTTACATACCCTTGACCAGTGCTTCCGCATCCTCTGCAGAAAGAGGCCTGCCCCATATGAAGCCCTGGATAAAATCGCACCCTATCTTCCGAAGAGTTTCTATCTGTGCATCATCTTCAACGCCCTCAGAGATAACTTCCATATTCATGATATGTCCCATGGAAACAATGGCGGCAACATATTTCTTTGATGCGTCGCTGTTGTTCATCTCGTCAATAAAGGACTTGTCTATCTTAAGCAGGTCTGCAGGCACTCTGCTGAGATAACTCAGTGATGAATAGCCTGTCCCGAAATCGTCTATTGCGATCTTTATTCCCATTTCCTTAATACTGTTTATGCAGGCAAGAGCCTTGTCTGCAGAATCCATCATTATGGACTCAGTGATCTCTATTTCCAGATTTCCCGCCGGGATATCATAGGTATCAAGCAGACTCTTAAGCTCATCCAGAAAATCGCTCTTCATAAGGTGCTTTACGGAAGCATTAAGGCTCAGGGTGATGTCCGCCCCCGTTTCTTTTAACAGTCTTCCAAAAAGTTCGGCAGATTTTTTGAATACCATGCTATCCACTTTATCTATGATACCGATTTTTTCCGCAACAGGTATGAACTCGCCCGGACTCACAATCTGCCCCGCTTCGTCCCTCATACGGGCAAGAGCTTCAAAACCTCTGAGTTTATGATCCATAGTATACTGTGGCTGCAGATTGAAATATATGTTGCCCTTTTCCAGTGCCGTCCTTAGCATCCTTTCCATTTCCAGCGTATTTTCTTCTTTAAGAAGATCCGTAGAAAATCGCAGGATATGGTTGCTGCTGTTAATCTTTTTAATCTCGTACATTGCCGTATTAGCATAGGTAAACAATGTGTCCGCATTGTCCGCATCTGCAGGATACTCGGCATATCCGAAGCTGGCGCTTAGGTAATATTCACATTCGTCTATCGTCACTTTCTCCTCAAGCACCTTTTCAAAATGCCTGATAGTATCCATGATATCCTCATCATCCAGGTATTTTCTTATGACCAGCATGAACTCATCTCCGCTCTGCCTGGTCACAAAATCCAAAGTACCGGTATCATCCGAATTGGCACAGTCGCACCAGCGCTTCGCCACCACTTTCAGCACTTCATTACCGGTAGTATGGCCCTTGGAGTCATTTATTTCCCTGAAATTGTTCAGGTCTATCATTACCAGTGCAAAATTTTCTTTTTTTGCTATAAGGTCATCCATCAGTTCATAGCAGGCAAATCTGTTGAGCAGCCCCGTAAGCCTGTCGGTTATGGCCTGCTTGCGTATGCCCTTCTGGTACTTTGCCAGTTTGACGTCACTCACAAATATGATCACGGCAGCTATTAAAGTAAAAATATTCGTAAAAATCCCGGGAATGCTGCCATAGACATGCAGTACAAATATCTTCCTGATAAGCATCGGAAACTGTGTGCCAAGTATTACCAGTGCGGTGATAAAACCTGTTTTTTTATAAAACACTACCAGAAATATAATACAGATATTTGCAAGTGACGAAAGCACACCTGCAAGAGTTTTAAGCGGAACCGGATTGCCGAATAAATTGAGAGTACTGTCACTGTTTGAAATGACAGCCAGAAGAACCGTGGTTGCAATATAGAGAACAATTATCAATATGTAGGTAAGCTTGGAAAATCTCACCTGATCATCCAGACCATTCATTATGTCTTCCATGCTCTGGTTATTTTTATCGCCAAATGTTTCCTTATGTTTCATAGTATATCTCCGCCGCATATCACAGGTCTTTCCGTAGGATAACCCGATACAATACAGTAATTACACTCCGACATAAAAAAATGAGCACACCGCCACACAATACACATGTGAATAACATCGTGCTCATCTCGCCCCCTTCGCCACGAAATTATATATTACTAAAGCTTAAAGGTCAACATTCAACCGGATCATTCATCCATAAACAAAGTCACATGCTTCTGCAGATCCTCATATGCCTCATCCTTCCCATAGCCTGCGCTTAAAGCTTCCTTTTCCCAATGACCCGCCTGCTCTGTATCTTCATCCGTACCGATTGCATTTTTATAGCAGTATGAAAGCATTGCCATTCCGCAGGCACTTCCCTGATCTGCCGCTTCCTTAAAGCAGCTGAACGCCTCCGTTTCATTCAATGCAGTGCCTTCCCCTGCCAGATAGGCACAGCCTGTATAGACAAGTGCCTCCTTATTATCCATATCTGCTGCCTGCTTCCAGCAGTTAAACGAAGTCTGAAGATATCCGTCTGCATAATAGATTCGTCCTAAGTCTACCAGCGCCTCCACATCCCCGGCCTGGGAAGCTTTTTCATACCAGTCCCTTGCCTCCAGCCAGCTGTCGTCACTCGCTATCAGTCCCTTTTCATACAGGAATCCCAGGAAATACATGCAGTCTGCATCCCCGGCCTCCGCACCTTTTCTGAAGTTTATGGCCGCAGTCTCATAATCAGCGCCGCCAAAGACTCCGTCATAGTAGAGTCCGCCCATAAGATACCAGGCTGACACTTCCCCGTGCTCTGCCGCCCTGTTAAACCAGTACTCAGCCTGAACATAATCCGGCTTTCCAAGATAATCTGATGAATATACAACACCAAGGCACATCTCGGCATGTGCATTAGGCGTTTCAGCATTAGCCGCCTTCTGATACCACACAACTGCAGTTTCGGGATCCGCTTCTCCAAGCTTTCCTAAAAGATAAAGGTCTGCAAGATTGGACATACCTTCTGAATCTCCTACTGTTGACGCTCTCTCATAGCATTCCTTTGCTTCGTTAATATCGACAGCACCGCTTAGCGTATTGCCGGATTCGTAAGCATCTCCTATATCATTCCATGCACCGGCATCCCCCATTTCCACAGCCTGCATATAGTATGACATTGCCTTTTCGTGGTCAGGACTTTCGCCGGCAAGCTCAGAAACCTCCGTATCATATGTCCTTCCCAGCATCCTGCAGGCCCTGCCGCTGCCTGACGCTACAGCTTTTTCATACCATGCTCTTGCCAGGCCGACATCCGGAATGCCTGTAGTTCCTGCGCCATAAAGCCCGTGCGCACACATATCACCGATAGAGATCATCGCATCCATATCACCACGGTCAGCGGCTGTACAGTACCACTCATAGGCCAGATCCTTATCACTCTCGACACCTTTTCCGTCACGGTACAGCTCCGCTATGGCTGTCATCCCGGCAGTACTGCCAGCCTCGGCTGCCTTGTTATACCATACTGCTGCCTCCTGCAGATCAGGGGCAGTTCCTTCTCCGTAACGGTATGCCCGGGCGACACCAAGCATAGCCTCCGCATTTCCAGCCTCTGCAGCAGCCTTAAAGAAAGCCAGCGCATCCCGGAAATGATCATCAGCACTAACCTTTTCCTTTTTTGCAGTATAAATCCCCGCTATATTGTGGTCTATAATGCCTGAATAATACGGATACTCAGTCTTTGCACGCTCATACCACTCCATGGCCTTGCCATAATCAGTATCAATACCTGCCAGGCCATACTGATATGTAGCTCCCAGTTCATACATGCTGAGCGCCCTTACATCCTTCCGCTCGCTTTCCAGCGCTTTCTCAAAATAACTTATGGCAGTTATACCGTCTGCATTAAAGCCAGCTTCCCCGCCACGGATCATTTTGCCAAGGTAAAGTTCAGCATCGACACATCCCATGGCCTCTGCTGTTTCGTACAATTCTCTGGCCCGTGCATAATCAACTGCAACGCCCTTTCCCTCCAGGTACATTCCACCCAGACCTATGTTTGAAAGTGCACTACCCTGCTCCACGCCGGTCTCGTAGTCCTTCAGGGCCTCCTTATAATCATACTCACGCTCGCTAAGTGCTCCTAAGTAAAACCAAACATCAGCCTTTCCCTTATCCGCTACTGACTCAAAGACCTTACGTGATGCGTCATTGTCATCAGTCCCCTGGTACTGTGAATAGAATAAGAGCTCGCCCTGTCCGATACTCTTATTGATACTATAACTCCTGATCAAAAAGAATCCGCCAAGGCCGAGTACAATCAGTAAAACAACTGCAGCCGCGATTATACCGAAGGATTTGTTTACACCTTTTTCCGGTTCCGGCTCATACTCTTCATCCTCATTATGCAGAAGCTCATAAAGTTCCTGAGCGCTAGTGGCACGGTCGCCTGTCTTGGCATTCCTTACTATTTCTGCAATATCTTCCCCGATTTCCTCAGGAGTATCCCCGGCTAAGGCTTCTTCATCAGTCTTCTGCAGTATCACCGCCACATGGTTTCGAAGGCTTTCAATGCTTTCAGCCAATGGCGGCGTTAAGGCATCCAGCCAGTGAACGCGGCTCAGATAATACTCCAGTTCAGGGTTCATCAGGTCATCAGTCAATTTAAAAGGCACTATGGTCAGTCCCAGCTTGAAGGCCATAGCCACTTCGTTCATAACCTGTTTTGACTTATTAGAATCTTCCGTATAGATAAGAACAAAAACACTGGCTTCTGCCATTGCATCGCTGATAGCCGTGGCCCATTCCTGACCGGGCATGATACCCCTGGGCGCATACCAGCAGCGAATACTATGGCTTTCAAGATCCGCCACTATTGCATCCGCAACATTTTTATTCTTAGAAGAATAGCTTATGAAAACATCATGTTTGGAGTTTCTGTTTATTTCTGCCATATTTCCACCTATTTTTCCACTAAATTGTATTATACCATAGTGTACCCCTTATGCTAAACCGAAATACCCGTTCAGGGTGCTAGTGTTGAAAAATTGTCATTATTAAAATATAATGGTTTACGATTGCTTTAAGCAAATTTATGGAGTACAGGTGTTACAATGGCGGATAATGAAAAAAACAACAAACCTGAAGAAGTTCGGGAAGAGCCACAGATTTTGACTCCTGTCCAGCGTTTCAAAAAAATGTTCGACTGTTTAGGCGATCTTTTTGTCCTGAACATTTTTTTCACGGTTTCCTGCCTTCCAATCTTTACCATCGGGGTCGCATTTACTGCCCTTTATACAGTTACAAACAAAATGATACGCAACGAAGAAGGTCCCATTGCAAAGGAATACATCAAGGCTTTTAAGGACAATTTTAAGCAGGGCACGGCAATCTGGCTGATAGACCTGGCATATATCGCCCTTATGGCCGGCGAGTATTATTACGTAATCACCCATGAAGATAATCTTTCCAAGTTCCTTTTTATACTGGTTGGCGTGGAATTTTTTCTTTTTGCTTTTGCTTACCCGCTTCAGTTCCCGCTTCTGGCAAGATACAACAACAGCACCGGAAGGATCATATTTAATTCGCTTTTACTAGCTGTTTCACATCCCGGCGCATGGTTTAAAATGTTTTTTATCTGGGCATTTCCTTTTGTCCTTTATTATTTTAATTTAAAAGTGAGACTGTACACCTGGTATCTTTGGGGAATGATACTTACGGCGCTTTTTGCATATATCTGTTCTATGTTCCTTGTTCCCTTCTATGAAAAAATAGAGGGACAGGCTGCGGATAAAGCCGAATAAACATTTTTTATTACTTTTTAATGGGGGGTGCTGTCGTTATGACAGAAAAAAAGAGAAACGGAATACCGGAGCAATATAAACAGCCTGATGATGCTGATACCGCCTTTTCGAGAACTGTCAGGAACAGCAAGGAACTGGTGTATTACACATTATCCACTCACATCAGGATATGGTATAACAACCAGACTGACGGATATGACATTCATTCACACGATGCATTTGAAATGTGTCTTTGTGTGAAAAATAATTATGAAGTTCATGTGACCAATGATGTCTATGTACTGAACGAGGGGGATATTCTTATCATACCTCCCCATACACTGCACGAAGTTATAAACTCACAATATGGCATCAGGTTCATATATCTTCTGGAACTGAATCATTTCTTTAAATCCCAGGATTTTAAAACCATAGAGCCTCTTCTGATCAACGGTTTTCTATGCAACAGTGAGACATGTCCTGATATATATGACAATGTCTACAAGCTGCTGATGGAAATGAATACCGTATACTTTACCAACAGCAACTTCTGGGAAACTACCGTATATACCAAGATGTATCAGGTCTTTACGGAACTTTCTAAACACTCTGAGAATGCCCTAAAGGAAGAGACGCCCAACCTGTCACAGTCCATTAACCGTATTAATGCGTTGCTCCGATATATTGATATCAATTATTCCGAAGATATTTCTACCGAACAGGCTGCGGAATACACCGGTTTTTCCAAATATCATTTCCTTAGACTTTTTAAGCTTCAGACCGGTTACACCTTTCATGACTATCTGACTTTAAAAAGGATGAGAGTTGCAGAAGACCTGCTTTTAACCGATATGTCCGTAACAGAGATCGCATTCCAGACAGGATTCAATACACTTCCGTCCTTCTGCAGAACATTCAAAAAATATACAAGCTATTCGCCCAGCGAATACAAAAAGCTCAGACTCTCAACGATTGAGAATGAAGTCTGAAGAAAAGCTGATCACAAATATAAGCCAAAATCGAAAAAGCATATCCGACGTCATCAGATCGGATATGCTTTTTCTTTAGCGTTACCAACTTATGGGATAAATTGTAACTGTTCAGAACCTATCGGTTCTTCCAGTTACGGCAGCCCGCAATGAATGATTTGCTTCGCAAATGGCGGGCTGCCATAACCAATTTACTCTTCAGTACGCCCTCAGCAGCAAGTGCTTCGGGCTACCCTAAATAGTGGTATGTTTTTTTTTAGCTCTTTACACCGCCAAGGGCTACACCTGCGATAATGTACTTCGATAATATCAGATATATAATGATAAGCGGTAATACCGTAAGCGTAAGACCCATATATACTGAACCGTATTCGGTCTTGTAAATATCTCCGCGAAGGAGGCTGACCATTATGGGCATCGTATATTTCTTACTGTCTGTAAGAAGTACGAGAGGTGTAAACAGGTTGTTCCAGCTGTTAACGAAACAGAATATAGCCTGAGTCGCTATAGCCGGCTTCATCATCGGAAGCACGATGGTGTTGAATATTCTAAACTCTCCCGCACCGTCAATACGTGCAGCCTGTACTATTTCCATCGATAATGTAGGATACAGATACTGTCTCATAAAGAACACCGTAGCCGGTGCCGCAATAGCGGGAAGTATCAGCATTGACAGTTTGTTTGTCATTCCAACTGCGTATACCGCCTGGTAAAAACCTATCATGGTGACCTGTGCTGGTATCATCATGACACCAATGATAAACTTGAAGAATGCGTTCTTTAACTTCCAATCATATGCTACCAGCGCATAGGCTGTGAGTGACGAGAAATAAACAGTAAGTAATGTCGATCCTGTGGATATGATCAGTGAGTTCAACAGACCGACAGCCGGATTAAAGGACTTACCGGTCAGGATCTGAAAATTCTGTATCACGTATGTGGACGGGATCAGCGATAATGCATGTTCCTGAATCTGTACAGTCGATCTGGTGGAATTGACGATCATGATCCAGAAAGGAAATATACTGAGCAGGGCCAGCAGTATACATACCGTATGTATGCCAAACTTTACAATAAAGTTCTTCGCTCCAGCATTTTTATCCGCAACTACATTGACACGGATAGCCTTTTTGCCCTCTGCTAATTCAGTCTTTTCTGTATTCTGCTCCTTAACTTCATCTGCCATTATGCTTCACCTCCTTTTTTTTCAGATTTTTTAGATACTCCTGTATACTTTGCCTTTCCATCAGTATCCTTTTCCCTGAGCAGCAGGAACAGGATCGATGAGAAGAACATTATGATAAAGAACATTATCATACTTGCTGCAGCTGCCCTGTTATACAGATAACTTCCACTGAATGCCTGATTGTAAATGAATACAGATGTAGTCAGGGTTGCATTATCAGGACCGCCTAAAAGGAACAGCTTCGGTATATCAAACATATTGAGACCACCGATAAGGCTCGTTACAAGAGTAAACAAAAGTATCGTCTTTATATTAGGTATCGTAATCTGCCAGAATACCTGCCATCTGCTTGCACCGTCAACTTCTGCAGCCTCAAATATTTCAGGATTGATTCCCAATACACCCGATATGAGGATGAGCATTGTATAGCCATACCACATCCAGAACTGAATGAATGCCACAAGACCTCTGGCCATTCCCTTACTTATAAGGAAATTATGTGCTTCTTTGAGTATTCCGACTTTCACCAAAATATCATTTACAGGACTGACAGGATAATCAAAAAGTGATTTGAAAAGAATTGCTATTGTAGCCGCTGTTATAATGTTAGGCATGTAGATAAGTACCTTATATATTCCCTGCCCCTTAAGCTTCCACCTTCTATCCGTAAACCACGCTGTCAGCAGAAGTGCCAAGCTTAACTGAGGTATGAAGTTACACAGCCAGATAAGAAATGTATTTCCAAGAGCACCCTGAAATACAGGATTGGTTAATACCTGCTGGAAATTTTCAAACGGATTTTCAAGGACATGAATTTCACCGGGTACCACGCCCTTCAGATCAGTAAATCCGATAAAGGCAGTGAAAAGGATAGGATAAAGCTGAAATACAAGGAAGGCAATCGCAAAAGGAAGACTGAAAATATAACCATATTTGCCATATTTGACCATACCGGTCTTCTTCTTTCTCATTTTAACCTCCGTAAGTTAATTGGTTGTTTCTGTTTTGTTTAAAATTAGGGCGATGGAAGCTCGTTCCATCGCCCCTTCATCATTTTTAATAATTATTCTACTGTAATACTGTAATAATTATTCTACTGTTACGTCAAGGTTAGCAGCTACGTTCTGCTTGAAATCAGCGATTGCCTGATCTCTGGTCTTCTGACCTGATGTGTACTGACGTACCTGATCTCTCCAATACTGGTTGATCGTCTCATCGTACTGAGTCAGGTTCTTACCGTTTGCATAGCTGTTAGCTTCGCCGAATACATCGAACATGTTCTGTCCGCCAAGGAAATCAAGTGTTCCGTCTGACATAGCCATAACTGTTGCGGAAGCTACGCAGTCCTTTGTGCCGCCTTCGCCGTTAAGAGTACCGTTAGCCCACTTATACTGAAGACCGTCTTCTGTGCAGTCAAGTGTGATCCACTCGATGATCTGTCCAACAGCTTCCTTCTTTGCAGAATCCTTGTTAGCGATTACCCATGTGCCGCCCCAGAAGAAACCAACGGGAGGTGCGCAAACTGCCCAGTCACCGTATGTTCCTTCACCAACAGCTGTACCACCGCAGTTAGGAGCAAGTGTGTAGTTGATGAGCCATGCAGGACCGAAGAAACCGAAGATACCCTTTGAGCCTTCGCCCTTCATATCTGCGAACCATGCATCTGACCAGTCCTGAGTATCATTGTGATAATCGTTCTCCATGAGTTCCATAGAGTAGTCAAGGAATGCTTCTCTCTTAGGATCGATAACTAACTTGCCATCTACGATCCAGCCCTGATCTGAGCTGTTCTCGATAGCGTGCCAGATATCACCGTCACCGGAAACGATACCGTATCCGCTATCCTTAAGTGTTGCAGCTGCCTCATAGAACTTATCCCAGTTCTGTGAGCCTGAACCGATGATCTTAGCGATTTCATCAGGATCATCTGTTCCGAATACTTCCTTAGCGATTGAACGTCTGTAGATGAACGCACCGCCGGTTGCCTGGTAACCAAGACCTACAACCTTGCCATCGGGATTTGTTCCGATATCAACAGTGTACTGAGCGATCTGTGCTTCGTCGATCTTAGCCTGAGTGTCGATTCCGAGATCATCATAAGGGCAAGCGAAAGATGCCATATCGCCCTTTGTATACTTCAGTACGAAAGCTGCCTCTGCGCAGTAGATATCAGGAGCATCTGCTCCGCCTGCTGCAAGTGCCTGGTCAAGTGCAGGCTGATAAGCACCTTCTGTTGTAGCGATGATTGTTGTGTTGATCTCATAGTTGAAATCAGGATGAGCTTCCTTGAACTTCTCGATCATGCCGGGAACTTCGTCTGTGAATGCCCAAACATTGATTGTGCCACCCTCTGCGGATCCGCCTGTGGTATCACCACCAGTGGTATCGCCGCCAGTGGTATCGCCACCGGTCTCAGTTCCACCGGTCTCGGTTCCTGTTGAAGGAGTACCTGTGTCGCCACTTCCGGTACATCCGGCTGTCATTGATGCTACCATACATGCACTGAGTGCGATGGCCATAGCACGCTTGAATACTTTCATTCTTTTAACCTCCTTAATACTTTGGAAACCCTCTCAGAACTCTCATATCCTAAAAGAATTTCCGTCCCATATTTCCCTACATTCAACATTATACAAAAGGTGCTAAATCATTACTTATCAATTATTGCGAAACTTTTAACAAATGTTGCTCATTATTTAACAAAAAATTTATAAATACTTTCAGAATGATAATGCTCATCCTTGTCAAATATCGGCGATTTTACATCTGATTCCTCAAAAAGGTTCATTGCATTTGGTATATATTGCGGTTCTAAGCACATTCCGCTGCGATCAGTGTACTTCGCGCCGCCTTTACCATTCTGTTCGCCGATAAGGTTGCCTGAATAGAACTGTGTTCCGGTCTGATCAGAGAAAAGCTCCATGCAGATTCCGCTTTCCTCTGAATATAAAGTAGCAAAACGCCTTATATTTCCCGTACCGCCATTTACCACATAGTTATGGTCGTATCCGCCTACGTAATCCAGCTGAACATCATCTGCATTGATATCCTTGCCGATCTGCTTGGGGCTGCGGAAATCAAAGACAGTGCCTTCAACCGGAGCATTTTCACCTGTAGGAATGGATTTCGCATTAACCACCGGATTGTAAGCATCTGCATAAAGGGTAAGAATATGATCCTCTATAGATCCCTTATTATGTCCCTTCAGATTAAAATACATGTGGCTTGTCATATTGATAACGGTCTTTTTGTCAGGAATCGCATCATAAGTGATCCTGAGCTCATTATCCTCACTTAACGAATAGGTAACGGTCATAGTCAGCCCGCCGGGAAGTCCCTGCTCCAGATCGTTAGTCTTACACATCATGGTGATGCATGCATCATTATCCTGGGGAAGGACCGTCCACACCTTTTTATCGGTTCCGTTGTAACCGCTGTGAAGATTGTTTTCGTTATCATTGCAGTCCATCTGGTATGTCACGCCGTCGATAACAACCTTTCCGTCCTTTACACGGTTGGCATTTCTTCCTATTATTGCTCCGAAAAATGCACATCCCTGCTCATATTCGCTAAGACTGTCATATCCAAGCTGAACATCCGTCAGTTCACCGTTTTTATCGGGAACAAACAGATTGGTAACAGTTGCACCAAAACTTATTATGGTCGCTGTCATTCCGGAACTGTTTCTTATGGTATAGGCGTTGACGATCTCACCATCCTTCGTCTTGCCAAACACATTAATGCTCATTTTACCCTGCCTCCTTTTTGGCACTTACGCCTTGTAAAGATCCTTAACTGTAGGATACAGTTTCTTGAATGTGGCATACTTTTCTTCGTATTTAGCCACTAATTCAGGCTCCGGTTTGATAACTTCCTTAACCTTAACTAACTGTGATGTTGCGGCCTCAACATTTGCAAATTTTCCACATCCGACAGCCGCAAGGATTGCTCCGCCAAGGGCCGGTCCTTCATCATTCTCCTGGATTTCAAGGCTGATGTTCATTACATTGGCAATTATCCTTCTCCATAACGGGCTCTTAGCTCCGCCGCCGCATATATTGGAAATGTTTATCTCTACGCCAAGGCTTCTTGCAACTTCCAGGGAGTCCCTGAGTCCGAAGGCAACGCCCTCAAGAACTGCCAGAACCATGTCTTCCCTTGTGGTATCCATGCTCATTCCTAAGAATCCTGCCCTTACCAAAGGATCGTTATGAGGCGATCTCTCACCCATAAGGTAAGGAAGGAAGAAAACATTGTTTTCGCCAAGCTTTGTGATTCCTGCCTGGTTTCCTGCATAATCCTTGTCCTTAAGTATCTCATCCATCCACCACTTATTGCATGATGCAGCTGAAAGCATGCAACCCATAAGATGGAAGCCGCCGTCCGCATGCGCAAATGAATGAAGGGAATTCTTATCATCAACAGAGAACTTATCATTTGATATAAAGATGGTTCCGGATGTTCCAAGCGAGATGTTACATCTTCCGGCACCTACTGTTCCCGTTCCGATAGCTGCTGCAGCATTATCACCGGCGCCTGCAACAACCTTAGGTGTACCGGTAATACCCAGCTGAGCGCATACTTCAGGCTTAACCTCGCCGACTACATCAAAGCTTTCATGCAATTCAGGCATTGATATATTGGAGATTCCGCATATCTCAAGCATTTCCTTGGACCAGCATTTATTCTTAACATCAAGGAGCAGCATTCCGGATGCATCCGAATAGTCAGACACATAAGCGCCTGTAAGTTTGTATACAATATAATCCTTGGGCAGCATCAGCTTGCTGATCTTTGCAAAGTTCTCAGGCTCATTTTCCTTAACCCAGAGTACCTTCGGAGCCGTAAATCCGGCAAATGCGATATTGCCGGTATATTCCGACAGCTTGTCCTGTCCGATCACAGTATTGAGATAGTCTGTTTCCTTGGTGGTCCTTCCGTCATTCCAGAGGATCGCAGGCCTGATAACATTGTCATTTTCATCAAGAATAACCAGTCCGTGCATCTGTCCGCCAACGCCGATACCGTCAACGGTCTTGTCATCAACGGATTCGAGAAGCTTTCCTATACCCTCGATCGTTCCCTTGTACCAGTCCTCGGGATTCTGCTCAGACCATCCGGACTGAGGAAAGCTGATGGGATATTCAACTGATACGGTCTTAAGGATTTCTCCCTCATTACTCATGGCAAGCAGCTTAACTGCGGATGTACCAAGATCAACACCTATAAACATTTTATTAACCTCCTTATATTACATTACTAGTAACTGTTCAGAACCCTTCGGGTTCTTCCGGTTACGGCTGTCCTGAATAGCTGCCATTACTATTCGTTTTTCATATACAGCAAAAGGCAGGCATATCACATTTGCTGTAACTATGCCTGCCTCCCCACCCTCATATTGTATTAACAGTTTTTATTTCACTTTTTAGGGAAAGGATTCTCTGACTTGTATCTTACGCCAGCGGGCTGGTTGTAATCTATCTCGTCGAACTTAACTCCCAGATACTTGAATACATCATAGAGCAGCCTTCCGTTATGATGGAATGTGATCGCTGCATGATGAGGATAATTCTTCTGAACGAGTACGTGGCGATAGAAGCGGCCCATTTCAGGAACACCGAATATACCGATTGCACCGAAGGATCTTGTCCTTACAGGAAGGATCTCGCCCTCTGCAACATATGCACGAAGCTTAGCATCAGCTGTGCTCTGGAGTCTGAATATTGTAGCCTCACCGGGGATCAGATCACCTTCAAGTGTTCCGTTTGTAACTTCTACAGGAAGCGAACGAGCCATGATCTTCTGGTTCTTCATCTCGCAGAATGCCAGCTTATCTGTAGCTGTGTTTCCACAGTGGAAGCCCATGAATGTATCTGTAAGCTTGTAATCATAAGCAAACTTGCCCTTTATCTCAGCCTCATACATATCCTTAGGAACAGTATTATTGATATCAAGAAGAGTAACTGTATCTTCACTTACGAGCTCACCGATGTACTCTGAAAGAGCGCCATAAATATCAACCTCACATGAAACAGGGATACCATCCTTTGCAAGACGGCTGTTTACATAGCAGGGAACACACTTGAACTGTGTCTGGAATGCAGGCCAGCACTTTCCTGCAACGATTACATTGCTCTTGCATCCCTTATGAGCATCGATCCAGTCGCGAAGAGTAAGCTCATACTGTGCAAGTGTTGAAAGGATTTCAGGCTTCTTGTTACCTGCGCCCAGCTCTTTAGCCATGTCGTCAACAACTGCAGGAATTCTCTCATCGCCTTCATGCTTCTTGAATGCTTCAAAAAGATCCAGCTCTGAATTCTCCTCGATCTCAACATCAAGATTGTAAAGCTGCTTGATAGGAGCATTGCATGCAAGGAAGTCCTGGGGACGAGGACCAAAGCTTATGATCTTCAGATCGCTTAAAGCTATTCCTACTCTTGCGACGGTCTTGAAATCGTTTATCATATCTGCGCACTCATCTGCGTCTCCTACAGGATACTCAGGAATGTATGCGCGAAGATTACGGAGCTTCAGATTGTAGCTTGCATTGAGCATACCACAGTAAGCATCTCCTCTGTCATCAAGGAGTCTGTCACCTGATTCTTCTGCAGCTGCGATTACTGCTGAAGGTCCTTTAAACTCTTTAACAAGAAGAGTCTCAGGTGTCTCAGGTCCGAAATTGCCAAGATATACAACAAGTGCATTACATCCTGCTGCATTAACTTCAGCAAGAGCCTTTCTCATATCTACTTCGTTTTCAACAGTTGTCTGGCATTCAAAGATCTCGCCGTACTTTGAAGTATACGCTGCAACAACAGCCTTTCTTCTGCTTTCTGAAAGTGACATAGGGAAACAGTCCCTGCTCACTGCGATGATTCCCATTTTTACTTCAGGTAAATTCTTCATGTGTTATAACCTCCTCGTTATTTTTTAACTGTTCTTGATAGTACTTTTTATTTTATAAAAATCTTTTTCCAATCTTTTTTATATGGTAACCTCTGCCGTCAGGCACTTGTTCCCGGTAAGGGCTTCACTTCTGTCATCCGGCTGCTGTCCACCTACATAAATCGTATACCGGCCGTGGAGTTTTACTCTCCTTCCGTCTTCAAGGACGGTATCGAAAGCTCTCTCGCCCAGCTTGAATGTAACGGTCTTTGACTCTCCGGGCTCAAGGGTAACTCTTTCAAATCCCGCCAGACTGAAGAACGGCTGATTGTCAACATCTGTCGATCCGTCCAGATTCTCCACATCAGCGTTAAGTCCGTTAGAAAGCTTTTCACGGATCCGGTTGCTTACATAAAGCTCTGTGATCTCGTCAGCCTTAACATCACCAGTATTCTTAACGGTAACATTTACGCTTACACCGGCAACTGCATCAGAATCATTTTCATTTACCTTTACATCACTGTATTCAAACTTGGAATATGAAAGTCCGTAACCGAAAGGATATAAAGGCTCGCCTGTAAAGTACCTGTAAGTCCTGTTCTTCATGCTGTAGTCTTCCATGGGAGGCTGGGTTCCGTCCTTATAGAATGTAACCGGAAGCTTTCCGCCGGGACATGCATTACCGAATATGATGTCTGCAACTGCCTGACCGCCAGCCTGACCGCTGTACCAGCTCTGGATTATTGCACTTACATTTTCTTCCTCGTAGCTAAAATCTATTGCACTACCGGTATTGCAGACTATTATTACAGGCTTTCCAGTGCTTACAACTCTCTTGATAAGCTTCTGCTGTGATTCAGGAAGGAAAAGGGATGTCTTATCGCCTGCTGCGAAAGCATTTCCTGTATCGCCCTCTTCACCTTCAATTGTGGAATCAAGGCCAACACAGAGAACAACCACATCACTGGCTCTTGCCACGGTTTCTGCTTCACTAAGTCTGTCATCCTCAACTGCAAGATTCTGAACCCTGTCGTTAAAGAGATGTGAGCCTTCGGAGTACAGAACCCTGGTTCCAGGATTCACTACGTTCCTTATGCCCTGAAGATTTGTAACATATCTTGATGATGTTCCGTTATAGTTTCCTTCCAGAACAGCAATGGATGTAGCTGTAGGACCTACAACGGCAATTGTCTTTATCTTGTCCTTATTTAAAGGAAGCAAGCCGTCATTCTTAAGAAGAACAGTTGAATTTACGCTTGCCTTATATGAAAGCTCTGCTGATTCTTCGGTATCCAGGGATTCAATTCCGATGCTGTCATACTCACAGTCGGACGAGAACATTCCCAGTGCAGCCCTGATGGTATATGCGCTTATTGCTGCGTTCCTTATTTCTTCCTCGGTAACAAGCCCCTGTCTGTAGGCTTCCATGATTTCTCTGTATACATAACCTGCATTTACATCGCAACTTGCCTTTAACGCAAGCGCTGCAGACTCAACCACATTCTTTGTTACGTGATGGTTTTCATGAATATCCATAAGGGCAAGGAAATCTGATACGAAATATCCATCAAATCCCCATTCCTTTCTAAGCCTCTTAACAACCAGTTCCTGGCTTGCACATGCAGGCTCGCCGTTCACTCTGTTATATGCGCCCATAACGCCGGAAACATCAGCCTCTTTGATGGCAGCATAGAATGCCGGAGTATAGGTTTCTTCTAAATCTTTTGCTGATGCCTTTGCATCAAAGCCGTGCCTTAAAGCCTCAGGTCCGGAGTGCACTGCGTAATGCTTTGCACAGGCGGAAGTCTTTAAGTATTTTCCGTCACCCTGAAGTCCCTTTATAAATGCAACACCGAGAGCGCCTGTCAGATACGGATCCTCGCCGTATGTTTCCTGGCCTCTGCCCCATCTTGCATCCCTGAAGATATTTACATTGGGAGACCACATCGTGATCCCCTTGTACAGATCCCTGTCACCGTATTTCCTGGACTCGTTGTACTTTGCCCTGGCCTCTGTTGCTACCACATCACCGATCTTCTGAAGCATTTCTTTATCGAACATTGCCGCAAGAGCTATAGCCTGGGGAAATACTGTCGCTGTGCCTGCCCTGGCAAGTCCGTGGAGACCCTCATTCCACCAGTTGTACGCAGGAATATCTTTTGATTCCACCGCCGGACTGTCGTATTTAATCTGCGATGCTGCCTCCTCCAAAGTCATGGAATCAACAAGTTTCTTTGCGATTTCTTTAAATTCTTTTTTCATAAAAACTCTCCGAATTCTTGCCCTGTAATAGCAGCACTGTTACCTGCAATGACTAAATACTACGTCCTCGCACAAAAAAACAAACTACACCGTTATCATGGTAACATAGGAAAATTTCAATTACTTTTCAAAAGTTGCGATGTATTTACCGAAAGTTGCTAAAATAAAAACAATAAAAAACCATTTCTTCACTGATCATGAAAAAATGGTTTGCTATTAAAACTATTTAATTCTTGGCTTGATCAATAAATATCTTTAGTCTCTCTGAGTTCCGGACGGCGCTCCAGCTCAACAGCCGCACGTGACAGGAGTTTCAAAAGCTCTGCTATCATCCTCTCTCTGGAAGGGAGCCTGCGGATATCAAGTATCACACTGCTTATCTCATCCGGTACATCATAGAGCTCAAGCATGTCACGAAGATCGCTCTTATCAGCATCGTCTATATGCTCTTTGCAGTACTCCATAAGTTCAACTGCCTCTTCCTGGGAATAACCCTCATCCAGCATGAACTCATATATATCCTCTGCCACAAGTATAGGATAATGCTTAAACCAGGACTCCAGATATGCATCTGTTCCGTCTACGGAATCATAACGGGTATACATAAGCGATACCGTGTCACACATCTGCCAGAAATTCCTCGGCCTAAGATCTGCTATCACCCTGCGCTGACGCTCGGAACCGGCTACTGCAACAAGATCCTCCCAGGTCAGCTTTCTGAATATAACAGGATCAATTCCATTTGCCCTAAGCAATTCATTGATCCAGGTAGAATTTACGCACAACGCTACAGATCCGTTGGTAAAACCCAGATCTCTGACGATGAAACGATAGCCTCTGTTTCTCACAAATAATCTCCTGCTATAAGTATTAATATCAGGGTAACCGGAGAACCCTTCGGATTCTTCCGGTTACGGCAGCCTGCAATTAAAGGTTTGCTTCGCAAACAGCAGGCAGCCATAGTTAAATCAACTCTCCTGTACGCCCTCAGCAGTAAATGCTTCGGGCTGTCCTGAATAGTTACATATCAGGAACTTATACCCTGTCCCCTCATATAGTGGTCTCAACATCTTGTATCATAGTTTAAGCCACAGACCACGACTTTAATTATACACATTTTTTTTCAAAATGGTAGTATTTTTCATAGATTTAGTGGAAAATTTTTCAAAAAACACATCTTGTTGATAGAGATTTTGAACAAAAAACGTTTTCCGACCGGTGAACCTGTCTTTTTTTCTGTTCTATATCTTGTATTCTTCCTAATTCTACTTATTTTAATGAAGTATAATATCATGCCTGACTACAGCCTGCGGCTCCGTGATATGTTTCACGGAAGATATCATCTTTAGATTGTTAACCTAAATTATTACATTGTTGACAATTCGTTTTTATAGTGCTAACATTACGTGTGCGGAATACTTTAACCATCACAACATCCCGCATAATAAACATAATCCTTGGGAGGCGGCTAAATGGCGGCAAAAACAGACAAAATCGAAAAACCATCAGAGAAAAAAATTTTCCGTACATTAGATATAACTTATATAGGTGCCGCCGTAGCACTCATAACAATCTGCTCATGGATAAGCATACCGACCACTATCCCATTCACATTACAGACTTTTGCGGTAATGCTCACAGTACTGCTCCTCGGCGGAATGCGGGGAACCATAGCGATCATCGTTTACATTCTTTTAGGCGCAGTCGGGGTTCCTGTCTTTTCCGGATTTTCCGGAGGCATCGGCAAACTGATGGGGCCTACAGGCGGATATATTATCGGTTTTCTTGGAACCGCACTTGTGATGTGGGGATTTGAAAAAATATTAGGAAAGAAACTATGGGTATATATAGCAGCTATAGTCCTGGGACTCATCGTCTGCTACACATTCGGTACGATGTGGTTCATAAAGCTCTACACCGCCGATGACGGCAGCAAGGCAACATTAGCTATGGCCCTTTCCTGGTGCGTCATACCATACCTCATACCGGAAGTGATAAAGGTAGTCCTTGCGCTGACGCTTGGGACGAATAAAGCCATACGCAGCGTGATACATTAGAACAATAAACAACTCCCACCGTTACTATCATAAACCTATTAAAAAAACTCCTCCGGTCAGGCTTACGGGCGAAGGAGTTTTTTACATCCATATAAAATATAAAGCATTATTATTCCCACATTCCCGACACGAAATACATAAGTGACATCCATGTGTAGACCGAGTAATACACTCCCCTGTCATCCGTTCCGTCCTTGAGCATCTTCATGGCTTCATCCTTATTCACCCTGACAAAACCGGAGAATATCTCTTTACCGACGGCGCCTTCCTGGGTAAGCTTAAGTTCCCTGCCGTTAGTATTTATCACAGCGCACACCAGGGCATTGCTTTCATCAGTAAAGCCCGGCGTCGAAAAGACAAGAGGGTTTACAATCTTAAGAACATCTCCCTTGGCCTCATCCGGATCAATACCCGTCTCTTCAAACAGCTCACGTTTTGCAGCCAGAAGCACCGGGGACTCTGCGCCTTTGTCTTCTTCATCTATAAGTCCAGCAGGAACACCTGTAATGAACTGTCCCGTGACATACCTGAACTCCCTTGACAACAGCAGAACCGGCTCTCCCTCACCTTTAAGAATGACAAAGCAGCTCACCGCATCCGGTATCATATTCTTAAAGTCTTCACCATGCTTTACTACAGCCAGATCATCCTTCTTACGCCTGCTGGCATCATAGTAGAACTTCCCTTCCGTACCGTAATGCAGCTTGTAAAGGTTCGCATATTTCGACTCGTAGAGGATCTCCACATCTTCTTTATTTATTTCAGGCGCTTTATCTGAAACCATTGCTCATTCCTCCTCCAGCACTTCTATCAGATTATCCACATCATCCCATAGTCTGTAGTCAAGCCTCTCGCAGGACTCCAAGACTATGATGTCTGCATTCCTTATCTCATCCTTTATATTGAAAACATCGCTCCTGTTTGCGAAACAGGACTCGGGGAAATCGCGAAGCATATAATTCATGATAGACAGGGTGAAGGAATCACCCAGCATTACAAGGGATTTCCCTGTCGGGCTGTCGGTAGTCACTTTATAGTGACCGCTGAAAAGCAGGTCGGAAGTCTGTGTGTTGTCAAAAGTCAGTATGCTAAGCTCCGGCCTGTATGAAAAGGTATAAGCCACATCGTCGGGATACATTGCCGGATCAAGGCCACCTAAGGATACCAGGTCCCCGTTGGAAGCAGGCGAAGGTTCTTCCTTGTATATTGTATTTTCTACATCCTCCGTCGGAAGCCCCATCTCTTTGTACAGCGCTTCCATGCCTACGAAAGCCCCGGCCATATTCCAGTGGGTATCGTACTTGAAGTACATGGGCATCATTTTTTTGCCGTTTTCCAGCTCTTCCAAAGGATAGACATAAACTATGTCCGAATTAGCATTTACATACTCAGAGAAAACTCCCTGCCTGCGCTTTTCATTTTCAATCCTGTAGGAAGGCATATTCTCCGCATAGGCCGTTTCCTTGTTCGGGATCATCAGGAAGGCCAGCTGTATGCCCTTCTCGTCACAGAGCCTCTGTAACTCCTTCATCCGTTCAAGATGCTCCGCCATTTCATCTTCATCCATGACATTTGTGCCCCTGTAGTAATCCAGGGAATTCTCACCCAAATAGAAGAGCCAGTCGTCACGACCGAAAAGCACCAGCTCGTTATCGCTGGTAACCGGGAACATATACTCGTTGCCGTTCTCATCCGTTTCCCCGGAATAAAATACCCCGGCCAGTGTTGCACCCACATGCCTGCGGTATATGGATTCCAGCCTGCTGTTGGCTGCATTATATGACTTTATCATCAGGTTCCTGAAGGGCAGATGGTCGTTATAATACGCCTCATAATCCGCTGTCAGCGTAGCGGCATCCATGCTCTCAGGGAACTCCGCCAGTGCCCTCTTTTCCGTATTCTCCGGATCGATAAGCGTCTTAAGGCTGCTGCCCTCAGGCGCGGCGGCATTCAAACCAAGCCACAGGGGCAACGGAAGCACCAGCAGCAATACAAACATTATGGACGATATGATGTTTAAATGATCTTTTTTCATTTTCACCTTTAAAACTGAAAATATATAAACGGATTATATGTACCGCTCACTATCAGCACTATGGAAACAAGCAGAAGCGACATCTGTATGCACAGATCCACGATCTTCACCGCTATATTATCCGAATACTTCTTATACACTTTCTCCAGCAGCCTCTGCACAGGACCGGATAAAAGCAGAGCCGGCGGAAGTACCAGTAACAGCCTCATGGAGATAAAATTCAGAATACTGTTGTCTACAGAGCCCGCTCCCGCAAAGAGCTGTCCCGTAAATTCAAATCCCTGGATGATATTGTCCGAGCGGAAGAATATCCATCCCACCATCACCACCAAAAAGGTGTAGACCACATTCAGTACCTTCACCGGATTCTTGTCCAGATATTTTCCCAAGAACAGCCTTTCTATAAGAAGGAAAACAGCATAGTATAAGCCCCAGAAGATAAATGTGAAGTTCGCCCCGTGCCAGATACCGGTCAGAAGAAAAACGATCACAAGGTTTATGCATGTCCTGTTAAGTCCGCGCCTGCTGCCCCCCAGTGGAATATAAACATAGTCCCTGAACCATGATGACAGGGAAATGTGCCATCTGCGCCAGAATTCCCGGACTGACAGCGATGTATAAGGATAATTAAAATTCTCCCTAAACTCGAAGCCCAGCATTTTGCCCAGGCCTATGGCCATATCCGAATATCCTGAAAAATCATAATAGATCTGAAGCGTGTAGCACACTGCTCCAAGAAAAGCAGTGGCCGTACCCAGGCTCCCTATATCCGACGCCCATATGCTGTCCGCACACTCTGCCAAAGAATTTGCAATTATAACCTTTTTACCAAGACCGTAGCAGAAACGCTTAACGCCTGCCGAAAACTTTTCAAAGCCTTCCTGCCTGCCCCGCAGCTGCTTTTCGATATCGCTGTACTGGACAATGGGTCCGGCTATAAGCTGCGGGAACAAAGATATGTAAAGGGCAAAATCAAGCACATCCTTCTGGACATCGCATTTTCTGCGGTATACATCCACCACATAGGACATGGCCTGGAATGTAAAGAAGGAAATGCCTATGGGAAGAACTATTTCAGGAAAGCCTAAAGCCCCCGTACCTTCCAGCGTAAAGACCGAAGCCAAAAGCCCTGCATCCCCAGGCGCCATAATTGACTCGATCACAGCTATGACCATATTGAAATATTTGAAAAAGAAAAGGATTGCTATGTTGATTGCCAAGGTCCCGGCCATGATAAGTCTGCGCTTTTTGTCTTCCGAAGCCTTATCCATAAGCAGAGCGCCCGTGTAATCAGCGATAATAGTAAAGATCATTATGGCAAGATAATAAATCCCGCCCCAGGCATAAAAAAAGAGACTGGCAACAAGCAGGAAAATGTTTTTTACTCTTATCTTAATTTCCTGCTCTTTTATTGGGAGCAGATTGATAAGAGAATATATCAGAATGACTGCAGGCAGGAATACCCACAAAAATATCATTGAAGAAAAAAGCATTTTCTCACCTGTCCGTCTTTATCACTGTCGCATATATCTCAAGGTCTTTATCTGCAGATGCATTTTCAATTCCATGAAAATGATGCTCCCTGCATATGGTCACATCACCGGGATGCATCTCATAAACTTCACCATCATCAGTGCATCTGGCAGTGCCGGAAATGACCATTATAGCTTCCTCATTTCCCACATGCTCATGGTAACCTATGGTTGCCCCCGGTATCAGCACCAGTCTTGCCACCACATCCGCATTGCCGGTGAAGCCATCCTGATCAACACTGTTGTATCTCTGAACATATTTTTCTCCGCCCTTCATATTTTCTATTATGACAGGCTTTATGTCCTCTTTCCTTCTTAACATAAACTTCCTCTTTTCTGTATTCGGGCGATTTTAATACTCTAAATATATAGCAGGCCTTACGCCCATATAATCATCAGGATCAGCCGTTGCAATTGCGCCATACTCATTAACTATCATTACTTTATTGCCTTCTGAGAATGTCCTGAGCAGCCAGTTGCAGCTTCCCTTTGAACTACCGGGCACCGATGCCTGCTCGCAGGGATACAGTACAAGCGCCGCATTGCAGTTTTCAGTATCCGATACAGCATATTCTTTCTTGACTGCCTTTCCGTTAAAGTACTCAATTGCATCAGACTCACTTAACAGGAATACATTATCATCGCTCACGCCATTTGCGCCACGTATTATCAACGCTTTTTCTTCATCAGAAAATGCATTTTCATAAAAATCTGTATTAAGCCATTCCCTGACATTACTGTTCTGCCAGTTAAGGTGCTCCTTACCCAAAACCGGCATATCCACATCAAAACAGTCTGATGCCAAGGCATACCTTGATATCAGCAGAGCCTTTCCATCTTTTTTATCCACAACCAGCCACTCTATCTTTTCATTTCCGGGTGTAAATCCCTGGTCATAATTTCCAAAGAAAACATAATCACCTTCATCTACAGAATCTAAAACCACAGAAGCTTCTCCTATAGCCAGTATAGTGTCAAGCTCACCGTTACTTTTATTAACATGAACATAAGCATTTGCCAATTCCTCAGCCGCAGCCTCCAGAAACTCTTTCAAACGCTCTGATTCAGCATCTTCACTCAAAAGCTGCAGATATGCTACTCCCTGGGGCGGTATGGTATCATAGTCTATTTCCTTAAATTCATCATCTCTTAAATGGGAGGATGAATCATCAGTCCAATAATAAGCCTCTTGCCCGCTAGGGGTGACTACCTCAGCTCCCATGATTAAACCACCAAAACCAGTTCTATGAGTAACAGCATTGCCGTCAAAGACAGAAATCCTTGCATCACGATCATCATATGGCGCGCTTATGCGAAAGATTGACTCGGGCGTTAAGATGCCGCAGCTGCTAGTATTAATAGTAAGCGGATGGTCTCTGTTAGGAAGAATCCTTCCCGTTATAGCACCGGAATATATGTATACCTCCGTACTGAAACCATCTTCACCGCCTAATTCCTCTAATTTAATATCCGTTCCATCCTCTAAACACAAAACTGTGCTATTGTCTACAGTAATAACGAGAGTCCCCTTGGTAAGTATAACCTCATCATTCTCCATCAGCGGAACATTATCGTATATATTTATATATTCACCATCGCGGATTAGGGTAGCATTTCCTTTCAGCTCTGCAATCCTGACATCGCTGTATACCCGGTGACTTTCTATCCATTTTCCGTATATAGTATAAGCCGCTATGAGAATTGCAATAATGGCAATGCCGGCTAATACTATGATAGTTATGATTCTTTTGATTTTTTTCTTCATATGCTGTTTATTATAGCATAATCATAATTAACTCTTCAAAAATCATTTTTACACCAAAAGTCCGGATGGATTTCTCCATCCGGACCATAAGAGAGGTGGGAGTGATTTTCGAAATATTTTTAGCTTATTGCTATATACTTCTTTTCCTCAACCTGAGGATGTTTTCTTTCTGACGGGAAGTCCAGGGTGAGAATGCCATTCTCAAAACCTGCCTTTATGTCATCCTTATCCAGATAGCTGCCTACATGGTAGCTTCTTCTGCACTCGCCGGTGTGACGCTCCGAATAGATAACATTGCCTTTGTCGTCCTTTTTCTCTTCAGTATCATCTGCCTTGCCGGTTACTATCAGATAACCATTTTTAAGCTCGGCGGTTATGTTCTCCTTCTTGTACCCCGGCATCTCTATCTCCATGTGATAGTCGCCATCCTTTTCGCTGATGTCGGTCTTCATTGTTGCAAGTCTGTTGACCACACTGTGCGCTTCTGTTCCGGGAGTCTCAAATAATCCGTCAAAAATTGAATCCATAAGTCTGTCATCAAAAATACTGGGTGCATACATCATAAGTCATTCCTCCTTTTACACGGGGTATCCGCAGGCCCTGTGCCTGTCCGTTTCCCGCTTCTTCTTTTGTTCTGACATTATAATAGCACCATTGTTAGCACTCGTCAAGTGTGAGTGCTAACAATTTTGTGAATTTTTTGTGAAGCCCCTATTCATGGGCTTCCTGCCGTATCAATTCAATCATACAACCGTTACATATCTCTGTACTCTTTTATTGCATCCTATACTACAGTCCAAAGAGTTGATTCATCAAATTTTGTCTTTGAATAATTCTGAAACCATTGTCCAACAGCCATATTTGGACTTTGAAAGTTACTATTATAAGCAGTACACCCATCACATACAGTGTTGCGGGTTTGACAGGCGAAGAAATTATATTTTTTAAAAATTCAAAAAACATTATAAGAATTGTCACTATCGAAAATACTAACAATGCTTCAAAGAAAACCGACTCATACGGATGATGGTATGAATCGATTTGAAACAATGAATAGAGTATGTCCGCATCTGCTATTCCTATCAGTGCAAAAATACCACCAACATCCGATTTTCTTTACTAATGTTATTATCGTAATAATAATTCTTTCCAATCGTTTCTATCATCATTTTTCCCATCACCTCCTTTTTCTATGCTCCTTTGTGGAAGTTTATCTATCCACCATTGATATCATACTGTTCTTTTTTTCGAACCTGTAATAAAATATACTGCATGACGCAACATGATTAAATTTTCACTCACCATCGCTGCTCTGTTGCGGATACTCAAAATAAATTAAACTTTAGCATATTTGTATCCGGCATGGCCTCTACCGGCAGGCCCTCTATCAAACAATACAGAAAAGACATATATTCTCTGTTTATTCCCCCTGCGATTCCTCCTAACTGTAAAAAACCAACTATCGGCAGGAACATACTGTATATCAACATGCAAAGCAAAACAATCCATTTATATTTTATTTGACTTTTAATCGTCACTATAAATGATGACAGAAGACAGCCAAATATGACCAGAATATTTATTACCAAAAGACTATATGTAACCTTGGCCCCATCCCTTACATATAGTCTGTTGTCAACTTCATAGAAAACCAAGCTACAGATAAATCCATTAAAATTGTGACACATAACTAATATACTGCATGGAAGGTCCGTGCTGATCTGCAGCAGCAACAATATGGCGAACTGAATTCCATATGACCGGATGATTTTTTCCCATAAAGCTTTCATTTCTATCCTCAGATTCATATCTAAACTATAAAACTCATAATAGCACTTGCGAGATTTTTATCTTTGTTCATATTTCTCTCGTTCCTCGCATTTTGTGTTTATATCAGTATTCTCCCACATGAACCTCCGCGTTCGGGAATAATTCCTTCAGTTCCTGCTCATATACATCAGCATCTTCACCATAATACTCTAACCTGATATATTTCAAATTAGGCCAGGCTTCCGAATCTGCTTCGGAAATATCAGAACAGTCATAAATTAAGCAGTATAGACCTTCTGAAAAACATATCCGCCATTCTCTAAACCAGCCTCTCCTTAATTATCTCCCCCGGATATAACTCCGAAATCCAGTTGCCTTTTCCCATATTTTAACACTAATTTTAACGGTTAGAATACAGTTTCGGAGATTTCACCTGAGCGGTCAATATACGCACCTGAGCGGTAACTTTTTCACTTCCTGTATTATAGCAATTAAAAAATGCCTGCACTGCAGTTCTGCAGAAATAGACATTTTTAAGTGCATATTTGACGAATTTAGCTAATTGTTTTAAATCGTCTATCAATATATGTCGCAATATGGTATCTTATACTCAATGTGAAACAGAAACACATTTATACAGCAGGATTGAGAAGTAAGGATTGACATAATGTACGATATATATCTGTGCGACGATGATGTATTTTTCATCAAAAGAATAAAAGATCTGCTTAGTTCAGTAATTGAAAACGGATCCGACTATAGCTTTCATACCTACACCGATCTTCCTGTTTTCCTGAATGATGTCCGTCATATCCCCAAGATAGACATACTTCTCATGGATATACAGTTTCCCAATTCCAATGATATAAACGGTTATGACGCCGCCGAGACATTCAGGCAGTATTTTTCTGATGCGATCCTTATCTTCTGTTCCGGGGTATATGACATCACACCCGAAGTACTGTTCCATACCCCATTCAGGTATATAAAAAAAGAACTGCCCGACACAGAAATAGCAAAACTCCTTCACGAAACACTGCAGCACCTAAAGGAACGCCGGCCGGAGCTTGATCTGCTTGTTTATCAAGGTGGTGAAATGATACATCTGCCTGTCAATGATATCACCTATATAGCAAGACAACGCGGATACTGTGATGTGTTCCTGTCGGAATATGCACAGGAAAAATACTATACAGACCACCTTACAGTCAGACAATCCCTTCAGGAACTGCAGAACATTCTCTCCCCTTACCATTTTTCGCTTCCTCACAACAGCTATCTTGTAAATTTAAAATATGTTTGGAAATCGAATTACAATGTCATAACTCTCCTGGACAAAACAGAGCTCAATATTGCCAGAAGCAAGGTAAAGAAATTCCGCGAAGACATACTTGAATACTCAACAGAAAAATACCGCAACCAGCGGCTCTAACAAATCACCTTTTCCTTTTGCGGCAGCACTATGACGCTTCTAAAAAACCCGTTAACCTTATCCGTATAGAAAAGCCCCTCATTCCGATCGACGGTCTCTCTTATTATCCGCATCCCCATTCCGTGTCTTTCATTATCCGCCTTGGAAGTGCTGTTCATAACGCCTGCTTTCATCGGTACATCCATAAACGAATTCTCCATTTCCAGGACTATCTGTCTGTTGTCAAGGCAGTAATACCTTGCCCATATTTTCTTTTCTCCTTCGCACCGTCCCGACGCCTCGATAGCGTTTTCAAACTGGTTTCCGATGATTGCGATCATATCGCCTATATCATAATCGTCCAGACTTATATTTGGCTCGGCATAAAAGTCCACACTGATCCCTTCACGCTTGGCCTCGGATAATTTTACTTTCAGCAGTGCATTAACAACACCGTTTTTCACATAATAGGCATCCTGTATCTCCCCAATCTGCACCCGTATGCCGTCCAGTATATCCAGTATCTCCTGATCCTTTTTTTCCTTTGCAAGACCGCCTATCGCCGTCAAGTGCTTCGACAGGTCGTGTTCCCTCTGCATCCACGCCTTCTGCTCACGCTCCAGCTCTTCATACCGTTCCACCTTCAATGCGTTAGCTTCCGACGCCCTCTGGTACGATTCTTTTTCCCTGATCATATCCACGGCTTTTTCTATGAACCTGAAGGATATGATATTTGCAGCCATCAGAAGCATAATCCCCCACTCAATGCCGTAGCTTTTTCCGCCGTTGGCCATTATAAGCCGGCTTATCAGAAATATTAATATCGCCGTTATCACGGGGTACATTATCTTAAGCAGAAAAAAATATTTCCTCTCACCGCCGTCAGTCCCCCTGTTTCTGCTGATGGCATAATACATCACACCCCTTAACATCGCCGCAAACATATCGATCCAGGGCACATAGACCGGGCTGTTCAGATCGACATCATACAATATACATACCAGCAGTTCTGAACTCATCGAACAGATTGTGAGTATAAAAAACCTTACTACAACATCTTTCCATGTCACATCAAAAATAGTGACAATGATCAGCACAGCCAGGATACTTGACCCGATCAGATTCAGCGTCGAATTCTCCAGGAGATTTACGCCCAATGTAACACATCCGAGAACCACCAGAATAAATCCCGCCATAACGGAAGATATATTTTTCCTTCTCGGCAGAACACTGTTCAGATAGTTAAACTCCAAAAACTTGTCAAACACACATACTGCCAGCCGCAGAAATAATTCCATCTAAGCCCCCTTCCACTACTGTCCATGCTTTTTCCTGCCTTGTCCCATCCTGCCGGCAGGAAACACAGCCACCGAAGCAGTCTATAAGACAAGGGGACGGTTCTTATTTATTTTTATCATTTACCGGCCCTCTGAAAGACGGGGAAAAGGATAATAGCTTATAGGTAAATATGATGTCCCATCTGTCTTCATATTTATCATGACTATGATCATTCACTGCGCCGGGAAAGTCATAGTTGTTATCATAAACCACAATATTATTTACTCTGCCCGAATCATCCAACGAAACAATATATTGATAATCACTTTCGCAGCCATCAAACCATTCCCAATCATAAATCTCTCTGCATGCAAAATGATAATCAGGATTCGTTATTTTCTTACTTTTATAGTATTCCGGACATGAATATCTCGCTTCTATCTGTTCGAGAGTTTTTCCCATAAGCCAGTCCTTGTCCACATTTTTCCTGCTTTTTACAAAATCGCTTTGCAACACGGTCATCAGTAAAAACATGGGAAATACTATCCCTACCAGTACCCCTATTGATATTCCTATAATCTTTCCTGAAACACCTTTCTTCCGAATAAGTAATAAAGCAAAAATAACCCCAGCCGCAAACAGCACAAACATAAGTATAAGCAGCCAAAAGTTTTCAAGAAAAACACATAGGTAAACTATAAATAATAATAGTATGTCTTCCAGTGTTAACATGGTTTGTCACCTCTTCGCAATCATCAATCTTCGTAATTTATATACATTCCTTTTCCAGTTTAACAAAACTATCTGGTCGGACATTACATATAAACAGCCTATATAGTCTTTACCATATCACAGCTTAAAAGCATTTTAAATAGGCTGCGGCACTTTTCACCTGAGTGGTCAATATACGCACCTGAGCGGTTACTTTTTCACTTCCTGTATTATAGCAATTAAAAAATGCCTACACTGCGGTTCTGCAGAAATAGACATTTTTTTGTACAAAAAAGACATTTATGTTACGATAACCCTACATAAATATAATCCTTCTTCTTTCTGGCACGCTCCATTCCGATCTGCATACCATATTCGAACATATGGATTGCCATTGTACGGTCCGGGTTTGACTGGCACTCTACATGATATAACCGTCCTCTGTTAAGCCTTTAAAAACAATAATCGGGGGCCGTCCGGTATACAACAAGTTTTACACCAAATTTTACACCATTTCCTATAAACTTGACGATTTCTGACGAACCCTGATGAAAAGGAAAAATCACGCAAAGCTTTTATTCAGGGGCTTTACAGGACTTGTCAACAATAGACGGATTCCGGTCGGGCATAGTCAAGAGTTTTCAAAAGGATCTTCGTCATCAATCCATTCCCACGATTTTACATAATCTAAAAAATCGGTTCGGGCAAGAGTGGATGTTCCGAGATCCAAACAACCATAAACAGCTTCACCAATGCCCTCAAAAACTAAAACGAAGGGATTGGTACTGCTATTATCAACTTTACCGGCTCGGTTGTCGTAATGCTTGGATGCGATATTTTTTAGTTTTTCAAGCATATTCGGTTCAATTTCTTTTTTTAATTCAATAACCGTTCTATACATATTTGTCACCTTATTTAGTATGCCTTCTTCTGATAATATGTTTTCATTGCTTCAGCTATCTCTTCCAGCGTCATGTTCTCCCTATCCATTTGGTTCCAAGCCATCATTGCCCTGTGGCTCATTTCCTCGGCTTCATCGTATTCCCGCATCCATTTTTCCCTGCGTCTGTCTAGTTCCTCCTTCGGCAGGATCACTATTTCCTTCTGCACTCCGTCTATCGTTACATTTACCTTATCCCCTGCTTTGTACATAGTCTTCCACCTCACATCAGTCTCTTATAAATATCCAGCATGCTCTCGATCTGGTAACGCAGGAGCCAGGCCGCATTGTTGTACTCCGGCTCAGCTTTGATTACATCCAGCAGTTTTGGATAATACTCTTCTGTTTCATTTATCATCCGGTAAATCTTTTCACGGCTAAGCCCCCATGACATGGTGGTGAGATTATTGCACCTGTCCATGCACTTTATCAGAGCCGCTTTCGGATTCTCCGCAATCATCCTGTAATATGCTTTCATGACCTTGTCCCGGTCCTCACCGGTCGTCTTCTCGTGGGTAAGCAGCTGTACCAGCTCTTTTGTTTCGTCATTGACAGGTAGCTCGTCTATCCGGCATCCGCAGTCTTCGACCACGTCATGTAACATGCACGCTGCTATGATTTCGTCATCAATGATGTTCATGGAAAGTGCATGGCACGCAAGGTTAAGCGGATGATATATGTAGGGCACATCTGAGCGTTTCCGTTTCTGGCCCTCGTGTGCTTTCACGGCATAATCCACAGACTTTACCGCATTATAGAGCTTATAGTTCCGACACGTGGTCTTCACATATGTCTTCATATGCTCCCAGTTATAGATCGTTTCCTTTGTTTTAAAAACCTTATGCTTTTCCTCGGCAAGTGCGGAAACCGATACATCCAGCACTTCTGCCAGCCTGATCAGCTTTTCCGTATCCGGCCTGTATTCATCACGTTCCCACGCCGATACTGCCTGGAAACTTACCCCCAGTGCTTCCGCCACCTGGTCCTGGGTAAGCCTGCGTTCCTCCCTGAATGTCTTTATATTCTGCCCTATGCTCATATGCATCCACCTCCGCCGTGCCATTCATCCCTCATTGCTTACATTTTCATGATAATCCAAGCTTCAGCTTTATGGTAGCAAGTAATGGTTTATTTTGCAAAAAAATATTCAAGCCAGACTTGAGCGAGCTTTTCCTATCCCAAAATCCGGCATAAAAAAAGTCCGGGTACGAATCCCCCCTTTGATTCATCCCTTAATACTTTTATATAAAGTGGATCAACTTTGTATAATTTAATTTCATCTTTCCTTTTTTCCATATGTCTCCTTTGTAAAAAAAAGAGCGGTCAAACCGACCGCCCAGTTTTTGCATACTCACCATCAGCGATTATGCCGCAATTATATCCACTTATCGGCAGGACTCTCCACTTGTAACTATAATAAACTGCACACGAACAAATGTCAAGAAAACGTTTTCCGTTGAAATATTCCCCTGGTACTAAACGAAGATCATCTCTTCCATTATCGTTGATTCCACCTCTGCTTCTATCGTCCGAACCTCCTGATAGTACCCCCACCAGTTCTTTTCCTGCATTTCGAGATTCACGCCCCTTGCTTTCTTCATTTGCTGCATCATCAGCTCTTTCCGTTCGTATGCCTGTCTGTCGATCTCTATCAGGTGTTCCGCCAGTGTTCCGCTCGTCAGATAATCCAAGTAAGTCCCCCTCTTGTGTTCTTGCAGGAATCTCTCCCTCTCCAGACCGAATTTTCCGAGGTGCATCAATGCTTCCTCTGTCTCTTCCGATATTTCCGGTGCTTTCAGGTTCGGTATCAGATAGTCCCCGTTCTGTACATATTCTATTGCCATTTTCTTTGCTCCTTTCATTTTCCTTAGCTTGATTATGTTCCCTGTTTCCCTATTGTTACCTTGAATATTTTCTCCCTGCTTTCATCATGTTCTTGCTAATCTATTCCATGTAACAAGGACTTATCAGGTCCACTATCTCTGCTATTGTCATTTTTTGCTTAGTTCCATTCCCCTCATTCTCTGTGCGGCTCTGTTTGCTGCCCGGTCTGCTCCCTCGACTATTTCCATCGTCAGCGGATATATTGTCGGCAGTTTTTCTACTGATACTTTCCTTAGATCCGGCTTCCGTTCTCACATTTTGTTCTCATCCTTTCACTTGTGCAGGCGTTTCAATATAACTACCTGTTATGATGATAGAACAAACTGCAGGTTTATAGTAGCAAGTACAGGTTTATTTTGCATAAAAATACTCAAGCCAGGCTTGAGCAACAAAGTGCCGGACAAATGGGATGAATATTTCAACGAAGATTCATCTCTGTTACGTTCGCCGGACAGGATCTTCGATGTAGCAACTGTCTTTATGATAAAAGGAAACAGTTACAGGAGAAAGAACTGTGAAACGATTGCTTTATCAGCTGGAGATCCCGTCTCGATAACACAAACAAAATCTTAGAAGAGCAGTGGGTCGAACCTTATCTTACCTATATATTTATATTAGCCAAAATCAGAAAAATGTCAATCACAACTACAAGCCCTGACAGCGTAAAGTTATTGTTGGATAGAGAAGTAAAAAAGAATCACACATTATGCAATGATCAGACCGATAACGCCATCATTTTACCTCTGTACGACTTC
>JAGBLN010000008.1 GCA_017635395.1 Lachnospiraceae bacterium
AGATGCCAGCGATAAGATTGGTCTGTTAAGGTTTACCCAAAAATAAGTCAGGAGTTAAAAATAATAAAAAAACTTATAAAAAGAATATAGAAAAAGGGGCTGTGCTCTGTTGAATGACTCAACTAAAGCGACAGCCCCTTTGATATATATTAGCTCCTCCACGCATGGTTTTTCCGCCCTGTTTCCAACGAGAAATTCCCTTATACAGAAATCCTCTGGAATTTCATCCGTGACTTTTATCGGTCACAGTTATTCGTTTCCTAACATTCTGCTGGTGCACTTTACCCCATCCACGCTAATTCTCAACAGAAACAAAAGATAATTCTTCCTCCCGTCCCTGTTCTAAAATTTCCAGCAAGCGATATGCCGGACCGGTTGGATGTGTCCTTCCGTTTTCCCATGCTTCTACTGTCTTTTTTGATACGCCCAAATATTTTGCCAGCGTTGTCTGTGTCATTCCGGCATTGTTCCTTATTGTCCTGATTTCATCATTAGTATATTTTTTTACCGGCATTATGATAAGAGTTCTTACCTTTGCTTTACCAACACCTTTTTCAAAAGCAATTGCCTGATTCAGGCCTTCTTGCAAATCTTCAAATAGAGATGTCATGCACTGCCTCCTTTCCGGTTTCTGCCCGCTTCTTCCTTCAAAGCCTTTACAAGCTTCTTCAATATTTTCTTCTCATCATCAGTTAGATTATCCTGTTCATTTTTGGTGAATGCAGTAATCAGGTAAATCACTTCATATTCCTCAAAGTCCGTATAGCATACCCTTATGCTATGGCTTTTTCCTCTGTTCTTAATAGGAAATCTTACCTTTCTGATTCCACCTGTACCTTCCATAACCGGTCCTGACTCGGGATCCTTTAGCAAAAGAATTTGAAGAGCCATTAGCTCATCCTCACCGAGTCCAATTTCTGACCACCTTTTTGAAAACAACGGTAACTCTATGAATGTTCTTCCTATCAAATCCATCTTACTCTATGTTTCCTTTCATTATTGTATACCCTATATTATAGGGTGTCAATTTGTCCAACATATTTGACAACTTTAACTCATCATACTTTTGCCCTCCTCATACAGTTTTTGGCAGGAATAACACGGTAAACAAGTACATCGAATCCCTGCCGGTTTTCTTGGAATCATAAGCAGGAGTTTCAGAATTACAAGAATGAGCCGACGCTCTAAAGAATTTCATAATATAGAAAAACTGCTTATGCGTGGATTATATCACGCACAAGCAGTCCGGACAATTCTAACTTGATTTCAGGATAGACACCCTTTTCTAACCAGTTTTTAACCCTTCAGATTCTCTTCATCACAAATCCTAAAAAATTAACTTTTTTCTGATCATTTTCTTTATCAGAGGCTGCCTCTGCCATCAGTGCCTTCCAAGAAGGCGAAACAATATAGTAAGCTATCATACAGATCATACCAAAAGCAAATGATATGGGAAAACTGTACATGTAATATTTTCCGTCAATAAATGCTGCTATAAGATATGCCGCGGGGATGCGCACAGCCCAGAGCATCATCAGGTTTATCACTGTGGTATATTTTACCCTGCCTGTTCCATTGACGATACAGGATATGCCGTTAAATACCGCATACATCCACTGACTGAGCAGCATCACGCATACGAATCCCTGGGCAAAATCCAGCACCGGCGCTTCATCCGTAAACATCCTGAGTATAGGCATACGCAGCATTATAAATATCACTCCGAAGGAAAGGGTGATAAGTCCCGAAACCGCCGGGATCATTATCTGTCCTTCGCGAAGGCGCTTTATATTTCCTGCGCCGAAATTCTGTCCCGAAAAAGTGGTAGCCGCTGCGGATACTCCCGTTATGGCCATGTTTGCAATGCCTGTCACTCTTCCGGAAATGGAGCATCCCGCCATGATCACGGAGCCCTGTGAATTAACCAGTCCCTGCATCGCCATATGTCCGAAGGAAAAAAGTGAATTATTAAGTCCTATGGGAAGTCCTATTCCCAGGATCTTCCTCATCTCACTCCAGACTACCCTGCCGGGAAACCAGGGAAGCCCGAGCTCCGGATATCTCTTCCTGATATAGACTATGCTGAATATCCATGAAAGAAACATTGCAATAGCGGTAGCCAAAGCCACTCCGCCGACTCCCCAGCCAACATATGCAACAAATACTATATCAAGCACCACATTAGCTACACATGATACAAAGAGGAAATATAGTGATGCCTTGCTGTCTCCTGCTCCCCGCAGTATTCCCGCATTCATATTGTAGCCGATATTTCCCACAGCTCCGCACAGCACCAGACGAGTGTAAAGCAAAGCATTATCCCATACATCCGAAGGAACCCCTAAGAGCTTAAGCAGCAGCGGAGCCGCAAACCAGCCTATTACCGCAACCGGTATACCACAGTAATAAACCAGGGAAACCGCCGTCACACAGGCATCCTTTACCTTTTCCTTATGTCCTGCTCCGATATGCTGGGACACAAGTATGCTGACCCCCGTGCCTATCCCGAGAAAGATACAGAGTAATACCTCTATCGGCTGTGAACTGGTGCCGACAGATGCTATCGCTTTGTAATCGCAGTACTTTCCTATTACAAGCGTGTCCACCGTAGTATAAAGATACTGCAGTATATTGCCTGCGATTATCGGCAGTGCAAATAACAGTATGTTCCCCATTATGGGGCCTTTTGTCATATCAATTTTTTTCATAGTTTTCTCTGTGCCGGAATACTTTTTAACTTCCCACTTGACGTTTTAATAGTCAGACACTTTCTCCGCACTCTGACAATGCGCGGTAATAAGTGGTAAGGGGTATCATACTCTGTGCAAATGTCTTGCTGCTCATGCTTCCAAGCAGGACTGCGTTTTCTTCTCTCCTCTTGGCACCGCCTGCTAAAGGCTGCTTATCCGATATGGCATTGCGGAAGGTCTCGATACCGTAATCAAGATATTTTCTGTTCCCGCTTAAGTCATACGCTGCTGCAAGCGCCTCCAGCAAAAGGGTATTATTTCCCACACGGTTAAGACTGGGAAGTTCTTTATAATAGAATACGCCCCATTCTTCCACATAGCAGTTCTCCACCAGATCATCCACAGCTCTGAGTATCATTTCTTTCAGTTCCTGATCCGGAAATACACGGTAATAACGCATCAGGCTTCCCACAGCAACGGAAATCATAAAGCCTACACGCACCAGCGTATTATCAGTATAGGGTGCAAGCCAGTGACCGTACTGATCTTCCCATACTCTGAAATCATTAATTATCCTGTCACATTTTTCTAACCACTTATCGTCGCCTGTCTCAACATATAAAGCTGTCAGTGTCCGGAGTGCCCAGCCTGTCTCTCTGGCATTGGCCTCTCCGGCCTTGGCATACATCGGCAGTTCCAGCAGTCTGTTCACATTTTCACCGATACCGATGGCAGTTTCAAGGCCTCTCTCGTCACCGGTAAGATGATAATAATCAAGAAGGCCTTCCACCCATTCATGGGAGCACACCATTACGCCGTTTTCACAGTGCCCTGCCGTATGTTCCCACTGTCCGCCCCGATATATGGGGTCCTTGTGATAGTGGCATACATCCACATCCATCCAGTGGCTGCATGATGCGATGTTGTAATCAAGGAAACGTCGTATGCCTGTTCTTGCAAACATCAGTGCACAGGAGTGAGGATAGTCATACTCGTTATTGCACCATACAAGCCTTCCGCCTCCGCGTCCCTGGGCAGTATAATTGCTGTCGTAAGAATCTCCGAAATGAAGCATTCCGTATGCACGGCCATGGGCATCCCCACGGCACACCAGATTCTGCTCTACCCGCACATCTGTCTTTTGGGGGAAAATATCAGGCCACACTCCCGAAGCTGCATGCACCGCAGGTGAAACATACGGTCTGTCCGGCATCTGGTAAATGATGCTGCGGTCATTGATCTCACTGACAGTCATCTCTGCATCATGAAAATGCAGCAGGCATTTCTGCTCTCTGGACATACCGCTCTGCAATACGATCTTCTCCACATCTTCAGGAACAAGCATCACCCGGATACCGCCTTCCCCTGCAAGTACTGCCTTGGGGTAATTCTGATGTGCCTGAAAAATGGTTGCTGCCACACCGCCTTTTGCATCGGTACAGTCTGCGAAGAATGTTCCGTAAAATACCTCTGCAAAATGCTCATTAGCTTCTTTTAATAGCCACTCTGCATCTATCAGTCTGCCGACTCCGGCTCCGTTTTTACCGATCAGATAATCGGTTTTGTAGTTAGATGTCGCTGCAATGGTGCGTACTTCCTCTGCCGAAAGAGACTGCACGATCTTTTCTGCCGCATCTGTGGAGGGGGCATGACATACCATTTCATTGTCTGTACCCTTTGCTGCATCTCCGCAGCCTGTGGAATCGAGATTCTTTGGAATGTAAGCACAGCTCTTGACCGTGTCTTTAAGCGCTGTATCGCGCCACAGATCCAGCTCTAAACGCTTTACTTCAAATGCCTCCTCTGTCGTATTTATCAGTCTGTAGGAAAATTCTATCCAGGATTTCCCGGCATAGGCTGTAAGCTTTATCTCAAATTCAGGACCGTCAGCTCCGTTTGCCTTAATGTGCTTTCCGTAATTTTTATATATCGCACATATGGGACCATTCTCAACCGCCTGCCAGTCTCCGAGCTTGATTCCGTAGTTTTCTCCCTGTCCGTCTTTTAAAAGAGGTCCCGCTATCTGTTCTGCATTCCATGTTCTTCCGTTTGCCGTGATATCTTCAAATACAGAATCTGTATTGTTCTTTATGCTAAAGGAAAACACCTTCCCGGTTTTATCATCCGTTGTCTGTACGCGGTATCCACCGTTATTATCTTCTGTTACAACCGGTGAATAATCATATGACTGTGCGGACTCACGGGCTTTAAGTTCGCTCTCTTCAAATACGCATTCCAGCACTTTTCCTTTATTTGCAGGAAGGTCAGCAAGAAAACGGAGAAAAAGAAAACGAATGGATCCGTCTGCGTACCATCCTGTCACCTTTGACTGTACCGGCAGACTCGTACTGCCATCAAAAAGGCGCACGGTATTTTCATAGGAAAGCTTCCCCTTAGGCAGCGGGAAACCGATAAAGCAGGGCTCTGACTTTCTGTCGTACCTGTATAATTTATCAAGCTTTATCTCTATCATACAAAGTCCTCTCTCATGGGTGAAAAGATATCAAGAAGTACGCCTTCTTCAAGACATACGCAGCCGTGAACGATACCGTCTTTTTTTAACAATGTGTCTCCGCTGTTTACGACCTTTGTCTCATCACCTATCGTAAACTCAAAACTTCCGGATATAACATAAGTTATCTGCGTATGGGGATGGCTGTGCAGTGCGCCTACAGCGCCTTTTTTGAAATGATTCTCTACAACCATCACTTCATCAGTGTAGCTCTTAACAAAACGAACAACACCTTCTCCTGCCTCTTCTCCTTCAATATCCTTTGCAAAAAGCCATCTCTGATCCTTCACTGCTTTCATTTTAAAACATACCTCCTCTGTTTGATGTCAGACTGCTATGAGTCCTATACCTGTACTTATACTTGGGAACTGTAGCCTAGTCCCTTATCAAATTTAGCTATTTTTATTATAGGTCATAAAAACATGGTTTTCCTTTACTATGATGCTAATATAATGTGAAAAACTTTGATATTATGATATTATTGGAATAAATGGAGACGGTTCCAGTTTGAAAAAGTAAATTCCGGTTCCGGATAACTCTTGCAAGAGTAATTTCTGGAATCATGAACTCAGGAGAACTTAATATGCCGATACGGATGCCGAAAAATACCCTTATCACAGTACAGAAGCGCCATCTTGCCGCTGACTATCGCATGCCGCAGATGGAAATAGCACAGTCACACTACAGCATAGGCTATCTTATCTCGGGAGATCGCCGTATCATTACGCCTACGACACGATTTGAAGCCCACGCCGGAAATGTGACGCTGATGCCGCCTCTTGTCTACCACCGCACTTTTTCCATTAGTGATAAACCCTACGTAAACTACCTCATCAAAGTATCCGACAAACTTGCCGACAGGTTTTGCAGCGAAGTCGATCCATACATCTGGAACCACATCTTTGAACAGAAGCTCCTTACTTTCAGCGATGAAGACTCCGCAAAAATTGCACTGTATTTTGAAGATATGCTGAAAATATATAAAGAAAACGCACCCTACAGCGAGACTGTACTCTGCGGCATGCTCTACAGACTGATACTGCTTATCAATGAATGCGACAAGGGCTCACAGATACTGCATTTTAAGAACGAGCTTTCCGATACCATACTTAATGCTACATTTTATATAGAACAGCACTATATGGATGATATACGTCTGGCTGACGCTGCCGAAGATGCCGGCTTTTCCGAAGGGCATTTTTCCAGACTCTTTTCCGCACAGGTCGGCACATCCTTTTCCCGCTACCTCACCAATGTAAGGATACGCCATGCAAAAGAACTGCTCCTCAACACAAAAAAACCGGTTTCCGAGATTGCTCTGGATACCGGCTTTTCCAATTCTGATTATTTTTCTTCATGCTTCACAAAAAGCGAAGGTATAACGCCTGTTGCCTTTCGGAAAAAGGGATAAAACACCGTCAGACAAGACTACACAGTGTGTGAAGTTTTAGTTCAATTACTTATCATCACTTATCAGTGAAAGATAATCCTCAAAATATCCGGCTTTGTCTACATCCGTGATCAGATCCACATTGTAGATCATATCATTTGGAATTGCGTCGTAGGTAAATCCCTCCTTGTAAAAAAGCACCATACCGTAAGTCTCTCCTTCATCCGCTATGCAGCTTCCATGAGTGCTTATCCTGTCTTTGATAAAAGCAGGATACAGTGCACACATCATAGCGACGCTATCACAGTTCATGACAGTTTCAGAACCGTTCGCCTTGTAGAAATCACGTATCTTTCCAAAAGACAATGAAACAAACTCCCCCACTTCGCCCTGTGTCTTTAGCTTCTCAAACTGATCATCCGTCCATTGTGCTTCATCATCGCACACATCCAGTCCTACCACCGTTACAGGCAGTCCCGAATCCAGCATGATCTTATATGCCATTGCATCTGCGTATACATTGAACTCTGCCACCGGTGATGCATTACCCGGTCCAAGACCCGCCGTACCCATTGACCATATCATCTTTACATTCTTCATAGCCTCAGGATCCTTTTCGATAGCCTTGGCCACATTTGTCGCCGGTCCCAGTGCTATGATCTCTATCTCGCCCGGATTTGCCTTAACGGTGTCAATGATAAAATCTATAGCATCACCGTCTTCTGCCTCTCTTGAAGGATGGATTATATCTGCATCACCCATTCCGTCACTTCCAAAAACGCTGAATGCGATCTTTTCGGTACCATCAAAGGTCTCGGCAGATCCTTTGTATACAGGTGCATCACACCCCGCTATCTCCAGTGCCATAAGCGCATTCTTTGTACTCTGTTCCAGATCCACATTCCCCACCAGCACCGTTACGCCTTCAATCTCTATATAAGGATCCTTTGCAGCCAGTATAAGCGCTGATGCGTCATCCGCACCGGTATCGGTATCGATTATAACCTTTCTTTTGCTTCCCTCTGCTGATGCCAGCAGCTCGGATGCATTACCGGTATTTTCCAGAACTGCGCCCTCCTCCGGCAGATCAGCCTGCGGATTTTCTCCGCACGCAACAAGAGAAGCACACAAGCACAATGCTGCAAAACCTTTTATTCCATTGTTCTTTAAGTTCAGTTTCATTTCAAGCTTCCTTTCTTAATATCTATACTAAACGAATTTAGCTATTGCCTGCATTACTCAATAGTTTTATTTTTAGTATTCAGAATCTTATACCTGGGGATTTTACCCAAGTATCGTCATCGCTTTTTTTCTGGCTTCCTCAAGTGACAGTTCCGAGTCCTGAGATACAAAATGTGACGCAAGCTTCTCTATGGCATCTCTTTTTTCTTGATCAACGCCATCGCATACACCATCTTCATAGCTGATCTTCTTCTCGTTCTTTATATGTTTTTCTTCGTCGTATTCATATAAACTAGTATGCATAACTGCCTCCCGGTTCCGCATCAGGAAATCCTTGATATTATAAACCTTAACTTTTAGTTCCAGCGAGGGTTCTTCATCATGATTTTCAAACATATCGGAAAGCTTATATTCAAAGCATTCCTCCTGTATATCCCTTCCGTTATAGAATACCACAAATCTCGGGGTTTTTATCTTAATCATTTTTGAACTGTACAGATCCTCATTTGAACAGTCCCTGCTGTAAATATCCGATACGTAGTATAAATCCCTAAGCGGCATGTTTGGATTAGGTGTAACACTTCACCCGACATTAGATTTTTTCTGTCCATAAAGCACCTCCTTCTTCGGAATACCGCAGGAGCCATATGGACTGTTCACTCCTGCATATCAAAATGTTTTGGAATCTGAAAGCAGAAGACATCTTCACTATTGTATTTTGACAATAAAAAAGATTATTCTCTCCACGAGAATAATCCTTTCACCTTTCATCAGATCGGAACATATAAATATTTATTGTTTTAAGATTTCATTTAGTCTGGCAGATGCATCTTCATATCCGGTAAATACTATACCTTTTATCCCAAGCTTTTCAGCGCCGATCACATTTTCTTCCGTATCATCGATAAACACACATTCCTCTGCTTTCAGGTCATACCGGTTTAACAGGATCTTATATATCTCCGGATCAGGCTTTGCTACGCCCTCCCTGAACGAATAGACACACCCATCAAATTTCTCTACAAAGGAAATACAGTCGTAGCACTGCTCATACCCGGCAGGCGTAAAATTAGTGATGCAGTAAAGCTTATACCCGGCATCTTTCAGCGCACTTATCCAGCCCTCGGTGTAGTCATATCTGCCCATAATTCCAGAACACGAATCATAGGCTTTACGCAGTTCATCTGCAATATCAGGATCTGTACTGATAAAACCATTCATTGCCTCCTCGTATGTAAGCTTACCCTTTTCATATTCAGTCCAGTACGGCGTCATGGCGGAAGCCTTGATAATCCTTTTTATCATCGATCCGTCAAAACCTTTTTCTGCAAGAAACTCTTTAAATCTGAAGGGAGCAAGGACATTGCTGATGTCAAAGACTATATTCTTTACCATTCTATTCTCCTTATCACTTTATCCCCTGCGTACCCATGGCAGGCGGGACATCTTGTCTGCTCCGGGGCCGTATGAGCCGCGCTCTTCGAATACCACTCCGCCGAGAATACCGCGGCCGTTCCAGTCTGCAAAACCTTCCGGATGAATATGGGCATCCAGATAGCAGTCTTCAAGCAAAACTTTTGCATACTCTCTCCAGGGGCGGCCTATGTAGCAGCTTCCATCCGCAACATCCTCCGTACGGAGAAATTTGCAGCGCCTTGCTACGAAACCAGTCTCCACATCCTTTGGAGTACAGGGAGCAAACACATAGCCGGGCTCGATATTAACAAACTCACAGTCATCAAAGTATGCTGTTGCACCACCGAATATAAAATCTACACCACCTTCTATACGGCAGCGTTTAAAGTGCACTGTCCTTGGAATCCTCGGTGTCACCTGTCTTGCACCGAGAAACCCATCCTTCTGTACTTCCTTAACGGGAAGAGGCGCAAGGAATAATGTATCCTGATGTCCCTTTAATACACAATCCTCCAATGAAATATCATCACCATCCAGATAAAGAGCAATCGCCTGCCCCACCTGCTTTCCAGGTCCTGCAGTATTTTCAAAAGTGCAGTTTTTGAAGACAGCACGGTCTCCATAAACCCTTAAAGTGGATGTGCGGAATGTCCCATAGGGACGGCCATCAGGGTGGATCGCATATGCACCGGTATCACCTGTATAATATTCCCCCTCAATAACTATATCCGACTCTTCCAGTATTGTCTGCATGTTTACTCCTTCCGTTACAAAACTTTTTTACTGTTCAGGATCATTCTTACTTTTAGTTGAGCAGTCCTTGATCAATGATCCACTCTATGTGAATAGACACAGATTTTGAGATTTTGTATTGAAATGCACCTCTTGAAGCTGTCAAAATTATCGTCTGTTATACTTTTGACTCAGCATATATAAAACCGCAGACTTTTTAGTTTATAGTCTGCGGTTTTCACATTATTGCAATTATCCTGAAAAAATATTAGCAATAGTCTTGTTATATTCTTCTTATAACAGTGCCAATGTCTGTCTTGCAATAGACAGTTCTTCATTTGTAGGAACAACCATCACTGTCACTTTGCTCTCAGGCTCTGTGATCACTTTTTCTTCACCGCGCACCTTATTAGCTTCCTCATTAACCACAGCTCCAAGGAATCCTAAATATGAACATACATCTGCGCGTACACCGGCACTGTTCTCTCCGATACCTGCAGTAAATGCGATCACATCCACACCCTGCATTGCTATTGCATATGAACCGATATACTTAGCTACACGGTAGCAATATGCACTTAATGCAAGTTTTGCAAGCTTGTTTCCCTTTTCCGCAGCATCATCAAGATCACGAAAATCACTGGAAAGTCCGCCGGAAAGTCCCAATACACCTGACTTTTTATTAAGCACCGTATTCATCTCCGATGAAGACAGCCCCTCCTTTTCACAGAGGAAATCAAGAATAGCAGGATCAAGATCACCGGAACGGGTTCCCATAATAAGACCTTCCAAAGGAGTCAGTCCCATTGAGGTATCGATACATTTTCCATTCTTTACTGCTGAAACGCTGGCTCCGTTTCCTAGGTGACATACTATGATCTTCAGATCTTCCCTTTTCTTTCCAAGGATCTCAGCCGCACGGGCAGAAACATAATCATGGCTTGTACCGTGGAAACCATAACGACGGATCTTGTACTTCTCATAGTACTCGTAGGGAATACCATACATATATGCCTTCTCCGGCATTGTCTGATGAAATGCCGTATCAAATACTGCCACCTGCTTAACGCCCGGCATATTTTCAGCACAGGCATGTATACCGATAAGGTTTGCAGGATTGTGCAGCGGTGCCAGCGCACTCAGCTCCTCGATATCCTTTATCACGCTGTCATCTATGACAACTGCCCTATTGAATTTTTCCCCACCATGCACTACTCTGTGTCCCACAGCTCCGATTTCGGACAGTGAACCTATAACGCCGTGCTCAGCATCCAGCAGTGCCTCGATCACGAGACGAACCGCCTCCTTATGGTCAGGCATGGGTACTTCAAGCTTTACTTTGTCCTTTCCTGCAGGCGTATGTGTAAGCAAGCTTCCGTCGATCCCTATACGCTCGGCAAGTCCCTTTGCCAGTACGGACTCATTATCGGAATTAATGAGCTGATACTTCAAAGATGAGCTGCCACAGTTTATAACCAAAATGTTCATCTTAATATTTCTCCTTTGCTGTGATCAGGACTTGAGTTCCTTTACCAGTGCGATAAGCTTCTCATCCTTTGCGGACGCAGAGAAAAGCTCATCAAACTTCTCGCCTGCGATCGCACCTTTCACAAGCTCCCTGTCAAGGCTTTTCAGGATCTCATCAAGAGGCTTGAATGCCTGCTCCCTTACGCCGTCAAGGATCTTCTTATTACGCTGTTCAGGTACTACCCTCTCCTTGGGATATCCACCGCCAAAGGGTTCGGAAAAAAGCTTTTCAAAAATATATTCCAGATTAAGATCTCCGCCCCATCCGAAACCGAGGGCAAAAGGAATGGCAATTGCATTGCCGTCATTGATCTGTGCAAATGTATATGCATCAAGAGGATTTGTCACATGTCCGCAAATAACTCCCGGAAAAGAATTAAGCGCAAGCATAGCCCCTTCGCCTGTGCCGCATCCGGTAACAACAAAATCAGCCGCGCCGGAATTGAGCAGAATCGCTGCTAGGATACCATTCTGTACATAGGTGAGCTGTGTTTTATCATCAGCACTGTACATTCCGTAATTATCAACATCGTATCCCTTTTCATCCGCTACTTTTTTAAGGGCATTGTATATGATACCGTTTTTTGCAGCCTGCGAATTTTCATTTATAAGTGCAATTTTCATTTTCTCTCCTTCCGCCGCTTTGCGGCATCAATGGTAACTACTCAGAATTTATAACAGATCCTGATTCCTCACATCATCCATATCATCAAAGTCCTGGTTCTCGCCTACCATGCCCCATATGAATGTGTAGTTTCTGGAGCCTGCACCGGAGTGAATGGACCAGCTGGGTGAGATCACTGCCTGTTCATTCCTCATGACGATGTGGCGTGTTTCCCGGGGTTCTCCCATGTAATGCATTACGAATGCATCCTCGGGAAGATCAAAATACAGGTATACTTCCATGCGTCGGTCATGGGTATGGCAGGGCATCGTGTTCCAAACGCTTCCGGGCTCAAGACAGGTCATACCCATCTCCAGCTGGCAGCTCTCTACCTGTCCCGGAAGGATATATTTATTGATAGTTCTCTCATTGGAATCCTGCATGCAGCCAAGGTGTTTCTTATTTTCATCTTTAATGACTACTTCACCCTCACCTGCAGTACCTTCTCTTTTGATCAGTACAGTCGGGCAGGTTCTGTGAGCAGGTGCGGAATTGATATAGAACTTTGCAGGGTTGGAAGCATCCTTGCTCTCGAATACGATATCCTTAGCTCCCATACCGATATACATTCCGTCACGGCTGATCACTTCGTATTTCTTACCATCTATAGTGATCACTCCGTCACCACCTATATTGATAACACCCATTTCACGTCTCTGCAGAAAATACTCTGCACGAAGCTCATCACCGGCCTCAAGCTTAAGAGCCTTGCTTACAGGTGTTGCTGCTCCTGTAATGATACGGTCAATGTGGCTGTATACCAGATATATCTCATCCTCACGAAAAACCTTTTCTATTAAGAATTCTTCACGAAGCCTCTTTGTATCGTAGTTTTTCACATCCTTAGGTGATGCTGCTGTTCTTAATTCCATTTCCAGATTCTCCTTGTTATATATGTCATATATCATTATTTTGCTTATATATCATCACACCGCCAGATCATCTGACGGTGTGGAAAAAACTCATCAGGTCAATGCTGCTGTAATGATTGCCATGGAGTATACTTCCAGGGCGTTGCAGCCACGTGAAAGGTCATTAACCTGTGCATTTAAGCCCAGCAGGATAGGTCCGTATGCTTCGAAATTACCCATACGCTGCGCTATCTTGTAACCAAGGTTTCCGGCATTGATATCCGGGAAAATAAATGTATTTGCATATCCTGCAACCTTTGAATCAGGAGCTTTCTGTCTTGCAACACGGGGTGAAACAGCTGCATCAAACTGAAGCTCACCGTCGATGGGAACATCAGGGAATTCCTCTTTTGCCTTTGCTGCTGCATTGCGCATCTTATCAACAGAGTCTCCCTTGCCGGAGCCCAGGGTTGAGTAGCTCAGGAATGCAACCTTGGGATCAATGCCGAATATCCTTGCACAGTTGATGGTCTCACCACAGATCTCAACCAGCTCATCTTCTGAAGGCTGAATATTTATAGCGCAGTCAGCCATAGCAAGCACTTCGTTTTCACCGGTTGCACTGGGACGTACCAGAATGAAGCAGGAGCTTACAATGGAATTGCGAGGCTTTGTCTTTATGATCTGAAGTGCAGGACGAACAGTATCTGCAGTTGAGTATGTAGCACCACCAAGCAGGCAGTCTGCAATGCCCATCTTTACAAGCATGGTACCGAAATAGTTACGCTGCTCCATAAGCTTGGCTGCCTTTTCCATAGTCATGCCTTTTTCCTTACGGATCTCGTAGAATTCCTTTATAACTTCTTCCTTATTTTCATATGTAAGAGGATTGATGATATGTGCACCGCGGATATTGAAGCCTGCCTCTTCCGCAGCATCTGCTACCACCTTCTCATCACCCAAAAGGATAGGTGTAAGGAAGCTGCTCGCAAGAAGACGTGAAGCCGCCTCTAATATACGAGGATCTTCACCTTCTGTCAGTACGATCTTCTTGGGATTCTCTTTTAATTTCTGTATCATTGCTCCAAAACCAAACATCATATATTCCTCCTGATTTTTTTGTTTTTCTCAGTATATGTTAATCAATACAAAACACTTATTCAGCCGTACTTACAGGACTACTCCGTCCTTAAAGATCGAAATCTCCCGAATGCCTTGTTCTTCCGTCTTTGTCTGCTTTCCGCTTGCGATCTCCATCACGAAATCAAGCAGTCTCTCGCCGGCAGCATCCAGATCTTCACCTTCTGCAACAGTTCCCGCATTAAAGTCTATCCATGAGGATTTTTTCTCATAAAGAGCCGTATTCGTGGATATCTTTACCGTAGGTGCCGGTGCTCCGAAAGGTGTACCGCGACCTGTTGTAAAAAGTATCATATGTGCTCCCGCTGCAGTAAGATCCGTTGCGGATACAAGGTCATTACCGGGACCGCTTAATACATTCAGACCTTTCTTGGTCACAGGCTCAGCATACTTAAGCACATCTACGATCTGGGCACTTCCGCCCTTCTGTACGCATCCGCAGGACTTATCTTCCAGTGTGGTAATACCGCCCTCTTTATTTCCCGGGCTAGGATTCTCGTATACCACCTGACCGTGGCTTACAAAATAATCCTTGAAGTCATTGACCATACCTACTGCTTTTTCGAATACCTTTTCATTTTCACAGCGTGAGAAAAGAATATTCTCTGCGCCGAACATTTCAGGCACTTCAGTCAGCACTGTGGAGCCTCCAAGTGAGATCAGTCTGTCGGAAAAACGCCCTACAGTCGGATTGGCAGTAATACCGGAGAGTCCGTCGCTGCCGCCACATTTCATTCCTATTACAAGCTCGCTTGCAGGAATCTCTTCCCTTGTAAAGGAAGCAGCATAAGCAGCGAGCTCTTTTATGATCTTTACGCCTTCACCCACATCATCACTTACATCCTGGCAACGCAGGAATTTCACACGTTCCGGATCATACTCACCCAGCTCTTTAAGGAATATTTCATGTGTCAGATTTTCACATCCAAGCTCCAGACAGAGCACTCCGGCTGCATTTGGATGTCTTACCAGCGCTGCGAGCAGTCTCTTGGTCTGATCGAGATCTCCGCCAAGCTGTGAACATCCAAAGGGATGAGGGAATGTATATATGCCTTCGACACTTCCGCTTACCAGATCCTGAGTCTGCTCTACGATCTGCTTTGCGATACCGTTAACACAGCCCACTATCGGAATGATCCAGATTTCATTTCTGATAGCAGCTCTTCCGTCTTTTCTTCTGTATCCCAGGAATGTCCTCTTGGCTGTATCGGGAAGATCGTATGTCTTGTGATCATATACGTACTCACCGCCTTCTTTAAGCGTAGTCTTTACGTTGTGAGTATGAACCCAGTCACCCTCTGCAATATCGGCTGTAGCCGAAGCAATGGTATTGCCGTATTTAACAACATTCTCACCGCTTGCAATGGCCGTAAGCGCAATCTTGTGCCCCCGGCGGATTTCTTCATTTGCAAGGATTTTCTTACCATCTACCGTTACTTCTGCACCTTTAGGAATATCTTCAAGTGCAACGGCCACATTATCTGACGGATGTATTTTGATCAGCTGCATATATCAAGCCTTTCTTTATATATTATGATTAACTCTCAAAAATAGCTTACAACTATCCTGTCTATTATGTTTCGTACTTATGAAACGCTTATAATTCAGTACGTTTTACAGGACACTTTCTTAGTGCCAATATCTTTATTACAGTACGCTCTTGTATGCTGCTTCAGCGCCTTCTGTACGGATCAGCTTAAGGTCTGCAAGAACTGTATCATACAGGCCGTCGATCTTTGTGAGATCCTGATCCCACATCTTCTCATTTGTAAGCACATCCTTAACAAGTGTCTCGTCATCGGCATCCTTGTGCTCATAGTAGAAATCCAGTACCCATGCATCATCCTGTACTTTATACTCATTTCCCTTAGGACGAACACATACAAGTCCATCCTCTGCACGCTCCTTGATTCCTGTTGAGTAGAAAGCGATATATGCAGCAAGGCTCATGGTAAGAGCTGTGGGAAGCTTGCCGAACTTCTCGATATACTCAAGGAACGACGGCATGTTACGTGCTTTCCACTTGGATGTTGAGTTAAGGGAAATGCTCATCAGTTCGTGATTTACAAAAGGATTGTTGAAACGGTCAGTTACTGCTGCCGCAAAATCATCACAGTCCTGCTCGTCCAGAGGCAGTACAGGGATAACCTCATCAAAGAGCATCTTGTTCATGAAGCCCTTGATGGTTTCGTTGTGCATACAGTCACGCACGATATCCTGTCCGGAGAGATATGCACCCAGTACAAATCCGGTATGAGCACCGTTTAAGATACGAACCTTACGCTTTTTGTAAGGAGTAACATCGGGTACTACATGAACATTGACACCTGCCTTCTTGAACGGAAGCTTTTCAGCAAGCCATTCAGGTCCTTCAATGTACCATACGCCAAACACTTCGCCTACATCCAGAAGAGGATCTTCATAACCGTTGATCTTCTCAAGCTCTTCTACTTCCTTTGGATCACGGATACGTCCGGGAACAATACGGTCTACAAGTGTAGAACAGAAGAGGCAGTCCTCATTTATCCATTTCTTGAAGTCCTCGCCCCATCCCCAGTCATCAATATGCTTAAGGATGATCTTCTGTAATTCTTTACCGTTATTATCAATAAGCTCGCAGGAAAGGATCACAAGCCCCTTGCCGCCTGCGAGGAAACGCTCATGAAGAAGCACTGCAAGCTTTGCAGGGAATGATGTGGGAGGTACCTGGTCGGGTTTTGACTCGGGATCGTAAACTATTCCGGCCTCTGTTGTATTGCTGGAAACATACTCAAGATCTGCACTCTTAGCGATCTCCTTTACAGCATCCCAGTCTTTAACGGGGCTGTAGCACTTATCTACTACAGAGATCACACGCTTGCGGTCAACCTTCTCACCCTTTTCCGATCCACGAAGGTACAGTGTATAAAGACCTTCCTGCTCATTGATCAGATCTGAAAGACCCTGTGCAATAGGCTGAAGAAGTGCAACCTTTCCGTTCCATCCTGCTTTTTCATTTGACATATCGAAAAAATAATCAACGAAAGCACGGAGGAAATTTCCCTCTCCGAACTGCAGCATTTTTACCGGTGCTTCCTTTAAGATATATCCGTCGTAACCTGATTTTTCCAATACTTCATAATTGAGTTTTGCCATGATAATTCTCCTGTTCTTAATTTACCTGACACTTGTTATTTTGCTGTTTGTGTAACCGTTCAGAACCTGTCTTTTTTTCACTTACCTGTTTATTTTTTTGCAACCTGAGCAGCAAGCCGCTCTGACTGTCCTGAATAATATTTCTACCTCCCTCAAATATCTGTGCCTGCAATCCGCAGCATGCACGGTTCCTTCTCCATACATGCTGTGGCTGCCGGCTATTTGGGATTGGGAAGTAATAAACTTTTTATATGCAGAAATACCTCTCTGCGTTGTAGTAGGATATACCTTCAATTATTTTCTTAAGCGATTTCTCGTTGTTCGGGTACTCGCCATCCTCTACCCACTTTCCTATAAGGTTGCAGGCAATCCTTCTGAAATAGTCATGCCTCGTGTATGAAAGGAATGAACGTGAATCCGTAAGCATACCTACGAAGTTTCCGAGAAGTCCCAGATTTCCGAGGGAGCGCATCTGCTCTTCCATGCCATCGCGGGTATCAAGGAACCACCATGCTGCACCAAGCTGCATCTTTCCGGGCACCTCATCAGACTGGAAAGGTCCGAGGCAGGTGGTTATCTGGTTGAAATCATTATGATCGAGAGAGAATACTATAGTCTTCGGAAGCTCGTTTGTTGCATCCAGTTCCGAGAAAAGCTCTGCCAGCTCGTTATAGCAGCTGCTCTTTGCTATCATGTCGAAGCCGGTATCCGGTCCCTCGATCTTGAACATCTTCTCATTTACATTTCTTGTGCAGGAGTAGTGAATCTCCATTACAACATTTTCTTTGTGATACTTTCTTGCAAGACTCAAGAGCACTTTGGTCTGATATATCTCAGCCTCTTCTGTAGTGATACTCTCGCCACGCATTACCTTTTGGAATGCCGCATCTGCTTCAGCATCGCTTCCCTTTCTGAACATCACGTAGTCTATGCCGTGGTCAGAAGCCTTGCAGCCGTGCTTTACGAAGAAATCCAGTCTTTCATTAAGTGCATCGCAGACATCCTGTGCTGTATCAAGACTTTCCTTTCCAACGCTTTTTGCAAGCTTCTCAATATATTCCCTGAATCCGTCCTTAGTAATATTGATTGCCTTATCAGGACGGTATGAAGGGCATACAGTAAAGCCAAGATCCTCTTTTGCAAGCTTTTCATGCCATTCAAGGGAATCAACGGGATCATCGGTGGTTCCGACAAACTTTACATTGGACTTGCGGATGATCCCGCGAACAGAAAGCTCAGGATCATTCTTTAACATATCGGAAGTCTTGTCCCAGATTTCCTTTGCATTATCTTCTGTTAAAGGCTCTGTGATCCCAAAATACTTCTTTAATTCCAGGTTTGACCAGTGGTACATGGGATTGCCGATTGCCATTTCAAGAGCCTTGGCAAACTCAAGAAACTTTTCAAAAGGTTCCGCGTCACCTGTGATCTTGTCCTCAGGAACGCCGTTCGATCTCATTACGCGCCATTTATAGTGATCACCGAAATAGCTGCCATCGGGATTCTTCCCGCCCAGCCATATCTGTGCAATATTGTCATAACGTCTGTCCTCATATATCTCCTGCGGTGAGATGTGACAGTGATAATCGATTATAGGAAGTGACTCTGCGTAATCGTGAAACAGATGCTTAGCTGTATCGTTATATAGCATAAAGTCCTTATCCATAAATTCTTTCATCGTATTAAAACACCTCCGTATAAAATGTTTTCATAACGCTTTCTGTAAGCGCTTACATTATTGTTATACCTATATTTTTTGATTCTGTCAATAACTATTTTCAAAAATCACCGAGTTTTTTTAAAAGACCTTTTTTGACTGTGAAAAAAACTGCAAAAATCTTTAAATCCCGTCTCTAAATTGCCACTTTGAAACTTTGAGATCAGTCGAAACTAATACTTACATCGTGGTCTCTCTGGCAATCAGCGTACAGGGTACGGATATCTTGTGGGAAAGTTTTTCTTCGCCCCCGTCCAGTATCTTCATGATCCTGTCTACAGTATCCTTGCAGATCTCTTCGGTGTGATTGTCTATGCTTGTCACTTCAGGAGCACAGGAAATCGCAAGAGTAGAATTATTATATCCGATTATCTCAATATCCTCAGGTATATCCATCCCCTTTGCAAGAGCATATTTAACCGCACCGATCGCTATCATATCATTTGATGCTATGATACCGTCACATTTAAGATTCTCCATTGCAAGCAGCTGATCCCGGACTCTGTGAATATGATTCTCAACATAGATTATTCCGTCTTTTGCTTCTTTGGCAGCTTTTCCAACACTCTTCATGGCACGCTCATAACCGTTTTTCTTTTTATTTGCGCTATACGAATGGGAATCTGTAAGAAATACTATATTCTTCCTTCCACGCCTTAACATGGAGGTAGCCGCTTCGTAAACAGCCTTTTCATCCTCGCATACGGAAGCGTAGATATTTTCTCCGTTAACATTACCGTTGATGATAAATACAGGTACACGTTTTGCCGCTGCCCGGATATACTCCGTGGCATTGGTATCGCTTCCGTCACCGGCATAAGTGGAACCTACAAGTATCAGACTGTCGATATGCTTTGATAACAGCATTTCCGTTTTTTTCTGTTTACCCTCCAGATCAAAACCGCTGTTGCCAAGTATGCAGTCATAGCCGTGCTTGATCAGCTCCGTCTCCAGGTATGCTACCGCACTGGACATATACTGGTCAGCTATAGTCGGAACAAGTATCCCGACAGTATGCATGGTATTAAGACCAAGACCCTGGGCAAAGACGTTAGGCGTATATCCCACCTTGCCGATAACGTCCATTACCTTTTTCCGTGTCTTCTCAGACACCTTCTCAGATCCGTTCATTACACGGGAAACAGTAGCTATGGATACACCGGACATTCTGGCAATATCATAAATATTAACTGCATCTTTATTCATATCAGATCAAACCTCTTCTTTTTATTTTTTCAATTCTTTTCAGCAATACTAATGGAGTCAGCTGTTGAGCGTTCAGAACAGCGCTAAATGTACATGATCCGGGGCACATAATACGATCAGACTTTGCATTTTGTTACCGCCACATTCTTGTACGTTTCCGTTTATTTTGCACATATGCAGGCGATATTTAATGACCCGGCAGCTTACTTACGAAATTCTTACATGTAAGCGCATACATTTTGATTTTACAAGACTATTTTACTGTATTTTTCTATAAAGGAAATACTTAATTATGCTGAAAGCACACCTTTTTTTATATTAAAATTGACTAATACCGCTGCAAAATCACTATATTTGTCGGATTTTGTGCAGATTGCCATAAATATGACATGATTTTTTGACAATTTTAACACTTAACAATCATAGGACCCTATGATACTATAATGAATGTAAGCGCTTACATTGATTGTAAATAATAGTCGCTTGTATCCTCCCCCTATTTTAAATGCCGGTCTTTGCACACCGGCATTTTTATTTATATCATACATCTAATGATTTGTTTCTGCCCCCGGACTACATATGGAAAGTCTCCGTCATAATCAAAAAACCAAAAAAATCACCAAAACATATCAATATAGCTATGATTTGGTGATAAATAAAGTTTACTGCAAAAAACATGATCCGGCAGAGGATCCGATGCCTCAGATCATATGCACCGCACTTTCATGGAGCCTGTCGATTTTTCACCGGCAGCCACGCAGAATACTCCATATTTTACTCCTACCCACCGTCCCGGGACTGCTTTCATTTCAAAAGCTTTTTTATATTCTGCTCCATCCGATGAATAATACATGCTTACGGTTTCTTCCGGGAAATTTTTCTCCGTAGGGCTTAAGTCCCTTATGCCGGTACGCTCTACAACATATTTTACAAACACGCGTTCAACTTCTGCCGGCAGTTTTTGCAGTTCTGCACTGTACTCACTTATTTTTTCCGCAAGTACCTTTCCGAAATGCTGTTTTCCCAGCACACGAACCACCTTTACTCCATCAGCCTCCCGTAAAAAGGAGATCAGGCCATACTCCATTCCCATAGAGATAACGCCGGCTTCATCTCCATTCTGCAGATTCGAAATATCCAGTTCCATTATATCGGTGAATTCAGGTGCCTGCCATTTCTGCAGGAGAAGATTCGGAATATCTCCATAAGCTCCGTCCTTTTTTACTGCGTGCAGGATAAAACCCTGACCATCTGTGTCATACCATTCCTTTTTCCCGTTTGCATTCCACTGCCATCTGAGATCCGGGGTGCCTGTAAGGCCATTAAAACAGCCTGATGAACCAAGGTTTACGGCTGCCAGTCTGTCACCAGCCTTAAACACCTCCGCATGTACATCATCTGCTCCGGCTTTGTCCCTAAACACCTCCGCTTGGGCTGCACCCGATTTATCAGTATCCTTAAATGCTTCCGCCCGGACTGCTTCAGCTCCGGATACTCCCCCGGAAGGCTCTGAAGCCTTGTCACTCATACCGACATTTGGCATCCGGTACCTCCTTACCGGTTCCCCATAGTCATTTCCGGTCTTTGCAACACCGATCACAGGCCAGTCATCACGCCATTCCATAGGCTGCAGATGAACGATACGTCCGGCAGCATAGACATCCTGGAAATGTATGAACCAGTCCTCGCCCGAAGCGGTATCAACCCATGCACCCTGGTGAGGTCCGTTTATATCAGACTCGCCCTGCCGCATCACGACACGGTATTCATAAGGGCCAAATATATTCCTTGAGCGGAGCACTGTCTGCCAGCCGGTCTTTACACCGCCTGCGGGTGCAAAAATATAATACCAGCCATTCCGTTTGTAAAGCTTAGGTCCCTCTATCGTGGTCTGGTCATTTTCATTCCCGTCAAATACCACGACGAGATCACCGATAAGCGCCATCCCATCAGGCCGCATCTCCTGTACGTGAAGTACACTTTTGTATCCGATCCTGCTCTTTGCCACACCGCTTACCAGATATGCCCTGCCGTCTTCATCCCAGAAAGGACATGGATCGATCCTGCCTGCCCCTTCATATATCCTTACAGGATCAGACCATTCACCATACGGATTTTTTGACGTGCACATATATATACCTTCGTCGGGCATAGGGAAACATATAAAGTATTTTCCGTCGTGAAATCTTATCGCAGGAGCCCACACGCCACATCCGTGAACAGCCCTGTCATACCGGCCGTCCGGCAGCTTTTTCAGAGCATAACCTATAAGCTCCCAGTTCACCAGATCACGCGAATGCAGAACGGGAAGTCCCGGTGTATTGCTAAAGCTCGATGCCGTCATATAATAATCAGCCCCGACGCGTATCGCATCGGGGTCTGAATAATCCGCATATAAAACCGGATTGGTATATGTGCCGTCATCATTATCTGATATCCATGCATTAACCATATACAGTCCTCAGTATATATTCTGACAAAAAACTGTGTTCTTCAGAAATCTATTATCTTGCAAGCCATCCGCCATCAACAGCAATGGTAAATCCGTTCATATAAGAAGATGCCTCGGAAGCTAAGAAGATAGCAGCTCCTGCCATATCTTCCGGAGTACCCCAGCGGCCTGCCGGTATACGACCAAGGATCTCTGCACTTCTGTTTTCATCATCGCGAAGCTGTGCGGTATTATTGGTAGCCATATAGCCGGGAGCAATGGCATTTACATTGATATTATGCTTTGCCCACTCATTTGCGAGCGCACGTGTCATGCCAAGTACAGCGCTCTTGCTGGCTGTATAAGCAGGTACCCTGATCCCGCCCTGATAGCTGAGCATGGAAGCAATATTGATTATCTTTCCACCTTTACCATCAGCGATCCAGGTCTTTGCAAAAGCCTGACTTAAGAAAAATACCATACGCTCGTTAAGATTGATAACTGCATCCCAGTCCTCTTCCGTAACATCAGCTGCGTCATTACGTCTGATGATACCGGCATTATTTACCAGGATATCGATCCTGCCTGCACTCTCTGTCTTTGCAAGGATATGTGCGATTGCATCCTCTGCTGAAAGATCAACTATCACCTCGGTAAATTCACCGCCGTTTTCCTTAATCTTTGCTGCGGTTTCTTCGCAGCTCCTTCTTGCTACGCCATATACATGAGCACCTGCTGCCGCAAGCCCCACGCTTACGCCCTGGCCAAGACCGGTGTTCGCGCCGGTAACTACCGCATTTTTTCCTTCAAGTGAAAATAAACTCTGAATATCCATGACATTTTCCTTTCTTTAATTCCTTATCGGTTCTGATTTTCCTATCTTGTCCTGCTCAAAATCACCGTAATTGCAGGCATTTTGAACAGCTGTTTATAGAAATCGCTCTTATATTATCCGCGCACATCCTTAACAATCTGTGCAGCCTCTGCAACCTTTGCCTTTATGGCATCAAAATCTCCTGCCTTGATCATATCTCCCTTTACCATCCATGATCCTCCACAGCAGAAGATCTTGTCGGACTGAAGATATTCCGTAACATTAGATGCACTGATTCCGCCGGTAGGCATGAACTTAAGAGCAGTAAGCGCTGCCCCCACTGCCTTGATCATTTTAAGTCCGCCTGCATTTTCAGCGGGGAAAAACTTAACATGAGTAAGACCGAGCTTTATTGCACGCATCATCTCGCTTGCAGTCTGGGTTCCGGGACAAACGGGGATATCCTTTTCAAGGCAATACTTTACGATCTCCTCATCGAGACCGGGAGCTACGATAAACTTGGCACCTGCTGCTACGGCACGGTCAACCTGCTCAATAGTAAGCACTGTTCCCGCTCCTACGAGCATATCCGGGAATTTCTCTGCCATTATGCGGATAGATTCCTCTGCAGCCTCTGTACGGAATGTCACCTCTGCAGCGGGAAGTCCCCCTTCCATAAGAGCTTTCCCCAGAGGCTCCGCATCCTTTACATCATTTAATACTACAACGGGAATGATCCCGATCTCACTGAACTTCTGAAATACCGCATCTGTTTTTGCGCTCATTTCTGCTCCTTTCATTTTTCACTTTCTCATTTTTTATAAAAATCAATGATTCTCTCATCTGCACAATCTCTTCTCACCGATGCCGCACCGACGGTAATGCCCTTCAACCGGCAATACTTGCGAAAATGCTATGGCTCGTTTCGCACCGTCGGGCGCATCTGTATGAAGTGGAGAGTGTCGAATATTGGAAATGGGCACGCTGTCTGCACAGATGCCCAATATCTTAATTAGTTATCTCTTAACTCTGGCTCCGGCTCCGCCCATAATGGCTTCTACTTCTTCCTTGCTGGCCATGGAGGTATCTCCGGGTGTGGTCATTGCAAGTGCGCCATGTGCTGCACCGTAATTTACAGCCTTCTCTGCATCCTGTGTCGTCATCAGTCCGTAAACAAGTCCGGAAGCAAAAGAGTCACCGCCGCCTACACGGTCGAGGATCTCAAGTCCATTGTACTCCTTTGACATATAAATCTCACCGTCTGCCCAGCAGATAGCCTTCCAGTCATTGACGGTAGCTGTCTTTACGGTACGGAGCGTGGTAGCAACTGCCTTGAAATTAGGATATGTCTTTGCAGCCTCACCGATCATCTTCTTGTAGCCGTCAAGATTCAGTTCCTTTAAGTTTGCATCATTTCCTTCTATCTGGAATCCGAGGCATGCTGTAAAATCTTCCTCGTTGCCTATCATTACATCAACATACTTTGCCACTTCCTTGTTTACTTCCTGAGCCTTCTCAAGTCCACCGATAGCGCTCCACATGGAAGGACGATAATTTAAGTCATAGGAAACAATGGTGCCGTATTTCTTTGCAGCCTTGCATGCGGCAATAACAGTCTCGCATGCCTGCTCGGAAAGTGCGGCATAGATACCACCTGTATGAAGCCAGCGAACTCCAAGCTCTCCGAATATATAGTCAAAATCAAAATCTGAAGGCGTTGCCTGTGAGATTGCAGTATTAGCACGGTCAGAGCAGCCTACTGCACCGCGGATTCCGTAGCCTCTCTCGGTAAAATTCAGTCCGTTTCTGCAGATACGGCCGATACCGTCTGTCTTCTTCCAATAAATAAGTGAAGTGTCAACGCCGCCCTGCTCGATCAGATCTTTCATCAGTCTGCCGACTTCATTATCAGCAAAAGAAGTGATGACTGCTGTATTCAGGCCAAAGCATTTGTGAAGCCCGCGGATGACATTGTATTCTCCGCCGCCTTCCCATGCCTTAAACTCTCTTGCCGTGCGGATCCTTCCCTCGCCCGGATCAAGACGCAGCATTATCTCTCCAAGCGATACCGCATCATATTTACACTCTTTGCTGTCACGCAACTTCAGATCCATTTTGTTACCCCTTTCTTATCTTTCTTTATGGGCGGAAATCCGCCCGGATCTCCGCAGTCTAATATTATGTTCTTACATGACGTATTTACAAAAAAGCCTTATTTTAAGCCAATGTAAACGCTTACATTTTCATTATAGCCCTTTTCTTTCTCTTGTCAAGAATATTTTATTGCCCTTCAGGCCTTTCTCCGTTTGCTGGTGGTTCAAAGCCTTCCGGTCTTTCTCCGTTTGCGGGCGGCTCAAAACCCTCAGGCATTTCCCCGTTCGCAGGCAGCCCCATACCTTCCGGCATTTCGCCATTCGCCGCAGGCTCAAAGCCCTCAGGCACCTCTCCGTCTACAGGCAGCTTTGTTCCTTCCGTTCTCGTACCTTCCGGTCTTGTGCCATCATTTGGGAATCTGTTACCGTGTCCGCCTTCCATACCCGGTCCACCCATAAACTGGTTTGTAATGGTATCAGTCTCTTCACCATTCACGATTACAGTTCCGCCGTTATATTCCGCACTGCCGGTATAATCAAATGCAGACTGTCCCGTAATGCTTATAGTCCCGCCATTAATGATTATGTCTCCGTTTGAATCCACACCGTCCGTATCACCTGCCCCCATAGCTATGGTAACATTTCCGTCGTTAAGCTCGAAAAGAGGTTCGTATGCTGATGATTTACTTGCAGCATTAATGCCGTCATCCGTTGCGCTTATATTTATTTCGCCTCCGTTTATCTGTATTGCCGTTCCTTCTATAGCCTCAGCAGCAGTCAGATCAAAAGTACCATCATCTATCTTTACGATAGTAGTTGCATGCAGGGCATCATCCGATGCATTTGTACTGATCCTGCCGCCACTGATATAAATATATCCCGCAGTATCATCATCGCTGTCTTCGGCATGCAATCCGTCATTGCAATTACTGATGTCAATTACTCCGTCTGCGATCTCGATTGCATTATGCGCTTCTATTGCACTTCCTTCGCACGATATCATCAGACTCCCACCCGTGATCCTTACTCCATCCTTACCGGCAATTCCATTATCTGAAGATGTGACCGTAAGGCTGCCCGTACCGTTCAGTACCAGATCATCTTTTGAAAAGATCACCGCGTCAGTATTGGTTTCCCCGTCTGTGGTGAAGCTCCCGCTTACTGTCAGGACATTATAATCGGAAACAGTCGTAACAAATACCTTGTCTGCACTCTTTATATAAATACACGGCCTGTCCGAATTGTTTATTACCAGACCATCCAGCACAAGCTGAACTTTTGCACTGCTGTCAGCCTCTACATATACCGTCGCATTCTCCGCCGAACCACTCAACACATATACCCCTTCTTCGGTAATTGTTACATCACTTCCATCCTTAACACTAATATATGAAGCGTCCGTCAGATCAGCAGACTGCTCATTATCCCTGTCGGTGAAAATGTCATCGCTGTCTATCTCTTTAAAAATCTCAGATCCGATATCACTGTTTTCACCCTCTAACGAAGTTAATACATATTCCTCGCTTTCTGACAGTACTACATCTCCGCTATCTTTCTTCCCGCATGCTGCCATTAAAAACGCTGTTCCTATGACGGCCATGATGATTTTTCTCTTCATATATATTTCCTCCTGTCTTATCATTTTTTATTAAAATCCCTGCTTGTTACATACTACTGACTTCCTCATACCGACAGCACGCCTGACGGTGGTGCCGTTCGCCGGACAATTATATCCGGCATATTCTTCACTGAAGGACTTTGGCAAATTTCTCTTTCGGAAACACAAGCGTATAAAGAGCTTATCTGTTCCGTATGCTCATAACGCCTCCTGTGTTTCTACTGCCCTGCCCAGGCTTATATCAAGATTTCCGTTCAGTGTGCGCATTTCATCAAGAAACTCTCTGGTAGATATGTGCTCCTTGGGTATAACACTCAGAGTCAGCTTATACATACTTCCCATATTTGCAGTACGTACTTCATCATAGTTATATTCCCTGAGGTACTTATTAAAGACTTCTTCAAACCTTCCTTCATAATCCAGATTTTCCGGGATCATGATCCGCAGCCTCCGTATTCCCTTATCCTCTGCGCCAAAACGAAGCAGATTCATCAATACACCAAGCCCGGAAACCACAACCGTAAACATCACCGCAATTCCGATATATCCCATACCTGCTGCCAGACCTACCGCCATGGCTAAAAATATGCCTGCTATCTCCTGGCCTCTCCCCGGAACAGAACGGAAACGCACCAGACTGAATGCCCCGGCAACGGCCACTCCTGCGCCTATATTTCCGTTTACCATTATTATCACCAGCTCTACGATTGCCGGCAAAAGCACAAGCGTAACTATAAAACTCTTTGAATAATGATTTCTGAACATATAGGCTGCGGCAATGATCAGTCCGCATACAAACGCCGTCACCGTCACTATGACAAATTCACTTGCTGTGAAAGTCCCCGTTGTAAGAATTGTTGTAAAAAAACTGTCTAACATATTCTGTTTCTCCTTTCCAATTTTCCGTTATACCCTTTATGTAATAATTAATCCTGCGTTTTGTTATATCTTTTACATAACAATCAACGCGTCGATTCGTTATATCAAACCTTTAACAGCATATTGCTTCGGGAAGTCCTGAATACTTTCTTTTTGCGGAAACCCTGCCTGCTGCCGGAAGCACAGTCAGACGTTTTCTCACCATTGTCTTATATCCTGCTCCGTATTTTGAAAATGATGTCGGGAAAATCCCAAGCTCACTAAGCATCCTGGACAGTTCTATCGGAAATGCACCCGCTATCTTTATTTCCATAAGGCGCTGTCCCTTCTTAAGGAGCTGATGTCCTTTTTTTATCTGTCTTAGATCACTGCAGTCTGAATTCCACTCTATATTGCTGTCAAAGGTTACCCGGAGGTCAGGATCATGGATTCCCGCCATTGCGATCCTGTCATAACATATGCTCATTGCAGGTATCAGATTTCCGTAAAGCTTTATAAACTCTTCTATCTCTTTTGATATCTGTGATGTTCCTATGCTTCCTTCATCTCCTGAAAGATATCCGTACAGATCCTTATACTTTCCGGAAATCCTTCTTTTGTAAACGATGCCGTCATACTTTTTCTTTATCTCGATAAATGCATTGGTGTCGTCATTAGTGTTCCCGTATGTACGCAGCCTGAGCTTCTCCTTGTACAAAGGTTTTTCGATGGAAGTCCGTATCAGCCTGTAGTCCTCAGTATCGTAGTAGATATTATTTATCCGGGATAAACCATATGTGTCTATCTTTGCCATCCCTTCGAGATAAGCCATAAGCTGCTCGTACTGTCCTTCATCCAGCAGATACTTGACTTCTTTTCTTTTAAACACTTCCCTGTAGTTGCTCATAAATTTCACATCCTTTCCGTTTTGTTAAGGCTATGGTATATTTGAAACCTTAAACGAGCATTAAAAAAACACCGTAATTTTAAAATTACAGTGTTTACTGTTTACCACCCTCGCAGCGCAGTTTCAGTTTATAATTAAAACTTCCCACTTGTTGTATACCACTAACTTCCTCACACCGGTAGCTTGCCTGACGGTGGTGCCGTTCGCCAAGCAGTTCTTACGAAAATGCCCCTATCTATGGTATATTTCCGGAACCGTTCACACGCTACATCCA
>JAGBLN010000009.1 GCA_017635395.1 Lachnospiraceae bacterium
ATATGCCTTCGGTTTCGTTTTTTATCGCACGGGTTGCGTGAAGGACAGGTATAGAAAGTGACCGGATATAAAAGACAATTTAAGGATCCGCTGACGAATACATGGTTTAAGCTGGGAATCATTGCGGGGATTGCAGGGCTGGCTGCTATTGTGATATTTGTTATCTACGGCGACAGTATAATAGCCGGCGGGCCGGGATGTATGTTCAACAGGGTTACCGGATTATACTGTCCGGGCTGCGGCGGAACAAGAGCTTTTTACCATGCGGTTCACCTGCATTTTTTTAAAAGCGTTCTCTGCCATCCTATAGTCATGTATTCGATAGTTGTTTATTTTATTTTTATGATAAACACGCTTTTGGTAAAGCTTACCGAGCGGCTTGGCTTTGCGGGGTATCCGGTAACTGTTACAGTCTATATAGGTGTAGGAATTTTGCTGGGGCAGTGGGTGGTAAGAAATATACTGGTATTTTTCTTTGGCATCACGTTTTTACAGTAAATACATAACCGGATTGCACTGTTATTAATACCTGTATTTTGGTATACTTTACATTTGAGATGTTCCTTGAAACATCTGAGAATTTGCACAGGCGGATTCTTTTTGCAGCGGTGCTGAAAGGCGACAGAAAGAGGAAATATGATCGAAGATATAGCTGCTCTGATTCCTGCTTATAATCCTGACAAAGAAATGATCAAGGTAGTAGGCGAGCTGGTTTCCGAATTTTCGAATATTGTGATCGTTGATGACGGTTGTGATGAAAGCTATGGGAAAATCTTTTCAGAGGTGGAGAGACTCGGAGAAAGATCAAGCATCACCATACTGCACCATGAGGTGAATAAAGGAAAAGGCGCTGCGCTTAAGACAGGATTTTCATATATTCTGGAATCGCTGCCGGGTGTTTCTGCTGTAGTCACTCTTGATGCTGACGGACAGCATACTGTGTCGGATACATTAAAGTGCTGCAAAGGCTTTGAGGATTTTGAAGGGAAAACTAAACCGGTAGTTTTCGGCTGCCGCGATTTTAAATCGGATACAAAGATACCTGCACGCTCGCGCTTCGGAAACAGGCTTACCAGCAGGCTGCTTAAGCTTTTCGGAAATATTACCCTTTCTGATACCCAGACCGGCCTCAGGGTTTTTGGCAGGGACATACTTGCGGATCTCTGCGCTGTTCCCGGTGAGCGTTACGAATTTGAAATGAATATGATATTTGAGCTTCATGACATGGGAGTTCCTTTTATGGAGGTTCCCATAGAAGTCATATATCTTAACGAGAATGAGAGTTCGCATTTTAATCCTATAAAAGATTCCATAAGGATATATAAGGTTTTCTTTAAATTCATTGCATCATCCTTAGGTTCTTTTGTGGTGGATTACGCACTGTTCTCGGCTCTTGTGTGCCTTCTTGCAAACAGGATGCCGGAAGTAAGTATAGGCCTGCTTAATCTGAGCATAGACTATATAGTGGTTTCAACGGTTATAGCGCGTATATGCTCAGGCATATTCAATTACTGCATAAACCGCATGATATTCAAAACCAGGAAAAAGGATGCTGCAGGATCAGGACCCAGGTATTTTATTTTATGGCTTGCCCAGATGCTTATATCCGCAAATGCGGTTAAATACCTGACATTGTGGCTTGGCATTCCTGCGATGGTCACAAAGATCATAGTGGATCCTATACTGTTCTTTATAAGCTATAAAGTACAGCAGGTTTGGGTGTTCAAGAAAAAAGACGAATGAAAATGGAGAAGGATAATGGCTGATAATGATTATGCTTTCTTTGCCATGATGGCAAGGCTTAAATGGATAGACAGATGGGCGCTTATGAGGAATTCCGAGGAAGAAAATCTTTCGGAGCATTCCCTTCAGGTTGCCATGCTGTCCCATGTTCTTTGTGTGATAGGAAATAAGCGTTTTGGAAAAAATCTTGATGCGGAGCATGCTGCGATGTTCGGCATGTATCATGATGTTTCGGAAATACTTACCGGCGATATGCCTACGCCTGTAAAATACAGGAACAAGACCATAAAGGGTGCGTATAAGCAGATAGAGGATGATGCGAACGAGAGCCTGCTTACCCTTCTTCCCGAAGACATACGTGAGGAGTACCGCAAGGTGCTTTTTCCGGAAGATGAATTTGCATATGAAGTAAAGCTTGTAAAAGCGGCAGATAAGATATCGGCTTATATTAAGTGTCTTGAAGAAAAGAAGGCTGGGAATGACGAGTTTGCTGATGCAGAACAGTCAACCCTGGAGTCAATAAAGGCTATGGAGCTTGAGGAGATTGATGTTTTTCTTGAAGAATTCCTGCCGGCGTACAAGAAGACCCTTGATGCCATCAGGCCGGAAATTTAGAGTTTGGGGCAGATCGGGCCTACTGCGCATCATACCATGGATTGTCCATGGCTTCCAGTTCATTCAGACGCGGTGTGACCTCATTTATTCTTAATTGCAGTCTTTCTTTTTCCCTAAGGAGCAGGTATTCCTGTTCCTCATTTTTTTTGAATTCACGGGGATAATTACGTTTATGCAGGAGTTCTGCAAGAGCGACTGCAAGGTGGCTGTTTCCCATTTCAGCAATTGCTGTTGCGCCGCTTACTACGAGAAATACCAGAAGTACCAGGTGGATCATGAACAGGAGTCCGAGTACTGTGGAACCCATTGCTGTAACGAAAACAGCGGCGGAATCAAGAATGGTAGCGTTTGCCGAAGCGGCAACGGTATTTATTGCAAAGAAATATATATTTGCCAGCACGAAAATATATGCGCCTAAAGAAAGAAGGAAGCCGATGAGTGAACGTCGTTTCCACTGTGATAAGAACGCGCGGCGGTTACGCACATCAAGGATTACAGTTTCAAGCTGGAATTTCTGCTCTTTAAGAGACTGCATCTCTATGCGCAACTCTTTTAATTCATTTTTCTCTTCATCTGTCATAGTGTTTTTATTCATAACCAGTTCTGAACAACTATTTTTATTCTACCATAGATTATTTTATGTGCCACGGGTTTTTATAAGTAAACAAAGGTTTTCTAACACTAACTAAATATACTGTGTTAAGCTTTTTAAAGAGTAAAAAAACAAAAAAAGAGGAGGAAATCTATTATGGCATATGTAATCAATGATTCATGCATCAGCTGTGGAACTTGCGAGGGTAACTGCCCTGTTGGCGCTATCTCTCAGGGAGATTCTCAGTACACTATCGATGCTGATACCTGCATCAGCTGTGGAACATGCGCAGGCAACTGCCCTGTTGGTGCTATTTCCGAGGAATAATTTCCAAAGACAAAATGAAAAAAGAAATGCCGCATCCGAAAGGGTGCGGCATTTTGTTTTCTGAATTATTTGATTTTTTTTCCGGTGTCGCACAGGTCTTTCAGAAAGCAGTTCTCACAGTACGGTTTAGGGGCTTTGCATATGCTGCGGCCGTGGGCGATTATCTGCAGGTTCCAAAGTATCCAGTGGTCCTTCGGAAGCTTTTTCATAAGGTCGAATTCAACTTTTACAGGATCCGTCTCTTCGGTGAGCCCCAGTTTTTTTGAAACTCTTTTTACATGCGTGTCTACAACGATGCTTGGCTCGTTGTAGATGTTTCCCCTTATCACGTTGGCGGTCTTTCTCCCGACACCTGGAAGGGCAGTCAGCTCTTCTATGGAAGAAGGAACTTCACCATCATATTTTTCTAAGAGCACGCGGCAGCAGGCAATTATATTTTTAGCCTTATTATGGTAGAAACCGGTAGAGTGTATATCCTGCTCAAGTTCTTTAAGGTCTGCTTCGGCAAATGCTTTAACAGTAGGATACTTTTTGAATAGCGTTGCGGTGACGATGTTTACTCTTGCATCGGTACACTGCGCGCTTAGAATTGTTGCGATAAGCAGCTGCCATGCGTTGTCGTGATCCAGGTAGCATTTGGTATCTGTACCATAGTGTTCGTCCAATATGTTTAGTATTTTTTGCAGATTTTTTTGCGTCATTTTTGTTATAAATATGAAAAAAGTGTTGACTCAAAAATTTTTTTGGGATATAGTGTTAGCGTAATTATAAGAGAGCATATTGATTTATGCAAGCTTTCACATGAAAATAGCCGGTGTTGGGGAGACGCGAACGGCTTTAGAGAAAAGGAGAGAACTATGACATACGAAAAGATTGTTGATTATGTGCAGAAGAAATTTGCAAAGCTTGACGTCAGCAAGATTGGTGATGTGGCTGTGCAGATCGATGTGACAGGAGAAGGCGAAGGTGCATTCTACGTTGCTGTTAAGGATGGCAAGGGTGCAGTTGAGCCTTATGAGTATTATGATCATGATGCAAAGATCATTGCTGACGGCAGCGATATAATCGCTATCGTAGATGGCAAGCTTGATGCTGTTGCAGCTTTCAACGAGGGCAAGATCCGTGTTGAAGGTAATGTTGAGAAGGTTGCTGAGCTCAAGAACGTATTCGGAGTAAAGAAGGCAGCGCCTGCAAAGAAGGCACCTGCAAAGAAGGCACCTGCAAAGAAGGCGGCCCCCACAAAGAAAACTGAGCCCGCAAAGAAAGAGGAGCCTGTAAAGAAGGAAGAGGTAAAGGCAGAAGTTAAGGCTGAGGCTAAGAAGCCCGCTGCTAAGCCTGCTAAGAAGGCAACAACAAAAAAATAATAAATAATAAATCTTTCGTAGGTTTATAGTGAGTATACAGAGGTCATCATGCTGATTGCGTGGTGACCTTTTTATCGTGCAGGTGTGCCGGGATTTCTATATTATGATAAATGCCGGTCATGTTTTCCTGGCTGGCAACATGGTATGGTTAACGTTTTGCGATTATGATATAATTCAGATTAAGTTTACGGAATTATTTTTTGTTAATGATAAAAGAGTGAATTTGTTTGCGATAAGAATAAGGAGGGGTTGAAGTGAGCAGGATCACAGTAGCGGGTATAACACAGATTGAAACCATTGTCAATGTGGACGAGGTCCCGGTGCCTTATGTTTCATCAAGAAGCATGCCGAATACCATATTCACGGAAGCCGGGGGAGATGCCTTTAATGAAAGTCTTGCCTTCACCTGGCTTGGAGACGAAGTGAATTTTCTTTCCATAGTGGGGCGTAACCAGGATATGAGCGTGCTCAATCCCTCGGACAGAAAGGTTACGATTTCTACCGAACACATACTCCCTATAGCTGAAGCTACAGCTACCCAGGTAATACTCTGCGGGAAGGACAGAAAGAAGCAGGTGTTTGAAGACATCAAGGATCTTCGTGATGTGGCATATGATATGTCCATGGTGACTCCGCTTATAGCATCTTCTGAACTTCTTGTTGTTGCGAATGCAAATTTCTGCAGGCCATTTCTGGATATAGCGGCAAAGTACAAGATACCTGTAGCGGTCAATATGCATACCTTTGAAAAGGAAAAGGAACAGTATAATGAGGATTTCCTTAAGGCGGCATCTATTCTTTATGTTGATGATGACTGTGTGGAAGATGATCCTTTCGGCTTTATGAAGGAAGTGGCAGAGAAGTATGACATATCCGTTATGGTAATGGGTCAGGGAAATAAGGGCCTTATACTTTATGACAGGAATCAGAACATACATGTTCACTATGACTGTGTAAAGACTAATGAAGTTGTAAATTCCGTTGGTGCCGGTAATGCACTGTTTGCATGTTTCCTTCATTATTATGTTGAGACTAAGGATTCTGTAAATGCCATAAAGAATGCACTGCTCTTTGCTTCTTACAAGGTAGGTTTTATGGGAACCTCAAATGGATTTATGACAGTGGATGAAGTTGCCCAGTGGAGGCAGCTGATATGGGGAATGGATAAGACTCCCGAAAAGATTGCGAATATTAATTAGGCGCAGCTGATTTGTTTTCAAGCATACGCATTATGGATGGAGCTGTCAGGCTGTTAAGCCCGGCAGCCTTTTCTTTGAGTTCATTTATTTTCTCAAAGGCGCCTGTCTTGGAATAATAATCTGCAAGCAGGGTGTAGCTTCTGAGTGCATCACAGCCGGTGGAGACCGAGAACTCCAGAACCCTTACGGCATCCTGCTCGCTGTTTTCTTCGAGAAGGCATTCGGCAAAGTTCTGCAGAGTTCTTACCAGCAATGTATACCTTTCATCGCATTCAGACAGTTCCGGCAGGTTTGCGGCCCCGTATTGCAGTTTCAGGTCCGTGTTGCTGATGCCGGTGAGGTTCAGTATTTTCTTGTCCTTCAGGAAATTTAAGCTTCGCATGACTTCCTGCATTTTTGCGGAATCGCTGTATTTTATTGAGAACAGTTCTTCCGGTATCTTTATATAGGGCAGGCCGTCAATAGGCTGCTTTCTGGTGGAATTGGCTTCGTTTTCCCTGTTTACAAAAGCTTCTATTTCATCCCTGCTTTTCTTGGCGGAGCGTTTTATGAACCAGAACAGCAAAATTACGAATATTACTACACTTGTCAAAACGGGCATTTTCATATATAATTACCAAATTAGAAAAAATGACGATTTTTCAACATGTTTTTTGGAGAAATTGCAATGTTTAATATGCACAGTAACAAGGGACGCAAGGTATTGAGAACTATTTTAATAGTTATTCTCGCTCTTGCGATGATAGTACCGTCTATAGCGGCATACCTTTCTATGTAATAACGGCAACTATTATATTTTAGACTTTTTTGGGTCATAGTGCAAGGATGCACATGTATGGGGGTTAGTGTTGGTTACAGTTCGGGGGACAGCAGGATAAAACCTGGTCGGTGGGATCAGGCTGCAGTTTCGAAGTGAGGTGTGATTATGAAGACTAATCTAAGGAAAACTATTGTTTTTATTATGATGACTACCGCATTCCTGGCTTTTGCCGGGAGTTTTGGCGTGTTTGACGATCTGCAGGGGATAAAGGCAAATGCAGGCGAGCTTGTTAAGGGAACGCTTACATTTCTGCCACCTGACGACGAAGGAGATGACGAGGAAGATAGCAGCGACAGCAAGATTTTTCCCGGTGTGCACATTGATGACATAGATGTATCAGGTATGACTGAGGATGAGGCTAGAACTGCTGTTGAGGATTATATCGCACAGCTTTCCGCAAGCCAGGTTACGCTGGTGGTTGCACAGGATACGGAAGTGTCTGTAACTGTTGCTGAGCTGTCGCCCGTATGGAACAATCCTGAGGTGGTTTCCCAGGCTGCTGAAAATACCACAGACGGAAATGTTATTGCCAGATATAAAATGAAAAAAGACATAGAGCATAACGGCCTGAATTTCCCTTTGGAGATCACCTTTGATGAGGCTGCCCTTACAGCTTACCTTGAGGAAAACTGCTCTGTTTATGATATTCCTGTTGAAAATCCTACTCTTGTAAGGGAAGGCAATGACTTTACTATCATCAACGGCGAAGGCGGCCAGGGACTTGATGTCGCTGCTGCTGTTGCACAGCTTGAAGGTGAGTTCTACGCTGACTACAGGGCAGGACAGACTACGATAAATCTTCCGGTAGTAGCAACAGAGCCGGATACATCCGTAGAGGATCTGGCAAAGGTTCATGACCTTCTCGGTTCGTTTACTACAAGCTATTCTTCATCGGGAAGCAACAGAAGCGGCAATGTGGCTAACGGCTGCAGGCTTATAAACGGCACTGTGCTTTATCCGGGCGAGGAGTTCTCTGCATACAATACTATCAAGCCCTTTACTGAGGAGAATGGTTATTACCTTGCCGGTTCATATTTAAACGGCCAGGTAGTAGAGAGTCTTGGCGGCGGTATCTGCCAGGTATCTTCTACGCTTTACAATGCCGTGCTTAGGGCTGAGCTTCAGGTGGTTGAAAGAAACAGCCACTCAATGGTAGTTAACTATGTTGATAAATCTGCTGATGCTGCTATAGCTGAGTCATCAGGAAAGGATTTCAGGTTCGTAAACAATACTGATTATCCTATTTATATAGAGGGATATACTGAAAATAAAAAAATCACATTCAACATCTATGGAGTAGAGACCAGGGATCCCAGCAGGAAGGTTGAGTTTGAAAGCGAGATCCTTACTGAGACTGTTCCTGATCATGAAGACATAGTTGCTGATGCTTCACAGCCTATAGGTTATGTAAGTGCTACATCTGCACATATAGGCTACACTGCAAAGCTTTGGAAAATCGTTTATGAGAACGGCGTGGAAGTAAGCCGTGAGGTTGTAAACAACAGTACTTATAAGGCAACACCCAGGACTGCGGTTGTGGGTATTGCGTCTGCTAATCCTGAATATACCGCTGCTATGCAGGCTGCTATAGCAACAGGCAGCATTGATAACTGCAAGGCTATGGCGGCACAGCTTAATGAAATGGCGGCCGCTGCCGCGGCACAGGCTGCCATGGATCAGAATGCTTCTGTGGATCCCTGATGCAGCGCCACGAGGATTTAGCTGAAAATGATGTAAGATCTGCGGCCGGCTGCGACATCATAGTTTATGGTTATGCGGCCCTGCCTGCTACGGAAGATATGCTGTCTGCCGAATACAGCCGGATAGCAGAAAAAACAGGCAAGGTGTATGCGGACCGTGTAAAGCATAATGCAGAATCCTGCATAAAAGTTCTTGCGGCTTATGAAGACGCAGTACTGTCTGCGTTAAAAAAAGACGATACTGATACCGTGATATGGCAGTGCGGTGATGACGGAGTGTTCGGCGCACTGTGGCATATGACAGCAGCATCCCATATCGGAATGCACCTTGATGTAAGGATGGTTCCTTTGCGGCAGGAAAGCATAGAGTTATTCAATATGTTTGACCTGAATCCCTATAGGGCGAAAAGCAGCGGATGCATGATTCTTACATCGCCCTGCGGAGCAAGGACTGTCGAGATCATAAAAAGGGTAACAGAAAATAAAGTGCCCTGTGTGATCGCTGGATATACATTAAAAGGAAAAGAAAAGTTACTCATAAATAGAGATGAGATTCAGTACCTGACAAGGCCGGAAGGCTTGTAAAACAAAGCGAAAGCCAATGGAGGCAAGGTGGATTAATATGCTTAGAGACGAGATATTATCAACAATTGAAAAGAACAGCCGCGTGGATATCGCAGAGCTGGCTGTAAGGCTCGGAAGCGAAGAGGAAGTCATCGCTGAAGAAATGAGCAAGATGGAAGAAGAAGGTGTCATCTGCGGATACCATACAATGATAGACTGGGAAAAGACCGGCATGGAAAAGGTGACTGCGCTTATAGAAGTAAATGTCACACTTCAGCGCGGACAGGGCTTTGACGGTATAGCAGAGCACATATATAAGTATCCTGAAGTAAAGAGCGTTTATCTTATAAGCGGCGGTTATGACCTGCTTGTTACAATAGAAGGAAAGTCCATAAAGGAAGTTTCATCCTTTGTACATTCAAAGCTTTCGACCATGGAGAATGTCCTCAGTACTTCTACGCATTTTATCCTGAAGAAATACAAGGACCACGGTACTATCATGGCTAAGAAGCCTGAAGATGAAAGGCAGATGGTTACGCCATGAGAAATCCCCTTAATAAAAAAGTAGAGAGCATCAAGCCTTCCGGAATAAGGAAGTTTTTTGACATTGTAAGCGAGATGAAGGATGCTATCTCCCTTGGCGTGGGCGAGCCTGATTTTGACACGCCCTGGCATGTGAGGGAAGAGGGTATTTATTCCCTTGAAAAAGGCCGCACCTTCTATACATCAAACGCAGGCCTTAAGGAACTTAAAGGTGAGATTTCAGCATATGTAAAGAGGAAGCTTGGTGTGGTATACGACGCTGATAACGAAGTGTTTGTTACCGTCGGCGGTTCCGAGGGTATAGATATGGCGCTGCGTGCCATGCTGGATCCCGGGGATGAGGTGCTTATACCGCAGCCCTGCTATGTTTCATACGATCCCTGCACGGTGCTTGCAGGCGGTGTTCCCGTGTATATTAATCTTAAGGCCGAAAATGATTTCAGGCTTACGGCAGCAGAGCTGGAAGAGGCTATAACGGATAAGACCAAGCTGCTTATCCTTCCTTTCCCCAACAATCCTACAGGTGCAGTGCTGGAGCGCAAGGATCTGGAAGAGATTGCTAAGATCGTTGAAAAGCATGACATATTTGTCCTTACGGATGAGATATACTGCGAGCTGTATTATAAAGATGATTATGCTTCCATCGTACAGATGCCGGGCATGAGGGAGCGTACTGTTTATATCAACGGCTTCTCAAAGGCATATGCCATGACAGGCTGGAGACTGGGATATGTATGTGCCCCGGAAGTGATCCTTAAGCAGATGCTTAAGATCCACCAGTTTGCCATTATGTGTGCACCTACCACATCACAGTATGCGGCCATAGAAGCACTTAAAAACGGCGATGAGGATGTGCGGATGATGCGTGAGGCTTACAATCAGAGACGCAGATTTCTCATGCACTCGTTTAAGCAGATGGGTCTGCCTTGCTTTGAGCCCTTTGGTGCGTTTTATGTATTCCCCTGCATAAAGGAATTCGGAATGACTTCTGAGGAATTTGCAACAAGGCTTCTTGAGGAAGAAAAGGTTGCTGTTGTGCCGGGAACGGCCTTTGGTGAATGCGGTGAAGGGTATCTCAGAATATCTTATGCTTATTCAATAGAAAATCTTAAGATTGCCATTGAACGGCTTGAGAGATTTGTGGCAAGGCTGAAGGAAGAGAAGAAATAATAAAAGTGTTATATAAGCTGTATAACAGGAAAGCGGCCGGTATCGGCCGCTTCTTTATTGCACTGACTGTACAGCTGATTTTCCGTTTTGGCGGATTCTTTTATCCGCAGTATGCTACTGCAGCAAGTGCGGCTACTGCGCCGTCTGCAGCTGCGGTGGTAAGCTGCCTTACTGATTTTGTCCTGCAGTCTCCGGCTGCAAAAATGCCCTTGGTGGCAGTCTTGCAGTCTTCGCCGGCTACGATATATCCCTTTTCATCAAGTGTCACATAATCTGCAAAAGCCTTGTTATCAGGTGTCTGTCCAATTGCTATGAAGAGTCCTTCTATTTCGAGCTTGCTCTTTTTGTGGTCCAGTGTGTTTTCGAGTTCGACATACTCCAGGTCGCCGTTACCGCAGAGAGCGGTAATGGTCGAGTTTAGTATGAATTCCACATTTTCCTTTGCTTTTAATTTTGCCACCTCTTTTGCGTCTGCCCTGAAGGCGTCGCGCCTGTGGATCAGGTAAACCTTGCTGCAATAGTTGGAGAGAAAAAATGCATCTTCAATGGCCGTGTTTCCTCCGCCGTTTACGGCTACGACGCTGTCCTTAAAGAATGCACCGTCGCAGGTAGCACAGTATGACACTCCGCATCCTGTAAATTCTTCTTCGTTTTCAAGCCCGAGATGGCGGTTCTTTGCACCTGTGGCAAGTATGACTGCAAGGCATTCCCTGTCGCCTGCGGTGGTGTGCAGGATCTTTACTTTTCCGTCCTTGATATCAAGCCCTGTAACCTTAGCACTTTCTATCACGGCACCGAGGCCCTCAGCCTGATCCTTTAGTCCGTTTGCGAACTCCAGACCGGATATGTTTTTTATTCCCGGGTAATTCTCGATCTCAGGGGTATTGATTATCTGTCCGCCGCAGTTGTCAGCCTCTATTACCAGTACGCTTTTTCCGGCACGTCTCGCATATATTGCGGCCGTAAGACCTGCCGTGCCGCCCCCCACAATGATTATATCTTTCATATGATACCTCCTGATGGAAAATCCAGATTTATTCTATCATAAACAGCCGCTGTTATGCATAAAAGTTGCCAAACCTCCGCCGGTGTGGTAAAGTTGTTAACGCATGATTTGCAAAATCGGGTAATTGTGTCCCAAAAATCTTCGGAGAGCCGTGCAGATACGGCAGAAAGAGGAAGAATGACCACTACTGAAAGGAAGCATAAAATTGCTGAGGCTGCATTCTGGCTTGCCGCCCTTGGCTTTTTGTGCGTTTTTTTCGCTGTGATCCATCCGCTCCAGGTCTGGGACGGGGATGACTGGCTCTATATCTCCTGGCACAGAAATGCTTATCCACTCTGGAAAGCCTGGAATCCCAGCCGTATACTCCCGGAAACTTTTATGTCCATGGTGGCGGGAGTGGGGGTCTATGCTGTTTATCCCTTTACGAAAGACTATCTCCAGTCGATCACTCTGATAAACGCGCTGGCAATAAGTCTTTCTATTGTTATATATATGTATATGTTCTTCAGACTGGTAAGGAACAGGAGTGATGCAGGGAAGCTTGCCGCTTATATGCTGACTGCTTTTTTCCTGCTTTTCCATTTCAGTATTTTCAGAAGGTTCCGTAGCGACAATACGTATATGTTTTACGCATCGAATCTTACGGGCTATTTCTTCTATGTGCTGCCTAATGTACTTAATGCATCTTTAGTCCTTTATTTCATGGGAAATAAGGACGGAAGCTTCCTTACAGGGAAAAAGCGTGACGGATTTGTTATACTGCTTGTATATCTGGCTGTCTTCTCGGATTTCTTCCAGACCATAATCCTCATATCCTATATGGGAGCAAGGATACTTTTTGATCTGATAAAGAATAAAAAAGTATGCAGGAGCATGATCTTCCCGGCATCTGTGATTGCCGTATGGTTTATATCCATTTTCTTTGAGGTAAACGGCGGGCGCGCTGCATCCAACAGCGGTCAGATACCCCTTAGCGAGAGCATAAAGCTTTTCTTTGGCTGGACTTCGTCACTTAATCTCCAGACGGCTGCGGTTATGACAGGCATGACGGTTCTGGGCATTATCCTGTTTGTCATAAAAAAGAAAAATGAGCGTGACGAAGTTAAACCGGTCTGGGAACAGACCCTGATTGCAGCAACCTGTGCGGCAGTAAGTTCCGTATTCCTGATACTGCTCTGCTCCGTTACCGGAAGCGAGCATATGCAGAGGAGCGGAGTTATATTTGCGGTGGCATTCTTTGGATTTATCATTGCATTTATGTCTGCTGTGGCAGTACTTAAGGATTTTCCCAAGGGGATAATTGTTATGCCCCTGCTTTTTTACATACTTCTTTCGAATACATATTTCGGTACCCATACCTTCAGGGAGACTAACTGGCAGGGATATTCGCCGGCAGTCTGCAAGGCGCTTATGGACGACTATATCGACCAGCTGAAAAAGGCCGATGAATGCGGAGCGACAAGCGTGGACTTAAGGGTGCCTGAGTTCTTTTTTGAGGCAGACGGGGACAACTGGCCCCATGCATACGGCATGGGAAATGCCATGGCAGATACCCTCTATGCCCACGGTGTGCTTACTCATGAGATGGATGTGACAGTCTGCCCTGATCCTTCCATGAATGTTGAGTATCATCTGGATCTTTATGAATAACGGGAGATTACCGGTTTGCTCTATAATCTGGTCATAAAACCAATTGAATATCTGATCGAAACGATCTTCTGGATAATGTATTCCTTTTTCGGCAATGCCGGAGTAGCCATTATTGCGGTGAGCCTTACTGTCAGCACACTTGTGCTGCCCCTTTACCTTCGCTCAGATGCTATACAGGAGAGTGAGCAGAAAAAGCAGAAGGCCATGGAAAAGTGGCTTAAGCACATTCGGAAATTTTTCAAGGGTGATGAACGCTACATGATCGAAAATGCGTATTACAGAGAGATGGATTACCGTCCTCTGTATGCATTGCGCAGTGCTTTTTCACTTCTTTTGCAGATTCCGTTTTTTATTGCCGGATACCACTATCTGTCCACGCTTTCACTGCTTGAGGGGATAAGTTTCGGACCTATAGCAGACCTGGGCAGGCCTGACGGTCTGATCGCTCTCGGCGTTATACACATTAATCTCTTGCCGATACTGATGACTGTCATAAACTGTGTATCCGGTTTCGTCTACACAAGGGACCTTCCCCTGCGGGCAAAACTGCAGATATATATTCTTGCATCTGTTTTTCTGATCCTTTTGTACCAGAGTCCTTCAGGTCTTGTTCTGTACTGGACCATGAATAACCTGTATTCATTGTGCAAGAACATCGTTATGAAACATATCAAGAATCCGGCAAGGTTTCTTGGGATACTGCTCAGTGGGATATCGGTGGCATTTGTCCTGTATCTCCTTGTGTCGGGAAAAATGTACACATCCTGGTTCGGAAGACAGGGACGTGATTATGAAGCCTTCCTTCTGTGGTTTGTGCTTATATGCGTGTTTAATACACCTCTTGCACTGCTTTTGTGGAAAAAGAAGCATAAATTAAAGCCGGACAATACCGAAACGCCGAAATCGCTTCCCGTGCTGCTTGAAATTGCGCTTACGCTTTTCTGCGGCGTATATATTCCCTTGTCCGTGATATCCGCATCACCTGTGGACTTTGTGAATGTCTATAATTATATGTCACCGCTTCATTATGTCTTTACGACTGCCGTGATGTTTGCGGGCGTGTTTATCGTATGGGGCGGCATCATCCTCTATATTTCGGACAAAAGGGGCAAGAGCATATACAGCCTGATATTATTTGTGCTGCTCCTTATGTTTGTAGCAGATTTTATGCTGATAAAGCCGGATATAGGAACTATTTCAAATGAACTGTCTTTCGATCATGTGCCCAAATACGGGAAAATGCTGCGCGTGCTCAATCTCCTTATGGCCGGTGGCATCGCCGGAGGATCGTTTGTCCTCTGGAAGCTTCGCAGAAACTGGATGAACTATATCGTAATTGTCGTTATACTTTCCCTGTTGGGGATATGTACCGTCAATATGTCGAAGACCGGTGCGGAATTAAAGCGCATAGTCGAAGCAAAGGAAGAAGCTGCAGCTGAGGCAGACCTTACCATTCCGCTTTCAAAGGATGGAAAAAATGTAGTGGTAATAATGCTGGACAGGGCGATAGGCGCTTATATACCTTATCTCTTTGCGGAAAAGCCCGAACTTAAGAGCCAGTATGACGGTTTTGTATATTATCCCAATACCGTTTCCTATGGACAGACAACCTGCTACGGTTCACCGGCGCTGTACGGCGGCTATGATTATTCTGCGGCGGCATTAAATGAAAGGGACGATGTAAAGCTCCGTGATAAGCAGAACGAGGCTATAACGCTGCTTCCGAGGCTTCTGGGCGAGGATGGGTATCGCGTGACCACCTGGGATCCGCCTTATGCAAATTACTGCATACCGTCCGATCTGTCGGTTTTTGATGAGTATCCATATGTAAATGCCGTAAACATAGAGGGCCGCTATACACCGTCCATAGGACAGGATAAATATCTTGCCATGATAGAGAGGAATTTTTTCTTCTATAGCTTTTTCAAGGTGGTGCCTGCGATGCTGCAGGATGAAGTTTATGACAGCGGTGAGTATATGTCTGCTGCGCCCCTGGCCGCAAATAATGATTTTCTGAAGGCCTGGGAGGTGCTGGAGCATATGCCTGAGGTGACTGTTACCGAGGGCGTGACAGGAAATACCCTGTTTATGATGGATAATAATACAACCCATGCCCCTGCGATACTCCAGCTTCCGGATTATATACCGTCAGAAGCTGTTGATAATTCAGCGTTTGAAGGCTGGGATGAAAACCCTGTGCTTGACGGAAAAGTACTGGATTACGGAACGGATGACAGAAAGTACGGAATCTCACATTATCACTGCAATATGGCGGCAATAATGTCCTTAGGCAGATGGTTTGACAAGCTCCGTGAGGAAGGGGTTTATGATAATACCCGTATAATAATCGTGGCTGACCACGGCAGGGCACTGGGCCAGTTTGAGGATATGCTTTTCCTTGACGAGCTGGATGTAGAAGGCGTGAATGCCCTGTTTATGGTGAAGGATTTCGGTGCGACCGGATTTACCACGGATGATTCCTTTAAGACAAATGCGGATACGGCGGTAATGGCCCTGGACGGCCTGCTGGAAGATCCTGTTAATCCCTATACGGGGAATCCCATAGTTTCTCACAGCGACGAGGGTGCAGACGTAATATGTGCCATGGATAC
>JAGBLN010000010.1 GCA_017635395.1 Lachnospiraceae bacterium
CAGCAACGCCTACACCTACAGAAGAGGGTGAACCGACAGCAACGCCTACACCTACAGAAGAGGGTGAACCGACAGCAACGCCTACACCTACAGAAGAGGGCGAACCGACAGCAACGCCTACACCGACACCTACGGAAGAGCCGACAGCAACGCCTACGCCGACACCAACACCAATGCCTACGGATCCGTAATATGAGCGGCTAAGGTTTACAAAAATTTTGTTATGTTAATTAAAAAGTAGTATAATTCTTGAATATGGAAGAAGGAACCGTATTTGAAAGAGAATCCTTTGCGGATAAAATAGGAAGATATATCTTTCTGTTGATTATTGTGCTTATTGTGGCTGTTGGATTTTTCACATGGGCGCGTATCAGTACAGGAAGCCATAATGCACTGCAGGAGGCAAGGGGCGTTAGGGCGGCTATGAAGCTCGTCAGCATTGAGTATTATGGAGGAAACGGCTCCATCTATGACCGCAATGCTTATGACGGTATGGCAAAAGGCGCTGCGGATATGATAAGGACTATGTCATATTCGGATGGTGAAATAGAACTTAAGGCATGGGACGAGGCCAATAACGTGCCCATAGCCTTTACTTACCGCAGGGATCCTTATGTTATAGAATTCCGGTCAGTGGGGGATCCGCAGGATCGCGATGATGTGTGGGATGTGTACTATGCTTTTCATCTCATGCAATATACTACTGAACAGGGACCAGAATAAAAAATAACCGGCGGAAGTTTTGCTGAACATGTGATGAAGACATCCGTCGGATGAATATAGTATCGGAGAATACAAATGCCTGAATACAGATACCAAGCGCAGGATGGCAAAGGGGCAAATGTCCGCGGCATAATGAATGCAGTGGATGAAGCCGACCTGCAGAAAAAACTTCATAATCAGGGACTTATGCTTCTTGAGGCAAGGCTGGCCAAAAGAAAAATCACTTTGAAGCCCCTTAAGAAAAGTGAATTAGCATCTTTTTGTACAGAGATGGGAACTATGACCCAGGCAGGCGTTCCTTTAGTCCGTTCATTAGAAATCCTGGCAGGGAATGAGTCCATTACTCCCTATGAGAAAGCACTTTATACGGAGCTTCGTGACAGGGTGGTACAGGGTGTAGCCCTTTCCACTACTATGGAGCGTCTTTATCCGGCGTTTCCACCTTTACTTATATATATGTTCAGGGCAGCTGAATCGTCTGGTAATCTGGATGTTACCGCACTTAACCTTGCTGACCAGTATACCAGGGAAAACCAGCTGGAGGAGAATACAAAAAGCGCGCTTGTTTATCCTAAAATACTGATTGCGCTTATCATAGCGGTAGTTATGATAATATTCGGCTATGTTATGCCCCAGTTCCAGGAACTCTTTGACCAGATGCCGAGTCTTCCTTTGACTACGCGTCTTCTTATGTGGATCAGCGATTTTGTATCAAACTACTGGATCGGAATAATAATCGGCGGTGCGCTTTGCTGGTTCTTTGCCAGGATGCTGCTTCGTGTTCCTGCCATAAGGATGGTAGTTGATACGGTCAAAACCAAGGCTCCTTTAATCGGCAAGCTTAATAAGACTATATATTCGGCAAGGTTTGCAAGGACATTAAGCTCGCTTTATTCAGCAGGCATACCTGTAGACAGGTGTGTTGTAATTGCAAGGCAGACTATAGGAAATGCTTATGTAGAGAGCCAGTTTGACGATGTGACTAAGGCGATACAGTCCGGTGAATCATTGTCTGACGCAATAGATAAGGTTGACGGATTCATAAAGAAACTTCCTTCCGTTATCAGGGTAGGTGAAGAAACCGGCAAGCTTGATAACATGCTGGTTTCCATTGCAAATGACCTGGATTTTAAAGCTGCCCAGGCACTTGCAAGGCTTGTAAAGTATATTGAGCCTGTTACCATAGTCATTATGGCTATTGTAGTAGGCTTTGTAATGATAGGTGTCATTACCCCTATATATCAGTCCTATGCAACTATCGGTGCAGGCTGAGTAAAAATAAAGGGAATTTGGAGGAGATATGTCAGTAAGTGTATTTTTATCCAACAGGAGCATACAGGTCGTTATAGGCGACGGCAGGAGCAAAAGGGCAAAGATAGAACGCTTTTTTGAGGATGATGTTCCTGAAGGTACTTTGTTGAATGGTACCATAATTAATGAAAAAGCGCTTGAGGATACTATCAGGGGAACCTGGAGCAGGCACAATATCAAAGAAAGAAATGTTGACCTTGTTTTAAACAGCCCTCATCTTATGGCGCGAAGGATTGAGATGCCTTGTCTTACCGGACAAAAGGCAACAAATTACATAATGAATGAGGCGGATGAAAAGGATATCGCAAGATTTACGGATCCTGTGATCGGCTGGTATCCCCTTGTAAAGAATAAAAAGACCCAGAATGTTGTATCTGAGACTGCGGAAAAGGAATTCATTGAGACCTATGTAAAGATATTCGGTGCAGTAGGAATTAAGCTGAATTCCATCCACAACGGCATAAACCTTGCGGTTAATATGATGCAGACTCAGGTTGGACGCGGTACTGTGGTTTATATGATACTTGACGGTATGACCCTTACCACCATGCTTTTTACAGGCGGTGCATATTTCAATAACCTTAGTACCCGTGTTTATTCACAGCCGGGAACCATTGAATTTGCAGGCGAGATAAGGAACGCCGTATCAGCTATCCGGCAGTTTGCCACCGCACAGCATATAGAGGAGCAGATAAGCGACATATATGTAGCGGGGCTTAGCGTGGATGAAATGACTTCACTGGTGTCAGAGATGCAGGGGTATCCTCTGGCAGATGTCATCAAGCCTATAGTGTGTCCTCCTAATGTTTCCATGAGAACCGGACGGGAAAAATTTGGCTCATTTATTTTCTCTTTTGCAGGGCTTTTTGATACGGTGGGCGGACTTACGCTTCTTGAGGCACTTAAAAAAAGTTCTACAAAATATGAAACAAAAAAGAATGTGCTCAAGGTGATAATTCCTTATATCATTGTTTCACTGATACTGTTAATAGCATCAGTCTCGATTCTGGTGGTGATGATCGGAAAGTCTGCAAAGCTTGCGATGCTGCGTGTATATAACTCTGATGCGGCTGTGCTTGCGGCATCGGCTGAATATGACGGTATGGTAATGGAGGCGTCGATGTTAGGGCGCGCCCAGGGAAGTGCCGACCTGCTGGAAGAGTATATTGATTCTTATCCTAAGCCGGATTCGGATGTTAATGAAGCTATAAGCCGTGCGGCAAGGGATGAGAATGTCCAGGTTTCATATGATTCCTACAGTGCAGCTACCGGTGTGCTGAATCTGATGGCTACAGGAAGGACTGTTGAAAGGATCAATAAGTTTATAGCTAATCTTATGGCATTGGATATTTTTGAAAATGTTGATTATACAGGATATACATTCAATGAAGGGGATAATACCTGGTCCATAAATGTAACATGTACTCTTGCAGAGGGAAAAGAGGGGAACGATGGAAACTAAGATTACAGAGCGGGACAAAAAACTGCTTTATATACTCGGATTTATTGTTATAGCATTTATTTTCGGCTGGCTCATTATGAGGCCTATGCTAGTTACGATTAACAAGACGGAAGAGTCTATCATAGCAGCAGAAAATCTTAAGCGCCAGAACGAATTCAAAGTGAATGGTATAACTACTGCAGGAACTCTTGTGGAAAGGTTCAGGACTGATCTGGATGATTCCATGGCAGAGTATTATGAGCCGATGGACAGCTCTGAAATCGATAAGATGATTACTTCGTATGTCCTGAAAAAGGGACTGTATGCAAAAGATCTGATAATATCCATGCCTGCTGAACCGGTTGAAGAGGTTCCTTATGAGTATTCCGAGGCTGCTGCAAAGGCTGAAAGGCTTCAGTCGCTGGCGGATGAAGGATACCTTTCTGGTGATCCCGATTCTGTGAGCACCGATTCAGCCTTAGGGACGCTTTTTGAATATTCGGAATCTCCTATGGAGGCGTACACAGATGCTAAGGATAACGTTGCAACTACGTCTTCAGCCGGGGTATACTGCGCTGAAATCACGATAGTCATGACAGGCAATCCGGATACGGAGCAGGCACTTCTTGACGAAGTTATGTATATGCCTTCCGTAAGGCTTACTGGTTTTGCCTGGGATGATGTGGCACCGGTTGCCGTGACTGACGAGGAAGGCATGACGGAGATTGTTGAAAGTAATGACAAACAGCTTACTGTAATGATGAACCTGTATATGTATGACAAGGATTCTGCAGGCTTAGCACAGGCTGATGATGAGAATTAAACTCATTTTATAATATAGAAAACCGTATAGGGGAGTAGGGAATGGATAATAAAGCGATAAAGGAAATACGATTAGGCGACCTGATGGTCAGCGCCGGTTATATAACCGATGAACAGCTGGGCGAGGCACTTGCACTGCAGAAACAGGATCGTTCCAAGCGTATAGGCCAGATCCTTATAGAACAGGGTTATGTGTCGGAAAGGCAGATGCTTTCGGCACTTGCTGACCGTCTGCAGACAAGCCTTATTGATATATCAACATATCCGGTGGATGAGGATGCAGTAAATACCATACCGGTGCAGATGGCACAGCACTATCTTATGCTGCCTGTAGCCATCCATGACGGCGTGCTGACTGTCGCGCTTAACGATCCTCTGAATCTGTATGCGCTGGAAGACATAAGACAGACCAGCGGTATGAATTTAAGTACCCTGTTAGCGGAGGCGGAGCCTCTTAAGAATGCAATTACTTATCATTATGCGGCAGTCAAGACCAGGCAGGCTGCGGCAAATGCCAGCGAGAGCGCAACCACCAGCGATACACAGGAAGTCATTATTGATGCTGGCGTAAGTGCGGATGATGCTCCTATCATAAACCTGGTTAACTCGCTTCTTGATAAGGCTTATCAGGATGGTGCATCCGATGTGCATATTGAACCTTTTGAAAAAGAAATCTTAGTCCGCATGCGTACCGATGGCGTACTGCTTAACTATATGACCCTGAACAAAAATGTGCAGGGGGCACTTGTTGCACGCATAAAGATCATGGGCGAGCTGGATATCGCTGAGAGGCGAGTCCCTCAGGATGGACATTTCCGTATTAGGATCAGGGAGCAGATAGTTAATGTTCGTGTGAGCGTTATTCCTACTGTTTTTGGTGAAAAGGTGGTAATGCGTATCCTGGCATCCAATTCCGAAATAGACCGAAGCGAGACTTTCGGCATGTCTCCTGAAAACTATCAGAAATTTGCCAGGATGTTAAAGTCTCCCAACGGGCTTATCTATATCACGGGACCTACCGGATCCGGTAAGACCACAACTCTTTATATGGCTCTGGGCTCGCTTTCCACAAAGCCTGTTAATATATCCACTATCGAGGACCCTGTGGAGAAAAACCTGCCGCATCTTAACCAGATGCAGGTTCATCCTATGGCCGGTCTTACCTTTGAACTGGGACTAAGGGCGCTCTTAAGACAGGACCCGGATATCATTATGGTGGGTGAGACCAGAGACCCGGAGACTGCAAGCATATCGCTGAGGGCCGCTATAACAGGTCACCTTGTGCTTTCCACTTTGCATACAAACGATGCAACATCTACAATAATAAGGCTGATAGACATGGGGGCTGAACCCTATCTGCTGTCATCGGCGCTTGTGGGGGCTGTGGCGCAGCGTCTGATGAGGAAAGTATGTCCTTACTGCAGCCAGGTTACGGGGCTTGATGAGTCGGAGATAGCTTTTATAGGAAGGGATATACCTACGGCAAAGAGAGCCTGCGGCTGTGCAAAATGCCACAATACGGGGTATTCTGGACGAATTGCTGTACATGAGGTGCTGGTTGCTGACAAGAATGTCAGGAACATGATTACTTCGGGAGCGACAGCAAGTGAAATAACCAATTATGCGATACAGTATCAGGGTATGGAAACCATAAAGCAGGCAGGCATCAGGCTGGTTGAGGAGGGAATCACCACTATGGAAGAACTGCAGAGGATTGCATACAATGACTGATAAACGGTCATAAGGCAATACATAATTGATATGAAAATATAAAAAAAATTGTTTTAGGGGTTTGAAATCGGTACGCCTTGTCCGATATAATAGTTAGTGAGAGAGCAAAGGCTCTATACAAAAAGATAATAAATTCTCAAGGAGGGAATAAAAATGGCAAAGAAGAATTCACTTAAGGCATTATCCAAGAACAAAGGTTTTACACTGGTTGAGCTGATCGTAGTACTGGTTATCCTTGCTATCTTAGCAGCTATCCTTGTTCCTACACTTTTAGGATACATTGACAGAGCCCGTTCCGAGAAGGATTTCGCTACAGCGCAGTCAATTCGTGTGGCAGCCCAGGCTGAGGCTGATGAGATTTATGGTAAGAATATTACATCTGCAATGGATGGTAATAATAAGGTTACTAAGGACGGGCTTCTGGGGTATAAGGATAAGATCTTTAAACTTGTAGGTGCAACAGTAACAGGAACTGGTAGTAAGGCAACAGCTACTCTCGATGGCCAGGCAATTGATATTAAAGATGTAAGTTTATCAGACAATCAGATTACCGGTATAATAGTTCAGGTAGGAAGTACTACTAAGTTCTACAAGTATACTACAAACACCAATACCTGGGAATCAACGGAATCAGATAAATTATAAACGAATCCATAACTAAGCTTTATCATAAAAATGGTATAAAGTACTTTTCGGAAGGCACGGCGGATAAGCGCCGTGCCTTTTTTATTAATTTACATAATTTTAATATGTAAACAAAATTCCCCCAAAATCCGATATATTTGATATAATACCCCTTGTGGGCATCACATTTAAATCCGTCCGGATACAGGATCTTCGTATTGGGCCCTTGGAGGATGATCAAGTGATCGAAGTAACCAGGATAAATGGCTCTGTAGTGCTGATAAACAGTGACCTTATAGAGTGCGTGGAGGAAACTCCCGACAGCGTGATAACGCTTACTACGGGACGTCGTCTCATAGTAAAAGAAAGTAGACAAGACATCAAAAATCTTGTAAAATCCTATAAGCAGGAAATCTATGGTACGATTCCGTGAAAATGGGCGGAAATCGTGCTTTGATTTCGTGTTTTTGTGTTTATTTTTGCGATTGGTAAGCCTTTGGATAAGCGTCTGAGGCTATATGATATAGGAGAAAGCAGGGGAAAATGGATCTAGCGTCATTAATCGGAATGGTCGTGTGCGCGTTCATGATCATTTTCGGTATCGTGTACAGCTCAAACGGTATCAATTTCGGTGCCATGGTAAACTTCATAGACGTACAGTCTGCCATCATTACTTTCGGTGGTGCGTTCTGTGCGGTTTTGGTGTGCAACAGCATGCCGGATTTCATAGCCGGCCTAAAGAGTATCACTCTTATTTTTAAGCCGCCAAAGCTTAATGCCCCCGATATCATCAAGAAAATAATAGAACTGTCGAATGTAGCCCGTAAGGAAGGCCTCCTTTCCCTGGAAGAGGCGGCATCGGATATTGATGATGCTTTTCTGAAGAAAGGCATACTGCTTATTGTCGACGGTACCGATCCTGAACTGGTACGAGGCATTATGGAAACCGAGCTGGACAATATTGACGGAAGACATAAGAAGAAGATCAAGTTCTGGCAGGACGTTGCGTCCATGGGACCTGCCTGGGGTATGATCGGTACCCTTATCGGTCTTATAAACATGCTTCAGAACATGTCCGATGCGGCGGCTATCGGACCGTCCATGGCGGTGGCTCTTATTACCACGCTGTACGGTTCCATGCTTGCCAACTGGATATGTACGCCTACATCCACAAAGCTTGCAGTGTTTAATGACATGGAGATACAGGTCAAGGAGATAATGATAGAAGGTCTGCTTTCAATACAGGCAGGTGAGAACCCTCGTGTAATCGAGGAAAAGCTTAAGTCGTTCCTGGCACCTAAGGACAGAGGTACCAGTGAAGAGGGGGCTGAAGGCGCAGGCTGATTTAGATTTTACGGCTGTCCGGCGGTCATAATATGATAAACCGGAACGGATGATTTATAAGGCAGACTCTGAGCAGCTACATTGCTGTGACAGATAGCGGAGACAGAAACTATGGCAAAGAAGAAAGAAGAACAAGGCGCACCCGGGTCACCGGCGTGGATGGCGACATTCTCAGATTTGATGAATCTGTTGCTGTGCTTTTTCGTGTTGCTTTTTTCAATGTCAACCGTAGATGCGCAGAAGTTCGAGGAGGTTGCTGCATCATTTGCACAGACATTCTCGGTATTCACTTCCGGCGCAACTGCTATCGGCGATGGTATGCTCATAAGCAATGGTGTCAGCCAGCTGAACATGCTGGATGAGTATATCAATTCCACCGGATATGAAGCAGAGACAGAACAGGATGCCGAGGACATTGTAAAAGAGGCGATGGAGGCTGCAGAAGCAGCTCAGATGGCTGAGTCCGAGGAACTGGAGGAGAAAGTCGCAGAGGCTCTTTCTGAGAGCGGCCTTGACCAGATGGTAGAGCTTGACTATACATCACAATACGTGGAGCTGACACTTAACGGTTCGCTCCTGTTTGATTCCGGAAGTGCGGAACTCAAGGACAGTGCGTCAGGTATCCTTTCACAGATCGGTGTGATACTTGAACGTTACAGCGAGTCTGTTATCGAGATCGAGGGACATACGGACTCAGTACCAATACACTCGGCAAAGTATCCCAGCAATAATGAGCTTTCCGATGCCAGAGCATTGTCGGTATTCTATTATCTTGTTGAGAATACTAATCTTGATCCTGCTAACATAAAGCATTCCGGCAGGGGCGAGTATGTTCCTGTGGCTGACAATACCACGCCGGAGGGCCGGGCACTGAACAGACGTGTTGAGATAAAGATATATAACTCATTGAGCAGTTATCAGTAATTCTTCTGGGGAGGAACAGATATCATGAAAAAGAATCTTTTGTCAATAATCATCCTTTCGCTTTTGGTGGTCAATATCATACTGACATCCATAATGCTTTTCTCAGTTGTCAGCACAAACAATAAGACCGCAGCTATCGTAACCGACATAGCAGGAATACTTAAGCTTGAGATGGAAGGACAGAACGAGGCTGAAGGTGGTGCAGAAGTGGCAATGGCCGACACGGCTGTGTATCAGATCGCAGAGCAGATGACCATTACCTGTAAGAGGGCAGAGGGAGATACAAAGGATACCTACTGTCTTGTAAATGTAGCGCTTTCCATGAATACGAAGGATCCTGATTACGAGGCCTATGCAGGAACCCTTGAGACGAATGAGTCTCTTGTGAAATCAGAGGTAATCGCAGTCATTTCATCATATACGGCAGATGAGATAAAACTGGATCAGGAGGCCGTTTGCCAGGAGATACTTGAGAGAGTACAGAAGATGTACGGCTCCAAATTTATATACAAGGTGTCATTCAGCAACATAATGTTCGGCTGATGCCTTTGCTTTGAATCATATGTGACTTTGTTGTCACGGACTTATATAACAATCCGGGTAAAAAGGAGGTGAGATAAGTGGGCGATGTCCTGTCGCAGGAGGAGATTGATAATCTGCTCTCGGCAATTTCGAACGGTGAAGTCGATGCTGAAGAAATCAAGGGTCAAGACGAACGTTCTGTTAAGAATTATGATTTCAAGCGGCCGGCAAAGTTTTCCAAGGAACACCTCCGTACGCTTGAGCTCATATTTGAGCACTATGGCAGACTGTTGTCCACGAATCTTCCTGTTTACCTTAGAAAGAATATACAGGTTACTGTTGTATCGTCAGAGACGGTAACATTTAACGAATTTACGAATGCGCTTTCCAATCCGGTAATACTTGGCATAATCAATTTCCAGCCTTTGTCCGGAAATATACTGATAGACCTGACCAGTTCCCTGGGCTATGCATTTATTGACAGGATGCTGGGAGGTGTGGGCGAGCCTTTGGATAAGGTCCGTGATTTCTCTGAAATCGAGATGGGAATCCTGTACAAGATCATCACCATCAGTTCCCAGCTTTTGAAGGAACCGTGGAAGAATGTTATTGAAGTGGAACCTGTACTTGAGCGTATAGAGACCAATACTCAGTTCGCCCAGATAATAGCGCCTAATGAAATGATCGCCATCGTGACACTTAATGTCAGGATGGGTGAGATCGAAGGTTTCATGAACGTATGTATACCATTCATGACCATCGAGTCGATAATTGATAACCTGAATACGAAATTCTGGTTTACCAATATGGTTGCGGATGACGCGGAGGACCACAGACAGGATCTGGAGAATCTCCTTCGGAAGGTGGATGTGCCGGTTAAGGCGCTTCTTGGAAGAAGCGAGATAGCAGTGAGCGATTTCCTGACTCTGCAGCCGGGAGATATCATCAGGCTTGAGAGACGTGTTGATAACGAGCTTGATATTTATGTGGGAATGTATAAGAAGTTTTCAGCTGTGCCGGGTACGGATCATGACAGATACGCAGTCAGGATCACCTCGATCTACAGAGAAGAGGAGGAAGAGAGCTAATGGATGGAATGCTTTCACAGGACGAGATTAATGCCCTCTTGAATGGAATGGATCTCGATAATGCGGGAGGCGATGCCGGGGGAGATGCATCCGGAGACGGAGGCGGTTCAGGGAGTGGTCCCGATCAGAGCCTGCTTTCGGAGATTGAAAAGGATGCCATAGGTGAGATAGCCAATATCAGTATGGGAACTTCTGCAACGACGCTGTTCTCTCTGGTCAATCAGAAGGTTAATATCACCACACCCAAGGTAACACTTGCAAACTGGGATACGGTGCTTGAAGAATATCCGGCACCTTGTGTTTTCATAGAAATTCAGTACACCATAGGTCTTACGGGATCGAATATCCTGATCCTGGATGAGCGTGATGTTAAGGTAATAACCGACTTGATGATGGGCGGTGACGGAACTAATACAGACGGTGAACTGGGGGAACTTCATCTTTCTGCTATTTCAGAAGCAATGAACCAGATGATGGGATCTTCAGCTACGTCTCTTTCGTCAATGATGGGCAAGAAGATAGATATCTCTCCGCCTAAGGCAAGCCTTGTAAAGATAAACGAAATGATCGGAAACGGTGCGGCAAGCAATCCTTTTGAGGATGACACTTTTGTTAAGATTGCTTTCCGTATGCAGATAGGCGACCTGGTTGACTCAACCATCATGCAGCTTTATCCTGTACCGTTTGCTAAATCGCTGTATGAGATATTCATGGGTTCGCAGGAGGATGACTTTAGTGCGGTTACGTCAGCTCCAGAACCTGCTCCCGCGCCTGCAGCAGCTCCTTCCCCTGCGGCAGCTCCTGTACCTGCAGCGGCTCCTGCCCCTGCGCCTATGCCGGCACCGGGAATGGATCCTTATGGATATGGAGCGGCACCGGGCTATCCGCCACAGGGCATGCCGCCTCAGATGGCGCCTTATCCTATGCCTCAGCCGCAGATGAATATACAGCCTGCGCAGTTCCAGCCCTTTACTGCGGACATGGCGGCGCTTATAGGCCAGGAGAATATCGGCCTTATTATGGATGTTCCTCTTGAGGTGACTGTTGAGCTGGGACGTACTTCTAAGTCCATACATGACATTCTGGAGTTTGCGCCGGGAACAATCATAGAGCTTGAGAAGATAGCCGGTGAGCCTATAGACGTGCTGGTAAACGGTAAGTTTGTAGCCAAGGGCGAAGTTGTAGTCATTGAAGAAAGCTTCGGTGTCAGGATTACGGAGATAATCAAGGATTCATGATGTACAGGCTTTCTGAAATGGGAACGGTTTTATATACGCTGGCTGACAGCCTGAGCGGGAACGCTGCAGAGGCCACGGGCACTTTGGACCGGTCGGGTTATACGGTAAACGGCGTTGCAAGGTTTATTTCTGTCCTGCTGATTTTTGTATTCGTGCTGGGAATCACATACCTTACTACAAGGTTTGTGGGAAAGACGGGGCAGAGCAGGGCCAGGTCCGCAAATATAGAGGTGATAGAGGCTGTGCGGAATGCCGAGGGCAAGATGCTGCAGCTCGTACGTGTCGGCGGTAAGTATATCATTATCGCCGTGGGAAAGGATACCCAGACCTTTCTCTGTGAGGTGGATGAGAATATGCTGGATCTGAGTGCAAGGGATGAAGCTCTTGCGCCTGCGTTTTCTGATATCCTGAATAAGTTCAAAAAGAGCAATGACGCCGGCGGGGATGACAAGGCCGGTGATCAGGGGTAGTAGGATTTTGAAATTATCAGTATTCTTAAAAAAATACGGTTTTTTACTGAAGGGTGCATTGTGTTTGCTGGTGCTGGTGGGCGCAATGTCCTTTTTCGTTCCGTTAAGGGCTTATGCCACTGATACTGACGATAACGGAACAACCGACGAAAGAACATATGAGGATGAACCGGGTTCGTCAGATAATCCTTCTGATACCGAAGACTTAAATATCGGAAATACCGTTACGGTAGAGCTTAACAACGGCAACGGCTCAATAAACGGCGCGCTGCAGATAGTATTCATACTGGCAGGCATAGGGCTTATCCCCATGCTTCTGCTTACCCTGACATCTTTTACCAGGATAATAATTGTTTTGCATTTCACTAGACAGGCGCTTAATACCCAGACTGCGCCGCCGAACATGGTGCTTGTTGCTCTTGCAATGTTCTTAACAATCTATATCATGGCGCCGGTGTTTACGGCTATGTACAATGATGCAATCGTGCCTATGAATAACGGCGACATCACCATAGAGGAAGCATATGAGATAGGCGTTAAGCCTTTAAGAACGTATATGTACGGACAGACTGAGGTCAAGGATGTGTCCGTATTCATGGAGATAGCAGGGGAGACAGAGTGGGACGGTGATCCCGATTCAGTGCCCATGCAGGTGCTGATTCCCTCCTATATGGTAAGCGAGCTTAGGACCGCATTTATCATCGGATTCCTGATATATGTGCCCTTCCTGGTAATAGACATGGTGGTTTCTTCCGTGCTCATGAGTATGGGTATGATGATGCTGCCGCCTACTACCATTTCCATGCCGTTTAAGATACTTCTTTTCGTGCTGGCAGACGGCTGGAACCTGATAATCGTAAACCTTGTAAAGACATTTTATTAGCGGAGGTGGATAATGACTGTTGCAGACGTAACTGAGATCACGAGCAGGCTGATGTATATTGTTATCATTACTGTGGCGCCGCCGCTGCTTATCAGTATGGTGATCGGCCTTTTGGTAAGCATATTTCAGACCGTCACATCGATTCAGGAACAAACTCTGACTTTTGTGCCAAAGTTTATCTCCATCTTTTTGGTGCTTATTATATTTGGGGGCTGGATGCTGGATAACATGACCAGTTTCATGGTAGACCTCTGGTCTAATTTTTCGGTATATCTGCACTGACCTTGGTGCATTTAAGGTAAATTAAGCTGGTAAATTAAGGTAAATTAAGATGGTAGATTTTGCTTTCCCGCTTGAAGAACTGGAATACTTTTTGCTTATATTTGCCCGTATTACTGCATTCATGTTTACGGCACCTTTTTTTTCGCAGAATAATGTGCCAAGAATGTTAAAGGTAGCGCTTTCTGCTTTTATCTCATATCTTCTGTACGAGGCAATTATGCCCCATGAATATGTGGTCTATGACACTCTTTTGGGTTACACGGTTTATGTGCTGAAGGAGACTGTCACGGGGCTGGTGATAGGTTTTTCAGCTAATGCGGCAATGCAGATTTCTGCCTTTGCAGGTCAGATCGTTGATACAGATATAGGTTTTTCCATGTCTGCCCAGATGGATCCAGTGACACAGCAGAATACTACGGTGACAGGATATATTTATCAGTATATTTTCCTGCTGCTTTTTATGGTGACAGGACTTCACAGGTACCTGCTGCAGGCTCTAGGCGAGACTTTCATCCTGATACCGGTGGGTAAGACGGTTTTTGAGATGCAGGCATTTTATGACGGCCTTCTTGGGTTCATGGCTGACTATATCATGATAGGATTCAGGATAGCCCTTCCGGTGTTTGCCGTGATACTCATAGTGAACTGCATGCTGGGCGTGATGGCAAAGATTGCCCCCCAGATGAATATGTTTGCTGTGGGAATTCAGATAAAAAGCATGGCAGGGCTCATAGTACTGTATGTGACCGTGAGCATACTGCCGCATGCGGCGGACCTTGTGTTTGTGCAGATGAAGACCAATATAGCAACGTTTGTAAAGGCAATGATGCCATAGGAGTTCTGAAACATGCTTAAGTATGACCTTCAGTTCTTCGCCCAGGAAGGCCCTGGCGGTGAAAAGACTGAACAGCCTACTTCCAAAAAGCTGGAAGATGCGAGAAAAGAAGGCCAGGTGGCGAAGAGCCAGGACCTGGCAACCTCTTTTACGCTGTTGGGACTATTCATCATGCTTAAATTATATACCTCTGTCATGGCGGGGCAGATCAAGGACATATTCACGTTTTATTATAACCGCATGCATTATTTTGTGCGGCTTCCGTCCTATGAAAGCGCTACTAAGGCATACAGTGATGCTTTGAGTTATGCCTTGATACGAATTCTGGTGATCATACTTCCGTTTCTTCTGATGGGCCTTGCGATAGCTTTTGTGGCTGATGTTGCCCAGGTAAAATGGAAGCCTACCAGAAAGCCTCTGGCACCGAAGTTAAGTAAACTAAATCCCATAAACGGAGTGAAGCGTATTTTCTCGGTTGCAAAGCTGGTTGAACTCTTAAAATCTGTATTAAAAATTGCAGTTATGTTTGCAATCATTTATAATGAATTGGTAGACAGTATATATCTTCTGTATACCGTTTATGATATTCCCGTGATAGAGGCAGTAAAAAAAGCGGGGGACATACTAATTAACACGGGCCTGAAGATTGCTGCTGTTTTTGTGGTGGTAGCCTTTGCTGATTTCGGTTTCCAGAAATGGAAGTTCATGCGTGACATGAGAATGACCAAGCAGGAAGTCAAGGAAGAATATAAGTCCACCGAAGGTGATCCGCAGATAAAGGGAAAGATCCGTCAGAGGATGATGCAGGCATCCAGGCGAAGGATGATGAACAATCTCCCCCAGGCTGATGTGGTCATTACGAACCCGACGCATTTTGCTGTAGCGATCAAATACGATAAGAAAGTGGCTGAGGCGCCTTTAGTACTGGCAAAAGGGGCTGACTATATGGCCCAGAAGATAAAGGAAACTGCAAGGGAACACAGCATAGAGATAGTTGAGAACAAGCCCCTGGCCAGGGCTCTCTATGCAAATACCGAGGTAGGGGATGAAATACCGCCGGAGCTTTATGTACCGGTAGCTGAAATCCTTGCAGCTGTATACCGTGCTGAAGGAAGGGTTTCCTCCAGCGGAGAGATAAAGAATAAATGATTGGATATTTGTTAGGAATATAAAGGACAAATGGCTGGAGCAGAAGCAAAAAAAGCACCGGGGAAAAAGCTGTTAGCAGGCGGCGATATTGTTGTAGCCGTTTATGTGCTGGCTGCTTTTGTAATGATGATAGTCCCCATTCCGTCCTGGCTTCTGGATATCCTGCTGGCTGTGAATATGGCGGTTGCGTTTTCGGTGCTTTTCTCTGCGATGTTTTCAAAAGAAGCGCTGGATATGTCGTTTTTCCCGACTCTGCTCCTGTTCACCACGCTGTTCAGAATATCCCTGAATATATCCTCCACCCGTCTGATTCTTACTACCGGCAGCCCCGGTAACGTGGTAGAAACTTTCGGACAGTTCGTGGGCGGCGGCGACCTGATAATGGGTATCATAGTTTTTGCTATCCTGCTGATAGTGCAGTTCATGGTTATCAACAAGGGTTCCGAGCGTGTTGCTGAAGTAACAGCGAGATTTACGCTGGACGCTATGCCGGGTAAGCAGATGGCCATAGATGCGGACCTCAATACCGGTGCCATAGACGATCAGGAAGCAAAGAGAAGGCGTGACAAGATTCAGGAAGAAGCAAGCTTTTTCGGAGCCATGGACGGTGCCGTGAAGTATGTTAAGGGAGATGCTACCGCTGGTCTCCTTATATCAGCAGTAAATATCGTGGGCGGCATTGCCATGGGAATGCTGCGCATGAATATGGAATTCCAGGATGCACTTAATACTTATGTGGTGCTGACCATAGGTGACGGACTGGTTTCCGCAATACCGTCTCTTTTAATATCTCTTTCAACCGGCGTGCTGGTAACAAAGGGATCGAAGGATGCGGACTTTGGAAATGTACTCTTAAAACAGCTTTTCGGCCTGCCTAAGGCTATGTATATAGTCGGGGCAGTGCTTATGCTGCTCGGTATAATAACACCCCTGCAGATTTTTATCTTTGTGCCCCTGGGCCTTGTATTCGTCATCATAGGAAAGCGTATGGACAATATGATGAAGAAAGCCAAGGTAGAGGAATCTGTAGAGCAGGGCGAGGTGGCAGAGGCAGAGGAGATAAGGAAGCCGGAGAATGTTACATCGCTCCTGCAGGTGGACCCTATAGAGCTGGAATTCGGTTACGGCATCATACCCCTTGCGGATGTGAGCCAGGGCGGAGACCTTTTAGACCGAGTGGTAATGATAAGGCGTCAGGTGGCATTGGAGCTTGGTACTGTGGTGCCTATCATAAGACTGCGTGATAACATCCAGCTCAACCCAAACCAGTACATAATCAAGATAAAGGGCATACAGTGTTCGGAGGGCGAGATACTTTTTGACCATTATCTTGCAATGAATCCGGGAAGCGTGGAGGAAGAGATAACAGGTATCCCTACGATAGAGCCGTCCTTCCACCTGCCTGCGCTCTGGATCACAGAAGGACAGAGGGAAAGAGCAGAGTCCTATGGATATACTGTTGTGGATCCACCTTCAATAATCGCTACTCATCTGACGGAGGTTATCAAGGCCCACATTGCAGAGCTCCTTACCAGGCAGGATGTACAGGCGCTTGTTGACAACCTTAAGGAGTCCAATCCGGCCATTGTGGACGAGCTTACTCCTAAGCTTTTGGGCCTGGGCGAGATACAGAAAGTCCTTCAGAATCTGCTGATGGAGGGCATATCCATAAGGGACCTGCTTACGATTTTTGAATCCCTTGCGGACAGGGCAACCACCACCAGGGATACGGATCTTCTGACGGAATATGTAAGGCAGGCACTTAAGCGTGCAATATCGAATAAGTATTTTGCAGGCGAGGACATGGCCCAGGTAGTGACCCTGGATCCCAAGCTTGAGCAGGAGATAATGGGAAGCGTCAAGCAGTCCGAGCAGGGAGCATATATAACACTGGCACCGGACCGCGTAAGGGCAATAATAGACAGCACCGGCAAGGCAGTAGAGAAGATGGAGAACCTGGGAAGGAATGCCATAGTCCTTACTTCGCCGGTAGTCAGGATGTATTATAAACGGCTTACTGAAGATTATTACAAAGATCTGGCAGTTTTGTCGTATAATGAAGTGGAGAGCGATGTTCAGTTAAAGAGCATCGGGATGGTGAGCGCATAAAATGAACATAATTCCGTTTATTGGAAAAACAAGGGAAGCGGCTGAAAAGGAAGCGAAAAAACAGCTGGGCCCCGACATAACGGTAATATCCTCGGACGTTGTGAATGTCAGGCCTAAGGGCAAGATATTTGCAAGGCGCATGGTCAGGATAAACGTGGCTACGGAGGATGAATCGGATAAGGAGAAGAAGATCCGCGAGGGCATTGCGTCAATAGACCGTGCAAGGAAGCGAGCAGAGGTTTCTTCTGTCAATGCCAATGCGGCAAAAAGGGCTGACGACACATCAGCATCCGATAAAACAGCAGGGGATTCACAGCCGGTCAGACAGAAGGTTCCTGATGCACCTGCAGGCGGCCATAATAATGATGCCCTGATGGAAGAGAAACTCGACCATATTGAGAACCTTCTCCAGCAGAAGTTCGGAAGGGATGCGGCCGCTAAAGAGGATGCCTCAAAGGATGCACAGAAGCCTGAGGCAGGCGCTGCGCCTGTAGAGAACGAAAAGAATTCTGAAAAGGAAGCCTTCCTTAAGCTTTTATACAAGACCCTGGTTGACAACGAAGTAAACGAGACTGTTGCTAACCAGATGGTTGACGAGCTTGAAGTGGATTCTGACAAGGAAGTAAAGATGGAGCATGTCCTTTCTGATATCTACCAGAAGATAATCCTTAAGTTCGGCAGGCCGGAGACTATTCAGCCTAATGGGAATGAGTGCAGGATAATAGTGCTTATAGGCCCTACGGGCGTAGGAAAGACGACCACTCTGGCAAAGCTTGCCGCAAACCTTAAGATTAAGCAGAAAAAGAATGTGGCGCTTTTTACAACTGATACATACAGGATATCTGCAGCGGAACAGTTAAGGACATACTCGAATATACTGGATGCGCCTTTTCATGTGCTTTACACCACAGAGGAAGTGTCGGAGCACGTGGATATCTACAGGGACTATGACTATATACTTGTAGATACTACGGGGCATTCACACCGCAACGAGGAGTTAAAGAAGAATAATCATGAGATCGTAGAGGCGCTGAAGGCAGCAGGACAGGCGGAGGTCTATCTTGTAGTGTCAGCTACTACGAAGTACAGGGATCTGGTGGACGTTGCGGATGCCTATAAGGAGATCGGGGACTACAGGCTTATTTTTACAAAGCTGGACGAAACCGATGCGCTGGGCAACCTTCTGAACCTCCATATGCACACGGGGGCGCCTATGAGCTATATAACCAACGGACAGAATGTTCCCGGGGATATTGATATATTTGATGCACAGGAAACAGTAAAGAAATTATTAGGCGGAAACTAAATGGCAGACCAGGCGGAACAGTTAAGAAATATTGTCAGGGCAAATGGCGGCGCAGTGGCACAGCGTCCCTTGGCCAGGGTGATAACGGTCACCAGCGGCAAGGGCGGTGTGGGCAAGTCCAACACGTCCATTAACCTTGCCGTGCAGTTCCAGAACATGGGCAAGAGAGTGATAATCCTTGATGCCGATTTCGGTCTGGCCAACATAGAGATAATGTTCGGCACCGTGCCTGAGCATAACCTAAGCGACCTGATCTACCAGAACATGAACATAAAGGATGTAATCACATGGGGGCCCGGTGGCGTAGGCTTTATATCAGGAGGCTCCGGCATAGCCGGGCTTTCGAATCTGGGCCGTGAATATCTGACGCTCATAATCAGGAACCTGGCTGAACTTGATGCAATAGCGGATGTTATAATAATAGATACCGGCGCAGGAATATCGGATGCAGTGCTGGAATTCTTAGTGGCCAGCGGTGAGATCATCCTGGTGACAACGCCTGAGCCCACGTCCATAACGGATTCCTATTCGCTATTGAAAGCGCTTAACAGGCACCCGAGGTTTTCCAAGGAAAACTCAAAAATAAAGGTCATATCAAACAGGGTGGACCGCATGGCGGACGGAGAGCTTTTGTTCAATAAGCTGAACGTGGTCGTAGCCAGATATTTAGGCGTTCCGCTTGAGTACTTAGGAGCGGTACCGCAGGACAAGATGCTGGCAGCAGCCGTTATGCAGCAGAAACCTGTTTCACTGGCTCATCCTAATGCTGAATCAGCAAAGGCATACAGGATGATCGCTGAGAAACTTGAAGGACTTGAAACAACAGGAAATGTAAAGAAGAGAGGGATGGCCGCATTTTTCTCGCATATTGTGGTCAATAAGAAAAACGTATGAACATAACAGACATCATGGAACCCGGCAGGCGCGTGGATATTGAATCCTTAGGAGACTATGTCGGAGAGGAAGAACTGAAAAGAGCATATCACATCACTAAGGTTTATGACATACCTGATGATGACACGGTTGAGATAGTAATGCCTATGGACCACGGCAAGATGATAGTCCTGGACGTGGAGGATGAGTATAAGCTGTACCTTTATACGAAGAAGGGGCTTTATTCATGCGAGGCAGAGGTTATAGACAGGCGCAATGATGCGAATGTTTCCGTTGCTGTTCTGGGGATCAACACCGCTATCGAGAAAGTACAGCGGCGTGAATTCTTCAGGTTTGACTGCATAATGGGAATGACCGCCAGGGAGCTTAATGACATAGAAGCGCAGAATTACATGAATACTCATGTGTTGAATACTTTGCAGGATCCTGCTGAAAAGTGCGTTATCATGGATATAAGCGGCGGCGGGATGAAGTTTGTTTCGGCAGCCCACTTTAAAAAAGGCGGGCTTGTGCATTTAAGGTTCATAATGAATGTCCGCGGCGAGAATAAGAAATATGATGTGGTTTTAAGGCTGCTTTATGTAGATCCGTCAGCATCGAATCCCAGAAACACCGAGTACAGGGGAGAATTCCTCTTCCTTGACGGCGGTGACAGGGAGGACATCATTAAGTTCATTTTTGATGAACAGCGTAAGGCGAGAAGGCATCAGACAGGAAGCTGATGGCTGTTTTTTGTGCAAATTCTCTTTATGGAGCCCTTAAAAAAGGCTGAAAGGGGGTAAAATTGGCTAAAAAAATTTTGTTTATAGATGACTCTGCACTCATGAGAAGAATGCTTTGTGATATAATAGACTCCGACAGCAGATTTCATGTCGAAGCTACCGCAAGGGATGGTCTTGAGGCGCTAGAGATCCTGAAGACAAACAAGTTTGACGGAATAGTAACAGACATAAATATGCCCAGGATGAACGGCCTGGATTTCCTCAGGGAGCTTGATAAGCTGAAGAGGGACGAAAGGGTCATGGTACTTTCTTCAGCAACAGCTGAGGGCGCAAAGGTTACCATGGAAGCTCTGGAACTGGGGGCTGTTGACTTCATACAGAAGCCTCAGGGCACCTTTGTAATGAACAATAAGGAATTCCTGCAAGCCTTCTTTGATACTCTGGAAGCTGTAGTTTATTCCAACAGGGCGGCAAGACCTGCAAGGCGTACTGCAGCTGCACCTGTACAGCCGGTTATCAAGCCAGATCAGGTGAAGATCGGAAGAGTATCCGGGGGAAGCAAGATAGTAGCTATCGCAAGCTCTACAGGAGGGCCGAAAGCGCTGCAGCAGGTCATTCCGAGGCTGCCGGCTAATATAGACGCACCAATAGTCTTAGTTCAGCATATGCCTGTGGGTTTTACAAAGTCTTTGGCAGACAGGCTGAACGCAGTCAGCGAGGTTACCGTTACAGAGGCTGTTGAGGGCGAATTTCTGGAAAAAGGACATGTGTACATCGCTCGGGCAGGAATGCATATGAAGTGCGAGGAACGTCATGGACGTACTAGAATAGTATATTCTGACGAACCTAATAGAGAGGGCGTAAAGCCCTGTGCCAATTACATGTATGAATCCCTTATGGATACGAACTGGCAGACTGTAGTCTGCGTGGTACTTACGGGGATGGGGAAAGATGGCACGGAAGGTATTAAGCGACTTAATGAACGGAAGGACACATTCATAATTGCAGAGGATGCAAAGGACTGTGTCGTAAACGGTATGCCGGGAAGCATAGTCGCAACGGGTTTGGTGAATCAGGTCTCTGGCCTGGATCATATAGCAACAGAAATCCTAACGAAAGTGGGGGTAAGGTGAAATGGACGTAAGCCAATATCTTGACATTTTCCTTGATGAGAGCAGGGAGCATCTACAGAATCTCAACACAAATGTGCTGGCTCTGGAGCAGGACTCGGAGAACATGGACACGATCAACGAGATCTTCCGTACTGCACATACCTTGAAGGGTATGGCCGGAACCATGGGCTACAAGCGCATGCAGAACCTTACGCATGACATGGAGAACGTTTTCTCTGAAGTGCGTGACGGAAACATCAAAGTAACATCGAGCATGGTCGATACTCTTTTCCAGTGCCTTGATGCACTTGAGGAGTATGTAACGACTATCCAGGAGACCTCTGATGAAGGCGATAATGACAATCAGCCTATCATCAACGCGCTTAATGCATGTCTTGATGCTAAGGGCGGCGAGGCACCTAAGGAAGAAGCACCTAAGAAATCCAAGAAGGGCGGAAAGAAGGCTAAAGAAGCAGCACCTGAAGAGAAGGCAGAGAAGGCTGCATCTGAGGTTACGGCTATCCAGCTTAATGAGGACGAGCAGAAGGCTGTTGAAGATGCAATGCTTGCAAACAAAAAGCTGTACAGCGTTCTTGTAAAAGTTCAGGAAAACTGCCTGCTTAAGGCTGCAAGAGCATTCCTTGTATTTAAGGCTATTGAGGAATTTGGCGAAGTAGTTGCGGCAAATCCTTCAACACAGGATATAGAGGACGAAAATTTTGAGTTCGAGTTCAAAGTGCTCATAGCTGCAGACGGAGAGCTTGATCCCATAATAGCTGCTATCAAGAGCGTATCTGAGATTGCAGATGCATTCGGTGGCATATTTGAGGGCGGTTCAGTTGAAAGCGGGGAGACTGAGGAAAATGCGGCACCTGAGGCTGCAGCTCCTGCTGAAAAAGAACAGGAAGCTAAGAAGGAAACGCATGAAGCGAAGACCACAGAGGTGGCAAAGACTGAGAGCGCAGCTCCTGCAAAGAGCGGCGGAAATGCACCGGCTAAGAAGGCTGCCGGAAAGCCTGCTGTGAACAGAACTGTTCGTGTAGATATAGAAAAGCTTGATTCACTGATGAATCTTGTCAGCGAGCTTATTATCGCAAAGAATTCACTGGTAAGTTCGGCAACCAGCATGGGTAATAACAACAGCCAGCTCAATGACCATATTGAGTATCTTGAGAGCGTAACCACAAACCTTCACGAGTCTGTTATGAAGGTTCGAATGGTGCCTATCGAGTCCGTTGTTACCAAGTTCCCTCGTATGATCAGGGATCTGTCCAAGAAGCTCAACAAGCCTATTGAACTGTATATGACCGGTGAAGAGACAGAACTTGACCGTACAGTGGTTGATGAGATCGGTGATCCTCTGATGCACCTGCTCAGAAATTCCGCTGACCACGGTATCGAATCACCTGAAGAGCGTGCAAGTCGTGGTAAGCCCGAGGTTGGTTCCATTTATCTGGATGCATACCAGGATGGTAACAACGTTGTCATCGAGGTTAAGGATGACGGTAACGGTATAGACGTTGATGCTGTAAGAAGAAAAGCTGTAGAGCGCGGCGTTCTTACTGAGGATCAGGCAGCAGCAGCTGATGATAACGAGATAATCAATCTTCTGTTTATGCCCAGCTTCTCAACAGCAAAGCAGGTTACAGACGTATCCGGACGAGGCGTTGGTCTCGATGTTGTTAAGAGCAAGATCGAATCACTTTCCGGTGAAGTTGATGTTAAGACCAAGTTAGGAGAGGGATCCACATTCAGCATCAGGCTGCCTCTTACCCTGGCTATCATACAGGCTCTCATGGTGGTAGTTGGCAATGAGAAGTATGCAATGGCACTTGGCGGCATACAGACTATTGAAGACATCAATCCTTCGGACATTAAGACTGTACAGGGTAATGAAGTTATCAATCTTCGTGGCAATGTAATTCCTCTTATCAGGCTTGACCATGTTGTTGGTGTTGAATCTACCCGTGCCGAAGATGAGAACATGGTAGTGGTAATTGCCAGAAAGGGTGATAAGCTTGCAGGTTTCGTTGTTGACGAGCTTATCGGCCAGCAGGAAATCGTTATCAAGTCCATGGGCAAGTATATCAACAAGTGTAAATTCATCAGTGGTGCCACGATTCTCGGTGACGGTGAGATAGCACTCATAATTGATGCGAACGCATTGATCTAAGGGGGACCGGAAAATGGAAAATGAATTAGCAATCAGCAAAGCAGGATATGATGATAACAATGTCGTAACAACAACTCAGTACATTGTGATCGCACTTGGAACTGAGCAGTACGGTATAGATATAAAGTATATCGATAATATCGTCCGCATGCAGCAGATCACAAGAGTTCCTCAGGTTTCACCGTACTGGAAGGGCGTAATAAACCTTCGTGGTGAGGTAATCCCTGTAATGAGCCTTAGGGTTAAGATGGGACTTGAGAGTGATGTTGAGACCAAGAATTCAAGGATCATCATTATAAAGCAGGATCAGCATGAGCCTATAGGCGTGCTGGTAGACTCTGTAAAGGAAGTCGTTACTTTAAGCTCAAATCAGGTTGAGAAGGTAACCGGAGAGGCAAAAGAGGACGGATACGTTTCCGGTATAGGAAAGCAGGAAACCGGCCTTATATCCCTTCTGGATATTGAGCAGGTAATGCAGGATATGTAAATATGTTTGGCGGCTGTCCAGAACCGTTAGGTTTTGGACGGCTGTCTATGTTGCACGATGTGAGGACTGAAGTTTAAGAAGGGGTTAACGGATATGTCTGATATAAATGTTGATGAGATATCAAGTCAGTATTTTGATGTACTCAAAGAAATCGGAAACATAGGTGCGGGTAATGCTACCACGGCACTTTCATCCATGCTGGGAGAAAAGGTTGACATGGCAGTTCCTAAGGTTCGCCTTATGGAATTCAAGGATGTGGGAACGACCATGGGCGGTGAGGAGCAGATTGTTGCAGGCATATATCTGGTGGTGGATGGCGACATTCACGGCAGTATTATGTTTGTGCAGCGTAAGGAATCTGCCAAGACAATGATAAGCAAGCTTATGGGCATGCCTTCTGAACAGCCTGATGAGTTTTCTGAAATGGAACTGTCGGCACTTAAGGAAATCGGCAATATCATTACCGGTGCATATCTTAATTCCCTTGCCACTCTTACAAATCTTACTATTTTCCCCTCCATACCGGATGTTTGCATTGATATGGCGGGAGCAATCCTTTCGGTGCCGGCCATCGAGTTCGGTACTATTGCTGACAAGCTTTTGCTTATTGAAACTGATTTTACTGACGATGAAGATATGTCCGGATTCTTTATACTGGTTCCGGACGCCGAGTCGTATGGAAAGATATTGAAAGCACTTGGAGTGATGTGATATGGCGGAGACTATTAAAGTCGGAATTGCTGATTTAAATGTATGTACACCACCAAATCTTATCACTACTATAGGTTTGGGCAGCTGTGTAGGAATTGCGATCAGGGATAAGTCCACCAAGGTTGGCGGCCTGGTACATGTTATGCTTCCCAGTTCACAGGAAGTAAAGAGTAATTCGAACGTGGCCAAGTTTGCGGATACCGGTATACCGGAACTTGTAAACCGGCTTGAGAAAATGGGCGCGTCCCGCTCGAGGATGGTTGCCAAGATAGCAGGCGGAGCAAAGATGTTTGCATTCCAGTCGAAGACCGAGCTGGCAGCTGTCGGTGAGCGCAATGTAGAAGCAACCAAAAAGGCGCTTGCAGCCCTGCGTATCCCTATAATTGCAGAGGATACAGGTGAGAATTACGGACGGACAGTTACCTTTAATCCGGAGACTGGTGATTATGAGATAAAGGCAGTAGGAAAGCCTGTTAAGGTGATATGAGTTCAGAGTATGAGTTCAGATAATTCCGGGAAAAAAAAGAATAACCTAAAGACTAAAAATCTGCCACCTTTATTCATGATGTGCGGTGGGTGTGTTGCACTTGTCATCTGTCTTGTGCAAAAACAGCCGCTGCTCACCTTATTGGTGGTTCTTTTTATTACATTATTGGTCTTTGCTATACTGGGGACCATAGTAAAAGCCATAGTTGACCAGTTTAATATGACGATGAAGTACTCGGATTATTTTGATGATCCCGGGGATCTTGTCGAAAAAAGGACTATGGATGAAATATAATAATACTCGGTAGGGGTTTATTGATATGGATGAAGCTGCAAGAGAACGCCTCTGGATGGATTATTCGAGGCTGCATACACAGGAGATAAGGGACAGTTTGATAGTTGAGTATGCCCCTTTGGTTAAGGTTGTTGCGGGAAGGCTCTGTATGTATCTCGGAAGCAATGTTGAGTATGACGATCTGGTGGGGTTCGGTGTATTTGGACTTATCGACGCAATAGAAAAATTCGACACCAGAAAGAATATAAAATTTGAAACTTACGCATCTCTTCGCATCCGCGGTGAGATTATCGACCAGATCAGAAAAAGCGACTGGATTCCCAGGACTATTAGGCAGAAGCAGAAACAGCTTGATGCTGTTATGAAGGATATAGAGGCAAAGACTGGGCGTCAGGCTACCGATGAGGAGATTGCTGAGGCACTGGGGATATCCTCGGATGAGCTGGTAAACTGGCAGTCGCAGATGAACCTGACCAATGTGGTATCACTGGATGAGTTTGTGGATGCCGGGATGGAAATAAGTGACGCCAACAGTTACAACAGGCGTTACACTTCTCCGGAAGAGAATATGGAACGTTCTGAACTGAAAAGCATGCTGGAGGAAGCGATAGACCAGCTTACGGAAAAGGAGCGCAGCGTCATTCTTTTCTACTACTATGAGGAACTTACTGTTAAAGAAATCGCACAGGTGATGGATGTTACAGAATCCAGGGTTTCACAGCTTCACACCAAGGCCTTGCAGAAGATGAAGAAGGTTATGGGCGAATATGTCGGAATACTTGCACAGCTTTCATGATGATCATTGGGGGTGCTTATGAACGGATATTTTAAAGTTTTATCGGATCCAAAGGGTACTTTTTTACAGCTGGTTGCACCTACGGATGGTGGCGAGCCAGCGCAGCTTAAGGAAATAATTCAGTACCTGAATGACAAGAAAATAGCTTTTGACCTGAAGCAGTTAAATGACGGCGTTGCTGCAGCTACCTACGATAAGCCGATTTTTTTGTCTCCTGCTAAGCTCCTGCCCTTATCTGAGAGCTGTAATGTTACTATAGCTGAAGACGGCATGTCGGCAACGGCAAGGTTTTATCCGGCTGCTACCAATGGCCGCGAGCTGAATGCAGAGGATGTAAGGAGCAGCTGCAGGCTGGCAGGAATCAATTTCGGCATAGATGAAGAGGTGATCGCAGATTTCCTGGGAAACAAACAGTATTGTACTGACTACACTGTGGCGAAGGGAAAGGCTGTACAGGAAGGTACGGATGCCTCGATAGAATACTTCTTCAATACGGATAATAAGATTAGGCCTACGCTTAAGGAAGACGGAACGGTAGATTTCTTCAACCTTAACCTTGTAAACCACTGTAAAAAAGGCGATGTGCTGGCAAAGCTTACGCCTGCTGTCAGGGGAGTTGCCGGAATGTCTGTAAAGGGCGAGAAGGTTATGCCCAGAGAAGTGAAGGTTACAAGCTTACAGTACGGACTTAATATTGACATAAGCGAAGATAAGTGTACAATAACCTCGCAGGTTGACGGACATGTATCGCTGACCGGAAACAAGGTATTCGTGTCGGATGTGCTGACTGTTACCAATGTGGATAATTCCACTGGTAACATTGAATATGACGGCACGGTTGTGGTAATGGGCAATGTGAATACCAATTTCAGCATCAAGGCCAAGGGCGATGTTGAGGTAAAGGGTGCTGTTGAGGGCGCATATATAGAATCCGGCGGAAACATCCTTCTTGCCAGGGGAATAAACGGAATGGGTCGTGCAAAGATCGTAGCCGGCGGAAACATTGTTGCCAAGTTCATTGAAAACAGCACGGCTACAGCAGCTGGCTATATTGATGCGGATGCTATTCTTCATTCCAACATAAGCGCTGGTACGGAAGTCCATGTCATGAGTAAGAAAGGCTTCATCGTGGGCGGTTCAGTGCAGGCTACTTCCAAGGTATGCGCGAAGACTCTCGGGTCTGCAATGGGAGCGGATACTAAGGTTTCTGTTGGAATGGATACGAGGATTTCAGCGCGTATAGCAGAGCTGAACAAGGAAATCGGCGATATACAGAAGAACATGAAGACTATGCTTCCGGTACTTGATGCGGCAAAGAAGAAGCTGGCTAACGGAATCAAGATGACGCCGGATCAGGTGAAGAATGTCCAGCAGCTTGCAGGGACGGTAAAGGTTCTGCAACAGAAACTGGAGGACGATACTAAAGAACTGGAAGAACTTAAGGCTACCGCAACGGATAATTCAAAGGCTACCGTTGAGGTGACCGGAGAGGTTTATCCCGGAACCATTATAGCTATATCTGATCTGTCAATGATAGTGAAGAGCACATATAAATACTGCAGATTTGTTGTAGAAAAGGGAGATGTGAAGATGGCTGCCCTTTGATCCGAATGAACCTACGGAGGTGGTCTTATGGCTATAGGAATGGTGGAAATGCAGGGGAGCATCCCCAGAGTACAGGATTTTCAGACGCAGCAGCAGTTTGAGAATGACAAGGGAGCCATTTACCAGTCTCAGCAGCATGTTGAAGGTGAAAAACATATAGAGCAGAACAGCACGAATGTGCACGAGAAGGAAGATGCGAATGCAGAGACCGAGGCTGACGGAAAGCAGCGCGGTGGTTATGCAGGGGACGGCGGAAAACACCGCAGGGAAAATGAAAAAGAAGCTAAACCCCGTGACAGGGTAGTAGTTAAGGGCCGGGGTAGCTTTGATATAAAGATTTAGTGAGGTAAAAAATGACAGCGTTTGAAATAGTGCTGCTGACGATTGGTGTTATTGCTTTCGTCATCAGCTTCTTTATTCCTGAGGGTAAGGGAAAAGAAGCCAGCCTGGATGAGGAAAAATTACAGGAAATCATAGATGAGAAGGTAAACATAGCAAAGCGCCGCATCGATGATCTTACAGAGGAAAATGTGAACTATTCCATGGAAAAGTCGGAAAGGGCCCTGGAAAAGATCACAAATGAAAAGATACTTGCTGTGGGAGATTATTCGGATTCAATAATGAATGATCTGAATAAAACCCATCAGGAAGTTGTTTTTCTGTCTGATATGCTGGATAAGAATAAGGGAGACCTGACGAAGCTTCTGCTGGAGACAGACAAGATTTCCAAGGAGGCTTCAAAGGCTGCAAATGACGCCTATAACCTGGCTGCAAATGCGGAGAAGCTTTCTGAAAACGCTATGGAAACCGCAAAGAAAGCAGAGACTCAGGCCATGGTGGCCGAAGATAAGATGCTTGAAGCAAGGCGCATGCTTATCGAAGGTGATCCTGAAAAGGCAAAAGAGCCTACTGCTTCAGCGGATGTACCAGGCACAGACGATATGCAGACATCTGACGTTCAGGGGGCTGAAGGTACTCAGCAGTCTGCCGCGGGTGATGAAAAGGAAAATGACGGAAACCTTGTTTCAAGGGCAAGAAAGGCGTCTGCAAGGAAGGTTACAAGGACTGTCAGCAGGCGTAAGAAGGCTGTAGAGCCTGCTGCTGATACAGTGGAGAATCAGGAGCCCGAAACTGCGGCGGGAAAAGATGCGGACTATCCTGCTGACGAGGATGACGATATTATCGACAATGCCCAGATGACGCTTCTTGACATGGGCGACCTGACAGAAGAAAGGGATATGTCGGAATTTAAGGCCGAGCTGGAAAAAGAAGCTGCGGCAGACCGCCAGCGCACGAGCAGAAGAGCTGTTAGGAGATCTAAGAAGAGCACTGGGGAGGAAAGGATCAGCCTCAGGTTCAATGATTCGGAGGATATGCCTGAGAACAATAACGAGCGTATCCTTGCCATGCATAAAATGGGAAGATCGAATGTGGCAATCGCAAAGGATTTAGGACTGGGAATCGGCGAGGTCAAGCTGGTGATAGATCTTTATGAAAGCATGCTTTGACCGGGGTGATTTTGAATGAAGCTTAAGTATTATGTAAGAGGTTTGGGAATAGGAATGGCAGTGACCGCACTGGTACTGCATTTTTCGGGAGCGTCAGCAGCACCTATGTCTGATGCTGAGATAATGCGCCGTGCTGAAGAATTGGGGATGTCAAGGAGCGTTACCCTTTCTGAACTGGGGCAGGGAACGTCCGGTCCGGAAGGCAGCGTTTCTGAAAGCAGCATTTCGGATGATTCGTCAGTAAGTGCCGGCAGCATAAGCGGCAATGAAACGGTAAGTGCAGACAGCGTAAGTGATGATGGAACAGCTGCGCCCACGGAAAAAGCGACAGCAACCCCTGAGCCCACGGCAACCCTTCATCCTACAGCAACACCGAATCCTACAGCAACTGCAACCCCGACACCTACAGTTAAACCTACAGCAACGGCAACACCCACACCGACACCTACGGTAAAGCCTACAGCAACACCGACGCCTACGGTTAAGCCCACGGCAACTCCGTCACCTACGGCTACTCCTACGAGCAAGCCGACAGCGACACCTACTGCAACAGCAACGCCAACAGCGACACCGACAGCAACGCCTACAACAAAGCCTACGGCAACGGCAACACCCACACCTACTCCGGCAGGCAGCAGCACTGGTGACGGTGTGACCGTAAATATTACCTCAGGTGAGGATTCTTACCAGGTGGCAAAGGCGCTGATGTCCCTGGGAGCTGTGGAATCCGCTGCAGAGTTTGACGAATATCTCTGTGCAAACAATTATGATAAGCATATCCGGGCGGGAAGGCATACGATTCCCAAGGGGGCGGATTACAAGACTATTGCAGAGATAATAACAAGCGCAGGAGAGTAGAATTAATAAATTTGTATAAATGTTTTTGCAACAAAAAACTCGCATGTATTTTTGAACATATGCGAGTTTTTATATTATAGGCTTTTTTATTACTTTATGATAATGCTGCCGTAATTATGGCCATCGAATAAACTTCTATTGCATTGCATCCCCTGGACAAGTCGTTGATAGGGGAATTAAGTCCCAGAAGGATCGGTCCGTATGCATCGAAGCGTCCAAGACGCTGGGCTATCTTGTAGCCGATATTTCCGGCGTTGATATCAGGGAAAATAAATGTGTTAGCCTGTCCTGCTACTTCGGAGGTAGGGAATTTTTTCTGGGCAACTCTTGATGATACGGCGGCGTCGAACTGCATTTCTCCGTCAATGGGGATATTCGGATTGCGCTGCTTTGTCTTTCTTGCGGCATTTCTCATTTTGTCCACATCTTCGCCTTTTCCTGAGCCGTCTGTTGAATAAGAAAGGAATGCAACCTTGGGATCAATACCGAAGAGCTGCGCGCATTTTATGGTCTCTTCCGCAATTTCTACCAGCTCGTCTTCAGTAGGCTTTATATTGATCGCACAGTCGCCCATGGCGAGAACTTCATTGCTTCCGGTCGCACCGGGACGGACCAGGATGAAACAGGATGAAACTATCTTGTTGCCGGGTTTTGTTTTGATGAGCTGGAGGGCAGGGCGGACAGTGTCTGCCGTAGAGTAAGTTGCACCGCCGAGCAGGGCATCGGCATAGCCCATTTTTACAAGCATGGTTCCAAAGTAGTTGGATTTGCGGAGCAGCTCCCTTGCCTGCTCAGGAGTAACGCCCTTGCTTTTGCGCAATTCCACAAAAGCGGCTACCATATCATCGATATCTTCATAATTGTCGGGATCTATTATCTTGGCACCTCTTATGTTGAAACCTGCCTCCTCGGCACTTTTGTATATTTCCTCGGGATTTCCTACCAGAACCGGCTTTAGGAAGCTGCTGGCAAGAAGCCTTGAAGATGCCTCCAGGATACGGGGATCGCATCCTTCCGTGAAAACGATCATTTTGGGATCTTTTTTCAGCTTTTCGATCATTGCGCCAAAACCGAAGTCTGTCATTTTGTAACCTCCACTCATTTATCTTTTGTGTGCTATCAGATATCTGCTATAATTGAATACGCAAAATACTGTTAACATTTGCTATAATATTTTAACATATATAACGGATTTAGGTATGTTTTTTTCTGTAAGACCGTTATATTAGACAAATTGGACTAATGTTGCTTTCATGCTATCCGATAGCTTGGCTGACTGTGATGGGGAAGGACCATAATAGAAAATGAAATGTATCAGGTGTGGTGCAGAACTTAGATATGATCCGGGCAAACAGATGCTTGTCTGTGATCATTGTGAGGCCGAGTTTGATTCTGCGTCATATGTAAAAGAAAGAGAGAATGAAGGAACCGCCGAGGAATATGCAAAAGTGCTTGACGGTGAGGCTGTCACTTCTGCTTTGTATGCCGATTCTGAAGGAAATGTTACCGAAGAATTAAGGGTGAAGAACGACGGCGGCATAATGAGTGATGTGACAGAGGACTCTATGAATGTCATAGAGTATGTATGTCCAAACTGTGGAGGAACCCTGTATTCCGTTGAAGAGGCAGCAAATGGTTTCTGCAGTTTCTGCGGCTCACAGATGATGCTTGAAACGAGATTCTCAAGGATGAGAAAGCCGGAAGGGGTAATTCCCTTTATGCAGACTAAGGAAGACTGTAAGGCAAGATTCAGCAGCTATATAAAGAAAGCAGTATTTGCTCCTAAGGAATTTAAGGATCCGGCATCACTTGAGAAATTCCGAGGTATATATATGCCGTACCATGTATTTGATACGGAATTCAACGGAATCGGAAAGGTGATGGGTGAGAAACAGTACCGTAAGGGCGACTATATCATAACGGATACGCATATATGTTCCGCTAAGGTGGAGGCGTATTATAAGGGACTGTCCTACGACGCGCAGGCGGCTTTTGATGATCATATCAGCGAACATATTGCCCCTTTTGACATACACAGGATGGAGCCTTTTAATGAAAATTATCTGGCAGGCTTTTATGCTGACAGGGCTGATGTACCGTCGAAGCTGTACCGTGATGATGCGGAAAGTTTTGCCTACGACCAGATCAGGAAGAAGATCGAAAGCGGTTTTAAGGGAATAGTTTTCAGGCAGAATGAAGACAAGGCGCTTCTGCCCATAGATGTTACAAAGGAATATAATGTATTTTTTCCTGTATGGTTCCTTTCGTACCGCAAGAAAGACAGGGTGGCATACGCAGTTGTAAACGGCCAGACAGGAAAGCTTTATTGTGACCTGCCCATAGACCTGACGAAATTTATTTTAAGCACTCTCCTTATGACGGTGATATTATATCTGGTACTGCTGTTTGTGATGCCGGTGTTGCAGCCCGGAGAGCTTATGAATGTGATACAGATACTTGCTGCAATTTCCGGTGTTATCCTGGAACGCAGTGCAAACAGGCTTGCAAAAAGAGAGATGCGTGTTGATGACCAGGGATATTTTTATAAATACCTGCGGTTTAATCCGGATGCCCTTGACCTGCTTGAAAAAAGCAGCAAATACGGTAAAAAGAAGTTTTCCATACGAAGGTTTATGATGAAATCAGAGGTCGTGTATACCTTATGGGTACTGTTTTCATTAGTGATCATGTGTCCATCGCTTATGGTATTTCTGCTGACTTATGTTCTGGGATCGACATCAATCTCATTAAACATAAGTATAGCCCTTAATGTGGTGGTGACAGCCATAGCTATAAGGATTTTTGTAAGCTACTGGAAGGTTCATGAAAAGAAGATGCTTTTTGCTGGAAGCGTGCTTATGATAGTGGGATGTACCATTGCGACGCTTTTATCACTTATTAATCCCATAAATGACCTGCCATATTATATAGTGGCTGCAGTGATGGGCTTTTCTGTAGTATTTTCGCAATTGGCGATACTTGATGTCTATAATAAAACAACAACAAGGCCATTGCCACAGCTCAACAGAATGGGAGGTGACGACAGTGCGGTTTAGGAAGCAGATTATTGTTATAATGTCTCTTGTGCTTTTTATCGGTCTGAGTCTTTCATTTAATGCTATGGCAGCTGATCACTACATAGATCCGGCAATATATTACTATGAGAATCCTGATACCGGATATATTGCCGCTATTCAGGATATGGCTTGGATTTTTTCAGAGGATCAGAAAAAAGAGATCATAGAAGAAATTGCACCTGTTACTGAATATGGAAATGCCTTTTTATTTACAACAGATGAGCCTGTACTGGCTACAGATGATTTTGCATTGAAGGCTTATACCGGTGTGTTTGGAAATGATTCCGGAGTGATGATCGTGGAGGATGTGAATGGCAGGACGATTCACATGCGTACTTTTGGAGAGATAGGGAAGGCTGTGACATCATCGGAAATCAATATTATCGTAAATGATGTATTAAAATATGCGGAAGATGGAGATTATAAGCAGTGCGTCGTAAAGGCTTTTTCCGAGGTCGGTACGGTAATGGAGGGAGGAAAGATTGGCGAGATCTTAAGTGGCAGCGGCATAGGCCGTCCGCTTAAGTTTATAGGATGTTTTTTCATCGCCTTTATACTTTCGTTTTTTATAAATTTTATGATCGTAAGGATGCATACAAGGAAAAAGGATGTTGCGGCGGAGGAGACCATCATGGGACTGTACTCAAGGTGTCGGGCGGAAGATTATCGTGATGAGGTAATCGCAACCCAGTCCGTTTATGCACCCCTATCCAGCAAAAAAAGCAGGGACAGTGATGGCCCTTTTGGTAGAAAGAGCTTTTGGTAATGAATTGTTTTAGAGTAACTGACAAATGAATGATCAAACAGCCGAAAAAGGCAGAAAGGTAAAAAAATGGAAAAGAAGATTACAAAGGATATGCTGATACCGGATGTGCTGGCAGTAAATCCGTATATATCAAACATACTCATGGGACAGGGCATGCACTGCATATCCTGTTTTGCGGCAGCAGGAGAGTCTCTTGAGCAGGCAATGTATGTGCATGGTTTCACCCCGGAGGATGTGGATGTATTGGTAGCTGACTTAAATGATTTTGTGGAGCAGCAGGAAAAGTATGAAGCTGAAAATGAGGCAGAGGCTAAGAAGGCTGCAGGCCAGGAGTAAGTTATGAAAAGCTTTGAGCTGATAGCACCCTGTCATTTCGGACTGGAGGCTGTCCTTAAAAAAGAGATAACAGATCTTGGCTATGATGTAAGCAATGTGGATGACGGAAGGGTGACTTTTGTGGGGGATAATGAGGCCATAGCAAGAGTCAATATCTGGTCCCGAACAGCAGAAAGAGTGTTAGTCAAGCTGGGGAGTTTCCATGCAGAGTCATTTGAAGAACTGTTCCAGGGGACTAGGTCATTGCCCCTTGAAAAGTGGATACCTGCAGACGGAAAGTTCTGGGTGGCAAAGGCTGCCAGCGTAAAAAGCAAACTTTTCTCACCGTCAGACATACAGTCCATTATGAAGAAGGCAATGGTAGACAGGCTTGGACAGGTATATCACATAGAGTGGTTCAGGGAAGACGGAGCCGATTATCCCATAAGAGTATTTATAAAAAAAGATGAGGTGACTGTAGGACTTGATACTACAGGAGAGTCCCTGCATAAGAGGGGCTACAGGAAGCTTACCGCCAAGGCACCCATTGCGGAAAACCTTGCGGCAGCACTGCTTATGCTTACACCCTGGAGGGCAGACAGGATACTGGTTGATCCTTTCTGCGGAAGCGGAACATTTCCCATTGAAGCGGCTCTTATGGCGGCTAATATTGCGCCCGGATATAAGAGAGGGTTTACAGCTGAAAAGTGGCTGAATGTTATGTCTGCCGATATCTGGGCTGATGCCAGGGAAGAGGCAGAGGACGAGATAAACATGGATGTGAAAACGGACATTCAGGGTTATGATATAGATCCTAAAATGTCTGAAACAGCCAGGGCAAATGCGAAGCTTGCAGGTGTTGAGAACCTGATACATTTTCAGACAAGGCCTGTTGCAGAGCTTTCCCATCCTAAGAAATATGGTTTCATCGTGACCAATCCGCCTTATGGCGAGAGACTGGAAGAAAAGAGCGAGCTGCCGGAGTTATACAGGGTACTGGGTGAAAGATACAAAGCACTGGATTCCTGGTCTATGTATCTGATAACGTCTTACGAGGATGTGCAGAAGTATATCGGCAGAAAAGCCGACAAGAACAGGAAGATATACAATGGTATGTTAAAAACCTATTTTTACCAGTACATGGGACCGAAACCGCCAAAGCGCAGTATGGGAAATAATAATATAACTTAATTCGGCTGCTATACTTTATGGAATCGCAGAGTCGATGCAGAGCAGCAGAAAGGGAAAATATGCGGACAATAGTATTTGCCACTACAAATGAAGGAAAATTATCCGAGATAAAACGCATTATGGGGGGGCTTGATATAGAGCTTCTTACCATGAAGCAGATTGGTTTTACTGAAGACATAGATGAAAACGGACAGACTTTTGAGGATAATGCGGCGATAAAGGCAAGGGCTGTGGCTGAATATATAAAAGTAAACAAACCTGAGTATGCAGATGCCATAGTCATGGCAGATGATTCCGGACTTGAGATTGATGCAATGGGAAAGATGCCGGGAGTCCAGTCCCACAGATGGCTGGGGGACCGCAGCTACGAACAGGCCATGATGGATATAATAAATGAGCTGGAAGGAAAGCCTGAAGATGAACGGACTGCAAGGTTCGTCTGTTCAGTGTCTGCAAGCGGCGACGCGTCAAAGGCCATTGTCACTGACCAAGAGGCTGAGAAATACAAGGATGCCGCAGTTGTCAGGGAGACAGTTGAAGGCATGGTAGCCCATGAGCTTAAGGGTGAGAACGGTTTTGGCTATGATCCCTTCTTTTATGTTCCTGAATATGGCTGCACGACAGCGGAAATGTCTCCTGACCAGAAAAATGAGATAAGCCATCGTGGTAAGGCTATCAGGGCAATGCGTGACAGGCTGGTAAGTGCAGGTGTACTTGAGTACAAGCAGGGGTAAAGATGAAGATCCTTGTGGTAAGCGATACCCATAATGATACCCGTAACTTTTATGTGGCGCTGGAGAGGGAAAGCCCGGTGGATATGGTCATACATTGCGGGGATATCTGCGGGTATGACGCAGAGTTTGCGGATTCGTGCAAATGTCCCTTTTATGCTGTGATGGGGAATATGGATCTGGGATCATCGCTTCCGCATGAGCTTGTGCTGGATGTTCCTGGGCACCGTATATATGTGACACACGGCCACAGACAGTATGTCGGCTGTGATACTACGGGTGTTGCTGATGCCGCAAAGGCACAGAAGGCGGATATCGCACTGTACGGGCATACACATATTCCGGAATTAAGTGACGAAAGGAATCTGACTGTCATCTGTCCGGGAAGTCTCTCATATCCGAGGCAGAAGGGGAAACGGGCAAGCTATGCGGTTCTTATGATTGATAAAAAGGGAAAGACGGACTGTGTGATAAAGTACATATGAATGTGGCAGAAAGGGGTAAAAATGGGAAAGGAAATTTTGACGAAGGAATTTGAAAGAGCGCTTTTTAACTGGTACCTGGGCGGGGATAATGCATCCCTTGATCCTGTATTTAACGCTCTTAGAGAAGGGCTGGCAAATGATATGGAAGTCCTGGTCCCTTTTGCTGTGCCTGATGGTCAGGAGTTAAAGCCGGTAGAAGAAGATGTTTATATCCTTGAGCCGGGAACACAGGTCAATTTTATGCACATTGATGAGGGTGACAGCTTTGTTGTGCCTGTATTTACCTCAGTAGCCGAGATGAGGAAGGGCGAGACAATAGCAGTTACTTCGATACAGCTTGCCGTTCTGTTGGATATTTTCCAGGACAGGGATGAGTGCAATGGGTTTGTGATCAATCCTTGGGGAAAGAATTTCCTATTATCAAAAAGAATTCAGGGAATGCTTGAAGAGCATATTCCACAATCAAGGATCCAGGTTTTACAGAACGGAGTACTGAATGCACATGTGGATGCCATAGTCAATGCAGCTAATTCAAGCCTTTTAGGCGGCGGCGGTGTGGACGGTGCTATCCATAGGGCAGCAGGCAAGGCTCTGCTGGAAGAGTGCAAGAAACTTAATGGCTGTGAGACCGGTGACGCCAAGATAACAGGCGCTTACGAGATAAGAAATGCAGATCATATAATCCATACAGTAGGTCCTGTTTACAGCGGAAAAGATGAGGATGCAAGGTTGTTAGCATCCTGCTATATCAAATCTCTTGACCTGGCTTTGGCAAATGGCTGCAAGAGTATAGCATTCCCCGGAATATCTACCGGAGTGTATGGATATCCCCTTGATGAGGCGGCAGTGGTTTCACTGGAAGCTATCGCAGCCTGGCTGTCATCCCATCCGGATGTGGTGATAAATATTTATCTCTGCTGCTTTAAAAAAGACGAATACGAGGCTTATATGAGAGCCCTGAGTGAAGAGGAATAGGAAAATACATAAAAAACAGTTGTTAGAGAAAAAAATTTTTTATAAAATTGTGAGAAAGCAAATTTTTGCTGAAAAAGCATTTTAAGGAGGAAAGAAATGTTTAAGATCCTGGAAAAAGAGTGGCTGAATGTTAACACATTCAAGATGGTTGTGGACGCACCTATGGTGGCACGTTCATGTGAGCCGGGACAGTTTGTCATCGTCCGTGATACTGAGGACGGAGAACGTATCCCGCTTACTATCTGCGACTATGACAGAGAGAAGCAGACTGTTACCATCGTAGTACAGACCATCGGCGGAAGTACACTGGAGATGTCAAAAAAGGAAGCAGGAGAATTTCTTGCTGATTTCGTAGGTCCTTTAGGCCACCCCAGCGATCTGGTTACCGATGATATTGAAGAAGTAAAGAAAAAGAAGATAGTATTTGTAGCAGGCGGCCTGGGAACAGCACCTGTTTACTGTCAGGTAAAATGGCTTCATGAGCACGGGATTACAGCAGATGTTATCGTTGGTGCAAAGACAAAGGATATCGTGATCCTTGAAGATGAGATGAAGGCTGTGGGAAATCTTTACATAACCACAGATGACGGCTCTTACGGACGTACCGGAATGGTAACCAAGTGCCTTGAGGATCTTGTTAAGAACGAAGGCAAGGAGTATGACCACTGCGTATGTATAGGTCCCATGATAATGATGAAATTCTTAAGCCAGCTTACCGCTGAACTTGGCATACATACCATGGTTTCCATGAATCCCATTATGGTAGACGGAACCGGTATGTGCGGCGCATGCCGTGTGAGCGTTGACGGCGAGACAAAGTTTGCCTGTGTTGACGGACCGGAATTTGATGCCACAAAGGTTGATTTCAATGAGGCAATGCGCAGGCTGGGTCTGTATAAGCCCGAAGAAATGGCAGCATATGAAAAAGTTAAGGCTCAGTCCTAATGTTTAATGGATCGATAGTTGTGGAGGTATAAAAATGGAAGTAGATATGATGAAAAAAGTGCCTGTACGTGAACAGGCTCCCGAAGTCAGAGCAAAGAACTTCGAAGAGGTTTGCGAAGGCTATAACAAAGAAGAAGCCATGGCAGAAGCTACCAGGTGTCTTAACTGTAAGAATCCCCAGTGCGTACAGGGCTGCCCCGTATCCATTGATATCCCGGGATTTGTTCAGGCTCTTAAGGAAGGCAATATAGAGGATGCATATCAGGTTATCAGCCTTTCCAGTGCACTCCCTGCAGTCTGCGGACGTGTATGTCCCCAGGAGAAGCAGTGTGAAGGTAAATGTATCCGCGGCATAAAGGGCGAGTCCCTTTCTATCGGCAAAATGGAGCGGTTCGTTGCAGACTGGGCAAGGGAAAATAATATCAAGCCCAAGGCAGCAGAATCCAAGAAGGGCAAGAAAGTGGCTGTTATAGGTTCCGGCCCTTCCGGACTTACCGCTGCAGGCGACCTGGCTAAGCTTGGTTATGATGTGACTATATATGAGGCACTTCACAAGGCAGGCGGCGTGCTGGTTTACGGTATCCCCGAGTTCCGTCTTCCTAAGGAAAAGGTAGTAGAGAAGGAAATTGAGAATATCAAGGGTCTTGGCGTTGATATAGAGACTGACGTTATTGTCGGAAAGTCCATCACCATTGACGAGCTTCTGAATGAGATGGGCTTTGATGCCGTATATATTGGATCCGGCGCAGGTCTGCCTAAGTTCATGGGTATTCCCGGTGAGAACTTAAACGGCGTATTCTCCGCAAACGAGTATCTTACCAGAAGCAATCTCATGAAGGCTTATGAGGAAGGTTCAAAGACACCGATCATGAAGAGCAAGAAGGTTGCTGTTGTGGGCGGCGGAAATGTGGCTATGGATGCTGCGCGTACAGCACTTCGTTTGGGAGCTGAAGTACATGTGGTATACCGCAGAGGTGAGTCCGAGCTTCCGGCAAGAGCAGAGGAAGTGCATCATGCAAAGGAAGAGGGCATACAGTTTGACCTCTTAAGGAATCCTGTTGAGATACTCGGTGACGACAAGGGCTGGGTAAACGGTATAAAGTGCATCAAGATGGAACTTGGCGAGCCGGATGCATCAGGAAGAAGAAAGCCTGTTGAGGTACCGGGAAGCGAGTTCGTTATCGATGTAGATACGGTTATCATGGCACTCGGTACATCACCAAATCCGCTTATCTCATCCACTACAAAGGGACTTGATGTAAATCCCAGGAAGTGCATTGTTGCGGACGATAATGGCAAGACCAGTCGCGATGCAGTATATGCCGGCGGTGATGCCGTTACAGGCGCAGCGACCGTTATATTGGCAATGGGAGCCGGAAAAACGGCTGCTAAAGCAATCGACGAGTTCCTTTCAAAATAAGTGATATCACTAAAAGCCTTGAAATCCTGCGATTTCGAGGCTTTTTTCAAGAAAGGCACAAAAAATCGCTTGTGCGTGATAATGAAAAAAATGTGCACTATCATAAATTTTTGGTTGTGCTGAAAAAAACTTTCTGATATAACTGTTTATGGTGTTAAATAAGCTGCGGCAGAAGCAGCATATAATAAAACATTCAACAAGAGACAAGGAGGAATCAAAATGTCTTACGTAGACGAGGTACTTGAAAAAGTAAAGAAAAGAGACGCAGATCAGCCTGAGTTCATCCAGGCAGTAACAGAGGTACTTGAGTCCTTAAAGCCCGTTATCGAGCAGGACGAGGAGAAGTATCGTAAGCTGGCTATTCTTGAGAGGATCACAGAGCCTGATCGTCAGATCATGTTCAGAGTTCCCTGGGTAGATGACAATGGCAATGTTCAGGTTAACAGAGGTTTCCGCGTACAGTTCAACAATGCTATTGGACCTTACAAGGGAGGTTTAAGACTTCATCCTTCAGTAAACCTTGGTATCATCAAGTTCCTCGGCTTCGAGCAGATTTTCAAGAACAGCCTTACAACACTTCCTATCGGCGGTGGTAAGGGTGGTTCAGACTTCGATCCTAAGGGCAAGTCAGACCGTGAGATCATGGCTTTCTGCCAGAGCTTCATGACTGAGCTTTCAAAGTATATCGGTGCTGACGAGGACGTTCCTGCCGGCGATATCGGAACAGGCGCTCGTGAGATCGGTTTCATGTTCGGACAGTACAAGAGGATCAGAGGTACATATGAAGGCGTACTTACAGGTAAGGGACTTTCATACGGTGGATCTCTTGCAAGAACACAGGCTACAGGTTATGGTCTGCTTTATCTTACAGAAGAGATGGTTAAGTGCCATGGTGATAAGCTTGATGGCAAGGTAGTTGCTATTTCCGGATCCGGTAATGTTGCTACATATGCTATAGAGAAGGCTCAGCAGCTCGGAGCAAAGGTTGTTACCTGCTCTGATTCCACAGGCTGGATCTATGACGAAGAGGGTATCGATGTAGCTCTTCTTAAGGAAGTTAAGGAAGTTAAGCGTGCACGTCTTACAGAGTATGCTGCAGCTCGTCCTTCAGCTAAGTACTTCGAGAAGAAGAACGGTGAGCACGGCGTATGGCAGTACAAGGTTGATATCGCTCTTCCCTGCGCTACACAGAACGAGCTTGATATCGAAGATGCTAAGATGCTTGTTGCTAACGGAGTTCAGTATGTTGCAGAGGGTGCTAACATGCCTACAACTATTGAAGCTACAGAGTACTTCCAGAAGAACAACGTGCCTTTCGTAGGCGGCAAGGCTGCTAACGCAGGCGGTGTTGCTACATCAGCACTTGAGATGAGCCAGAATTCCGAGAGACTTTCCTGGAGCTTCGAAGAGGTTGATGCAAAGCTTAAGAACATCATGGTTGGTATCTACCACAACATCGATGATGCTGCTAAGGAATATGGCATGGAAGGCAACTATGTTGCAGGTGCCAATATCGCAGGCTTCAAGAAGGTTGTAGACGCTATGATCGCTCAGGGCGTTTGCTAATAAAGATCCGCAAGGGTTGGTTAAAGCATTATATGGTGGCATCCCGGGTTTACCGGGGTGCCATTTTTTATTTTATATTCACTGTTTTTTTGATAAAATATAGTGACGGAATAAAAATCCATTCCATAAAATGAAGGATTAAAGATGAACAATGATGAAATGATAAAAAAGCTCATAGATGATCTGGACAGGATCAGTGCGATCAAGCCGGATGACGTGCCCAACATCGAGTTGTATATGGAGCAGGTTACGGGGTTCATTGACAGCCGTCTGGGGGGCAATGTGCGCTACAGCAACGGCGAGAGAGTGCTCACAAAGACCATGATAAACAATTATGCAAAGAATGATCTCCTGCCGCCGCCTGTAAAGAAGAAGTATTCCAAAGAGCATGTACTGATACTCATATATATATATTATTTCAAACAGGTCATGTCCATAAGCGATATACAGTCCGTGCTGGGGCCTCTGACAGACCGGTATTTTGGAAGGCACAGGGACGTGACCCTTGAGAGCCTGTACAGGGATGTGGTGTCGCTTGAGGGAAGCGGTATACAGGATCTTAAGGATGATGTGATCAATAAGTATGAGGCGGCTGCTAAGTTGTATGACGGCGATGACGAGGAAGAAGAATTCCTTAGGACCTTTATTTTTATCTGTGAGCTAAGCTATGATATATACATAAAGAAACGCATGATAGAGTCGATCATTGATGACTATAATGCAAAACACGGTGACAGGCTTACGGACAAGAAGAAAAAGAAGAAATAGTCCTTAAGGCAGGTTAATAAAGAAAACGGATACGTCAGGTGCGTATCCGTTTTAATATTTCATCATATTGTTTGTACATTTTCTGTACCCCGTTTTCAAGCGTGTAATAGTGGAAGATGTAGGGGATAAGCAGTACAAGCAGAGCGATAAGCAGTATTAACAGTCCGGTGTTCCAGGTTGGGAGTGATATCAGCAGGAAGAATACCGCAAAGGTAAGTATGGCGAAGAGGACCGTAACGATCAGGTGTATAAGCCTTTCGTGCTGGAAGAAGAGGATCTGGTCGGTATGGTTCTTCAGCAGTTTCTCGTAGTCCTTTCTGGTGGGTACCGTATCTTTTATGAGGGTATCGCTGAACTCACCGTCATCGGAAAATGATGCGGTGACAGACAGATCGTAGGAAAGGATCTGGTCAATATACTTTATGTAATTCAGCATTCGTTTTCTCATGGTTATTATTATACCGCAAAAGAGCAGGGAAAGAACAAAAAAAATCCCCGGCATGACGGCTCCGGGGATTAAGTGATTGTTTTATATGTTCCCGATTAGCGGCTCATCTTGTTGACAGCCAGGCTCAGACGGGAAATCTTTCTTGAAGCGTAGTTCTTGTGATAAACGCCCTTGCGGGTAGCCTTATCAATTGCGCTGGTAGCACTAAGCAGTGCAGCCTTTGCAGCCTCAGCATCGTTTGCATCGATAGCAACATAAACCTTCTTCACTGCTGTCTTAACTGCAGAACGGATAGCCTTGTTTCTTTCTTCCTTCTTCTCTGTTACAAGAATACGCTTTTTAGCGGATTTAATGTTAGCCAAGTCCTTTTACCTCCAACTTAATCATACATCATTTGTGTGTACCTAAAAACGGTATTACACAGACTCTTCGACATGCATCGGAGCCGGACACGGACAGTCCGATGTACATACAGCTTGTATTTTATGCGAACAGGTGGCTGTTGTCAATAAAAAAATGGAAATAATACACAAAAAAAACTGCTTTCTGTGTTAGAATAGCATAGTATTTAAAAAACAGGCCGGTCTTCAGATATGCCGGGGAATAAGGAGGACAAAATGGTAAGAGCTATAATGCACGGATGTAACGGACAGATGGGCCAGATGATAACATCCATAGTAAAGGATATGGATGAGATAGAGATAGTTGCTGGCGTAGATATTTCGGATCATATAAAAAATGATTATCCTGTATTTTAGTCTTTTGCGGAATGCGATGTTGATGCTGATGTGGTCATCGATTTTGCTTCTGCCAAGGCAACAGATGCACTCTTAGACTACTGTGAGGCGAAGGCTGTACCGGTGGTTCTTTGCACAACCGGTCTTTCTGATGAGCAGGTAAAACGTGCCACTGAGGAAAGCATAAAGAAGACTGCTGTCCTTAAGTCAGCAAACATGTCCTTAGGCATAAATCTTCTTATGAAACTGTTAAAGGAGGCTGCAGATGTACTTGCGCCTGCTGGCTTTGATATAGAAATCGTTGAAAAGCATCATAACCGTAAGCTTGACGCTCCCTCAGGTACGGCTCTTGCACTTGCTGATTCCATCAATGAAGCAAGAGATAATGAGTACGAGTATGTATATGACCGCAGTACCAGAAGAGAAAAGAGGAGACCTAAGGAAATAGGCATTTCTGCTGTACGCGGAGGCAATATTGTCGGCGACCATGATGTGATATTTGCCGGCTGTGATGAAGTGATAACCTTCAGCCATTCAGCATATTCAAGGGCTGTATTTGCCAAGGGCGCTGTCCAGGCGGCTATATTCCTGGCTGATAAGAAGACAGGACTTTATGATATGAGTGATGTCATCGGCTGATGTCAGTTCAGTTAAACAGTGAGATGCACGTTTGGTGCAGTTAATTGAAATTTGGTAGAAAGAGGCATCATGAGATTCAGACCCTGCATAGATATTCATAACGGTAAAGTAAAGCAGATCGTGGGTGGTTCCCTAAGTGACGGCAAGGGGGCTGCTGTATCTTCTGCCAGCGAGAATTTTGTGTCCGAACATGATGCGGCTTACTATTCGGAACTTTACCGTCAGAAGGATCTTAAAGGCGGCCATATCATCCTGTTAAACAAAGCAGGCACCGAAGAGTATGAACTGACACGCAGACAGGCTGTATCAGCCTTAGAGCAATGGAAAGGCGGAATGAGCGTCGGCGGCGGCATAACGGCTGAAAATGCGGAAAGCTTTCTGGAAGCAGGTGCTTATGCTGTTATCATCACGTCATACGTATTTAGGAATGGCACTATAGACAGGGCACGGCTTGAAGAAGTAAAACGTGCCGTAGGAAAAGAGCATGTCATTCTGGACTTAAGCTGCAGGAAAAAAGACGGTGAGTACTATATCGTTACGGACAGATGGCAGACTTTTACCGATACCAGGCTCGATAAAGCCCTTATGAAGGAGCTGGAGGCTTATTCATGCGAGTACCTGATCCATGCAGTTGATGTGGAAGGAAAACAGTCTGGTATTGAAAATGACGTCCTGGGAGTGCTTTCTGATTACGCAGAGGAAGGGGCTCTTCCGGTAACCTATGCCGGAGGTGTTCATTCATATGAGGATATCGAAATAATCAAAGAGGGCGGCCATTCGAGGATCGATGTTACTGTAGGATCAGCCCTGGATATTTTCGGGGGAAAGCTTTCTCTTGATAAAATAGAAGGAATGCTTAAGTAGGTTATTTTCCAATATGAATCTGAATAAACTTTGGGAAAAATATAAGTCGTCACAGATTGAGTATGATGGTTTTATCTTTAACTCTCTGGGCGGCTTATTAAATGCGTTTCAGTCGGTATTTGTCCTGATGGTATTAAGCAGGGTGATGCCTACGCTGGAAGAGGCGGGGGTATTTACCTTCGCATATTCAGTTGCTAATCTGATGCTGAATATAGGAAAATATGGCATGCGTAACTACCAGGTTACGGACGTAAAAGAAAAGTACGCATATTCCACATACTTTAAGTCAAGGATACTGACCACTGCTGCAATGATCGTGGCAAGTGTAGCCTACGTGGTGGTCAGAAACGGGATAGAAGGATACACCTTTGAAAAGGTGTGGGTAATAATCTTCATGTGCCTGTTTAAGGCAGTGGATTCCCTGGAAGATATTTATTTCGGCAGATACCAGCAGGCAGGGCGTCTGGATATAGCGGGCAAGTGCATGACAGTGCATATGCTTTTGGTGATACTGAGCTACGTTATCTGTCTGGTGGCGGGAATGGATCTTCTTGCATCTACTATAGTGACAACTGTGGTTTCGGCAGTGGTTACTTTTGCTCTTATACTTCCCACCAGAAAGATCGCGGATCCCGGCTGGAACAAGAATAAAATGCTCAGACCGAAGGAAAGATCCTGGCCGCTTTTATTGGAGTGCACAGGACTTGCTATAGCGGCTTTTGTAAGCTTCTATCAGATAAACTGTCCTAAATATGCCATTGATTCCCTTATGACGGATGTGGACCAGGCTAATTTCGGCTTTATCAGCATGCCGGTGTTCTTTGCATCCCTTATATGTCAGTTTCTGTATCTTCCCATGCTTACCGGACTGGCGGCAAAATTCCAGATGAATGATCATAAAGGCTTAAGGAAGATGATACTGAAAGTATCCGTCCTGATAGCAGGCGCATGCATATTCATAATAATAGGCGCTGTGATTGCCGGAATTCCCGTACTGTCGATACTGTATGCTACGGATCTTAAGCCGCTTACCATAGAGTTCTATCTGTTAATGGTGGGCAGTGGCTTCCTTGCCTTTGCGGCGTTCTTAGGCAGCGTGCTGACCACGATCAGGAAACAGCACCATATGCTTATCGGCTATGTGGTCACGGCTATACCGGAATTCGTTGCGGTGAATTTTTTCGTAGAGAGGTGGGGACTCAAGGGCGCATCACTTGTATTTACCATCGCGATGCTTCTGCTCATGCTGTATATGACGATTGCTTTGGTCTATGAGATGGCAAGGCTGAAGAAGACGGCGGGAGCGTCGGACAGTTAGTTTGTTCTTTACTTTTACTTATTCTTATGATATAGTTTCAATGTCATTCTATGACGCAACGATTTTTATTTTTTGGAGGAGTTTAAGAACATGAAGGGTACAGTTAAGTGGTTCAACGCACAGAAGGGTTATGGCTTCATCTCAATCGGTGAGGGTGAGGAAAATTCCGGTAAGGACGTTTTCGTACATTTCTCAGGTATTGCCGGTGAGGAAGGCTATAAGACATTAAACGACGGTCAGGCTGTAGAGTTTGAAGTTGTTGACGGTGCTAAGGGACCTCAGGCTATCAATGTAGTTAAGCTTTAATCGGTTTTGAAATCGTACCTATATTTTATATAGTTTCAATTAAAAACAGATTAGGAAGAGACCGGGATCATCCCGGTCTTTTTTTCAAAGTATAGTTTAAAGAAAAATACAACAACTATAGTCTTTGCGAGAGAATGACAACTCGCATCGTTCCGAAACCGATGCAACGCCTCGGGAAACTAATCGCTAACTGTCCCTAAGTATCCGTCACATGCGAGCGGCCACAAAAGACGTGCCATCTCGCAACCCTGTGCCGCATACTAAGGGACAGTAAGCGCTGGATTTCCCCGAGACTAAAAACGCATCGTGATCGTTTCGGAACATATGCGAGTGTCATTCCGGCACAGTCTGTGAATGGAAGTTAGAATTAGGGACTATAATTAAAGGATAGAATTTGAGAATGAAGAATGACAGATGTGTGATAATCAGCGGCGGGGATTATGATGATGCCGTGGAGATAAAGAGTGAGGATTATGTGATAGCCTGTGATAAGGGCTATGAGCATGCCTGCAGGATGGGTATAAAGCCAGACCTGGTGGTAGGGGATTTCGATTCCTATACAGGGGAGGTGGAGGCTGGAATCCCTGTGGAAAGGTATCCGGTAAGAAAGGATGATACGGATACAATGGCGGCAGTAAAGCTTGCTGTTGAAAAGGGATATAATAATATCTGTATATGCTGTGCTTTTGGCGGCAGGATGGACCACGCATTTGCTAATTACCAGAGTGCGGTTTATGCGGCAAAAAAAGGCTGTGATGTGTGCATTATCGGGAATGACACTAAGGCATTTTTTATACATAACGGCGAGAAGGTATTAGAATGTGTCAAGGGCTGGTCGCTTTCAGTTTTTTCAATGAGTGATGAGAGTCAAGGCGTTAGCATAGAGGGGACAGAGTATGATGTCAGCGGGGTTAAGCTTAGCAGTGACTATCCGCTGGGAGTAAGTAATGAGTGGAAGGAAAAGACAGCACGCATAAGCGTTGAGAGTGGAACACTTATGATCGTTGAATCAAGGATGGGAGAGTAAGACGGGGTGAAGAAAGATAGTGCTGAAAATAAGGAACGAAAAAACATAGCGCATAAGTACGATAGCCGGAAGCAATCTGCTTTAAAAAAAGATGATCAGGTGAAAGTGTCTCGTGGTCAGAAAAAGGCGCCAAGTAATTATAAAACAACCCAAAAGCAAGATTATCCAGAGAAAAAAAACGGAAAACGTTCCAATGACAAGCATAAAGGTGGTGAAATGTCCGGCTGCCCTGTGGGAAAGAAGTGCGGCGGCTGTATCTATACCGGCATGCCCTATGAGGAGCAGCTAAAACTGAAACATAAGAAGTTAGTTGGACTGCTTGGTAAGTACGGGGAGGTAAAGCCTGTAATAGGAATGCAGGATCCCTTATTTTATAGAAATAAGGTGCACCATGTTTTTTCATGGGAAAAAGGGAAGGTTAAAAACGGAATCTATGCTGAGGGCTCGCACCGGGTGATCCCTGTAAAAGAGTGCCTTATAGAAGACAGAAAGAGCCAGGAGATAATCAAGACGATCGAAAAGCTTGTAGTGTCTTTCAAGATCAAAGTTTTCGACGAGGATACAGGCTATGGTCTGCTTCGTCATGTGCTGATAAGGCGTGGCTTTAAATCAGGAGAGATAATGGTTGTACTTGTTGTGGCTGACAGGATGTTTCCCGGGAAGAATAATTTTATAAAGGTATTGCGGAAAGAGCATCCGGAGATCACTACCGTCGTAATGAACATAAACAGGGAAAAGACATCCATGGTGCTGGGGGAGCGTGAAGATGTGGCATACGGTCCGGGATTTATAAAGGATGAACTTTGCGGATACCATTTCAGGATATCTTCAAAGTCATTTTATCAGGTAAATCCGGTGCAGACGGAAGTTTTGTATGGTAAGGCAATAGAACTGGCAGGGCTTAAGGGTGACGAGACTGTTGTGGATGCCTACTGCGGTACCGGAACCATTGGCCTTATCGCATCCAAATATGCAGGGAAGGTCATTGGTATTGAATTAAATCCTGATGCCGTAAGGGATGCAAGAAAGAATGCAAAAGAAAACAAAGTGGATAATGCTGAATTCATAAAAGGGGATGCAGGAGACTGTATGGAGCGGATGGCGGCAGAGGGCTTAAAAACAGATGTGCTCTTCATGGATCCGCCCCGTTCAGGAAGCACAGAGAAATTCCTGAAATCAGTACTTAAGATCGCCCCGGAAAGAATAGTCTACATTTCCTGCGGACCTGAGAGCTTAGCCAGGGACTTAAAACTGCTGACGGCAGGTAAGAAGTATACAGTCAAGGCAATCCAGCCGGTAGATATGTTCCCGCAGACGGAACATGTGGAAACTGTGGTGCAACTTTCCAAGGGAGATATCAACAGAGACAGTTCGGAGAGAAAAAGTACTGTGAAAGCCGGTGATATGGGAATGATCAGTGGTTACAGTAAAGGAAAAAAGATGCCTGAGACAACAAATGTAAAGATAGATTTCTCCTTGGAGAACCTTGATCTGTCGGAGCTGAAGGGCAAAGCGACATATGAGCAGATAAAGGATTATGTCAGAGAGCAGACGGGATTCAGAGTATCATCATTATACATTTCTCAAGTGAAGAGAAAGTGTGGTTTGGAAGTCGGAGAAAGCTACAACAAGCCAAAGTCAGATGATGCCAGACAGCCGCAGTGTACGCCGGAGAAGGAAGAGGCTATTATGCAGGCACTCAGCCATTTTGGGGTGATTTGAGGAAATGGGATAAACAACCAGATCCCAATTTGATACAGAGGTGGTTAATGTGATAAAGCCGAAAAGATTAAAAAGGGGAGATAAGATTGCTATCGTAAGCCTCTCATGGGGCGGTCTGGGTGACGCCAAGCTTATTCACAAATATGGAATTGCTAAAGAACGTTTAGAACGCGACTTTGGCTTAAATGTTGTTGCTATGCCGCATGCTCTTAAGGGGAGCGAGTTTGTTTATGCCCATCCGGAACTAAGGGCAAAAGACTTAATGGATGCATTTTCGGATTCTTCCATTAAGGGGATTTTCTGTGCCATAGGGGGCGATGACTCCGTAAGATTATTGCCATATATTGATTATGAGATTATTAGGAACAATCCTAAGATTTTTATGGGATATTCAGATACTACAGTCACTCATTTTATGATGAACAAAGCCGGAGTGGTTTCCTATTATGGTCCATCCGTTATGGCTGAATTCGGCGAATATGTTCAGATGTTTGACTATACAGAAAAATCGGTAAAGAGTTTATTATTCAACGATTCAAACGGATATGAGGTTTCTTCCTGCGAATACTGGTCAGACGATCATGTTTCCTGGTCAGAAGAAAATGTGAATGTGAAAAAGAAAACACGTCCGGAGGAGCATCATTATGAAGTGTTATCAGGAAACGGAAGTATCACTGGAGAATTATTAGGCGGCTGCCTGGATGTATTCCCGATGATCATTGGTACTGAAGTATGGCCTGAGCGCGATGAATGGAAGAATAAGATACTTCTTGTTGAAACAAGTGAAGAAAAGCCAAGTCCCGATTTGATAACGTATTATCTGAGGAACCTTGGCGCACAGGGAATACTGAATCGGATCAGGGGAATTGTCGTTGGAAAGCCTCAGGATGAACAGTTCTATGAGGAGTATAAAGAAGTGTATCGGACTGTGCTAGATGAGTTTAACTGTCAATACCTGCCGGTCATTTACAATGTAAACATAGGTCACGCTGTTCCTACCGGAATCCTGCCGTTAGGGATAGAATGTGAGATCAATCTTGATAATAAAATTATCCGATTACTTGAATCGGCTACAGAATAGTAGAAATTTACGGCACTTATGGAGATTACTGAAAATGTTACGACTTGAAAAAGTAAATGGAAAAAATGTCTGGGATCTGCTGAAATTGCGGGTTTCAGAGGAACAGAAAAACTTTGTGTCGGACAATGACATCAGCATTATTGAGGCATATACCGCTATAACTGGGAATGGATACGCTTTTCCCTTTGGAATATATGATGGTGATACACCGGTCGGGTTTTTGATGATCGGATTTGATACCGATGATTACTGGGATGATGCACCGGCGATCGCAAAGGGCAATTACAACCTATGGCGTTTGATGATCCATAAAGCATATCAGGGAAAGAGATATGGAAAAGAGGCGGTAAGGCTGGCTCTGGAGTTTATAAAAACATATCCCTGCGGAGATGCGGAATACTGCTGGTTGTCTTATGAGCCGGAGAACCTGGTGGCAGCAAAGTTATACAGTTCATTTGGATTCGAGGAAACCGGAGACATGGATGGGGAAGAACGGATTGCTGTATTAAAACTGTGAAAGGATGAGAAACAGTTATGAGGTTGGCAGCTTATCAATTTGCCGTATGTGGGGAACTTAATCATAATCTTGAGATAGTAAAGAAAACTGTAATACAGGCAGCTGAGAACAGGGTGGATCTGATCGTATTTCCCGAATGCGCATTAACGGGGTATCCGCCCCACGATATTGCCGGTTCAGACAGCACCAACGTGCTTTGTTAATGCCTCAGGTGCTATCGGTAGGGAACTTGAGGAAAATGTGGAAGGAATGCTCATCTATGATTTCGAGAAACAGGAACTGAATTTGATCCGGGAGCGAATGGAGCAACTGGGTTTCTCAAACATGAGCGCCTATATCAGAAAAATGGCAATCGACGGATACTACATCAAAGTGGATTTCTCCGAGATTCATGAACTGGCCAGGTTTATGAGCATTGACAGCAGAAACATCAATCAGATTGCAAAAGCAGCTAATACCTATGGCTGGGTCGATGAAAAAATCATTGCTGATATGAAAACTGAGCATGAGAAAGTTTTGAAAACAGTAAAAGACTATTTTGACAAATTGCTTGAAATCATGTAGTGCCGGAAAAATGATTTTGAGCCTGCCTGCAGGCGTAGCTTGTCGATGAAAATCGGCAATCCGGGGGATTGGGGGCGTACTCCCCAACATGCAAAATCGCATCGGGTGTACACCGATGCATTGCTTGCTAATTTGTGAAAACCATTAAATGGGCATATCAAAAGGAAAGGACATTGAAAGATGAGAAAAAAATATTATGAGGATCCGAAGGAGAATGCTGCCTTTAAAAGGTGCGTGGATGTTATGACAGAATTGATTCTGAAATACGGGCCGTCGTTGAAAAGAAGGTGGGTGCTGGAGAAGCTGATGGCGAATGTCTGGCTGGATGTTGTGTTTAGCAGAGTTACCATGAAGCGTTTGTCTGGATATCACAGATTATCGAAGGATTATCGAAGACAACATAAAAATAATGACGCGGCATGACAAAATAGGATTGACAGGATAGTGGCTCCTGCATATACTATTGTCATAATAGAAATGACAGGGGGTGGCTGCTTGTGAAGAAGATAACTACACTTGAAGAGGCTTTGAAACGAATCGAAAAACTGGAAAAAGAAAATGCAGAGCTTAAGGAAGCAAATGCCAATCTGAAAGAAGAACTTGAATACTTTAAAAAGAGAAAGGCCTGTGGCAGACAAAGACACAACGCCAAATGGATGGCCATCTACAATGATTTTGTTATTTGTCATGAGCGGGGCATGACCATGGTGGAGATTGCAAAGCGCAACGGAATCAGCGAGCGGAGTATCTATCGGTACAAGGCTTATTATGACGAGATGCAGAAAAAGAAGAAGGGGAAATCTTGAGGTGGAATTTTTGCACCGCAAAATCTAAAGTGGTCGAATTCGACTACTTAACAGAAGAGCGTAGATGAAAAAGACATAACTTGAGGTCGTAAATTTCGACCTCAAGTATAGACGGAGGAGTATATGGCAGATAAGAAGAGAACAGAATTGGTTAGC
>JAGBLN010000002.1 GCA_017635395.1 Lachnospiraceae bacterium
AGGCTGAATTGAAATCCGAGATGCAAGTTTGTAAGCCAAACTGCAACTTTGTAAATTGAAAACTGAATATTTGTAAGCGAGATGCCATTTTTGTCAGTGAGATGCTTCATTTGCAAGCGAAATGCTTGTTTTGTAAACGAAATGCAGCGTTGACATTTATTATTTTTTCGGTATGATGAAAAAGCAAACACGACTAACAGAGGTCGATTCCCTCTCGATTTTACTTGTAATCGGAGAATCCACCCCTCATCTGGCACATATGAAATGATGATTGTGTCGGCGGCTTGTTTGTTTTAGATTCCGAGAAGTTCAGGCTTTAAAAGGATGTCGTCGGCGGCAACCTTAGAACATCCTAAAAGGCCAAGAACTTTTTCACCGTGTAAAAAGCTGAATGTCTCGTATGGGCTACGATCGTTCAGCTTTTTTCTTTTGTAGGAATTTATGTGATCCATCATAAGAGTCACATCTTCCTGCGTAAGATTATTGAAGCTTCGATTGCGTCCGTTTACATCTGTAAGCACTCTCCGTATCAGTTCATGATTGACTTCGATAGCCCCCTTTTGATACGGCTTGCCGGCATCACAATAAAAGATTCGTGTTCGGATCTCACCGGTTTCCCTGTCACATTCGATTGCAACCGGATTGGAGAACTCGCTTCCATTGTCAGTCAGTATCAATGGAAATATCTGCTTGAAACGGTTTATACCTATCCGTTCCTGCAGTTCATCAAATATCTCCAGAACTGACTGTGATGTATTCGCATCACGTAAAAATGCAAGCATGAGTGAGGATTCGACAAAGTGGATCGTAAGAAGGCATTTGCCTCCAACTGAGCCTATGACGCTGTCCATCTGTACAATTGAAGTATCCGGATTCTGTTCCAGATACTCCTGGAAGTCTTGATAGTTACGGCCTATACGGCAGCCTTTATCGACTTTGTACTCCTTTTTCTGTTTGCGCGGACGAAGTCTTGCTTTTCGGGGCAGATCTCCGTTCGTTACATCAAATAGATTTGCATCAAGGTAGTTGTACAGAGTTTTCTCGCTGCACATGATCTCGTCCTGATGTGTGATGTAGATCTGATGAAGCGACTGTCCCCGCCTCACGAGAGGGCTTATAAGAGCATTTAGGCGACTTATTTCATCCTCGGATGTGCAGAGCCCCGATCTTGACTGTGAAATAACATCATGAGCTTTATATTGTGCATGCTCGGCATCATATACGTTTTTCATAAGGGTACACTTACCGATCTGGCCGCATCCGTTACACACATACGGCACCTTGAACCTGCTTGAACAGATTTCTTCAAGGAAATCAGGACAATGCTTTGAGCAATCCGGACACAGCTTGCAATACTGTACAGACTGGCGATGACAATCACCTCTGCTGCACAGGTTTTTGGCTCTACAACTCTTACGATGCTTACAAGGATTATAAGGATATCCCGGGCGACCTGTGGCTACCTGCGACATATGCTTACGTACTTCACGCGAGATAGTCGAGGGATCCTTTCCCAGGGTGCGGGCTATTTCCTTAAAAGTCAGACCCTCTCCAAGAAACTTTTGGAGAGATATACGTTCTGCATAGGTAAAAAAGTTAGACATAAAAGTATCCTCCATTTCTGCCCGCCGACACAGAAACAAAGGATACCATAAAAGAAACCCGATCAACTAATTGATCAGGTTCTTATAATGGGAGAAGCAACCTCTCCCTATATATGCATTAGCAATTACAATGAAAGGTATGTTGATCGAAAAGGTTGCATTTCGATTTACAATTTACGCTCTTTACTATGAGAACGATGACTGGGCAAGCTACTATGTAAGCAAATATGCACCCTATGATTTTAAGCAGTATCTTGAGGATGAGAGCTATGTACCCGATGGATATACTTCTTATTCCGTAGAGTATGACCTTTACAATAACAGCACGATGATCAACGGAACATATGTGATGGTTGGTATCGAGGAAAAAGAGGATTCAGACGGCTGGAAGTACAAGTATGCATATATCCTTATTCCTTATGAAGATTCATGGGGTGATGAGGATGCGCTGACAATATCCTTCAGTTCTTCAGAGGTAGACAACTGGGATCTGACTGATGTAAAGAAGGCTGCTTCAGAGATACTTGCATACTACAAGTAATTGTAAAGACTGCTCATAAAACATTACGATTAGTGAATGTGATTATGAACTAAATTTATAGACGGAGAGTGGATTGCCGCTCTCCGTTTTTTGTGGGATAATCTGGCTCATTTCCTAATAATTGATTATAGTAAGCCGGTAAAGAAGGAAAAAAAACGGGCAGGATATTTCCTGCCCATTTTACGTTAATTGTTATAATTTGATTGGCGGTTATACGCTTGTAGTATAAGACGAACCGGTGCCACTGCTAAGCAGTGCCGCATTCGTATAGGAATTAGCAGACGTATCGCCAGTAAGGGCGAGGGAATAGATCTGCTCAGCCTTGTATTCAGCCTTGGATGCCCAGGAAGAATTGCCTTTGAACACCTCGTTCAGAGTGCTTTCGTCTGCCTTAAGGAACTTATCCTTGTCAAAACTAAGCTCTCCGTCGAAACCGACTTTTATTCCGGCTTTCTCAAGCAGATTGCCGGCCTCTTCAGTGAGATTCTTAAGCCATTCTGTCTTCTGCGCTACATTGCTGTACAGAGAGTCTGTGCCCTTCTTAATGAGGCTGTTATAGCTTTTTACGAAGTCCTCTATCTTTGATGCCGATTCCTCTCTGTCATCCTCGGCAAAAGAAAGGGAACTAAGCTTGTTGAATGAAGTAACAACGCTTCCTGCTGCATTCGCAGTATCCTTGATCTTTTTCTCAGCAGCTGCAATATCCTCTTCGGAAGCCTCAGGCTTCGAATTGTAATATTTCTTCATCACCTTGTAGTAGCTGCCGTTCTTTAATGCACTGTAGTTGGACAGGTCGAAACCTATGCTCTGATTTGTATTCGAGGTTGATGAATTCAGCGACGAAAACAGATCCGCAGACTTATTATTATTCGAACCGCCCAGTGATGAAAACAGTGTAGAAATGTTTGATGTACCTGATACATTCATGATCATCACTCCTTTGATAATGTTGAAAGGCATCCATGCCACCTATTGATACACTTTAATTCTAACACAGACCGGGAGGTTCGGCAAGTTCTTATTCCTTGATGCTGCCTATATTTATATTGGACATTATGCCTGATGAAAACAGTATGTAAACTGCCAGTGAAGGCACTGTTGCTAACAGCAGGATGCAGTATACAACCGGGTCAGATCCCATGCCAACGCCGCCGGTCATCGTCTTAAGGAATAGAGAGATGGTCTTCTTTTTTATGTCCAGAAGTACCAACCCCTGGTATATGGTATTGTTCCAGCTCATGGAAAAGTTGAATATGAGCTGGAGCAGCAGTGCCGGTTTAAGTATCGGCAGTATGATCTTGTTGAAGATCAGGAACTCGGGACAGCCGTCTATTCTTGCTGCCTCGATTATTTCTTGAAGCCGCAGGGAATGAAGGTACATCCTGAGGAAATAAACGCAGGATGGAATGGCTAAGCCTACCAGTATGACCGGAAGGATATTGTCGTATAAATGGAGTGCCAGCACTACCTTAAAGAATCCCACACTGCCGGCTACAGGCGGTATCATCAGGGAGCATATGACGGATATCCACAATACTTTTTTCCCTTTGAAAGAGTAGTGCTCGAAGCTGTATGCACACAGGGCGCCTATGTATGTTCCTAACAGTGCACAGGAACCTGATATGATGCATGACCTAGCCATAATGGAATAAAAGTCTTCGCCCATGCTCTTCATATAGGATTTTATTTCGTTAAAATTAGCGGCAAAGCTTCCGCCGGGCAGTAACGACAGCCCCTGAAGGATTTCGTGGCTGGTCTTTGTGGAATTGATCACCATCACGAAAATAGGGAAGATGGTGATGACACAGATGATGAGGACAACAATAGTCCTGAATATGACAAGGACCACCTTGCCCTTATGCCTGCTTGCATATTTAAGGCAGAGCTTAAGCTTTTTTGAAAATGACAGCGAATTTTCTTTCTTTTTCCTCCGGTATTCATCAAAAGTCTTTTTATGGCGCCTGATATCCGGAACAGGCTTTTTGCAGATAAGGCATAGTATGACGGTGTTTAAGTAGTGCAGTACAGCTGCCGAAACTAGGGATGACAGTATGACGCAGGTGTAAAATACTCCGGTTCCCTTGAAGGATGAAAAGATGTTTATATAAAGGTTATGGATAAGGTAGAGCTCAAGGGATATGCTTCCAAGCAGTTCCAGGCCTTTGTTTCCGATTTTTAATTTTAATCCGATGAAAAGAAGCAGCAGTACAAAAAACAGCACCATGGGACACTGGACTGAAAGGCACCTTAACTTGTCATCATAGCCGGGGTCTAAGGCGGTCTCGCTCCAGTAGCTGTAGTGTTCAAGCATATAGGCTGTTGCCTTATAGAATACTATGAACAGTATCAGTGTGACGGGCATCAGAAGTATGTAATAGTGTTTCATGATGTCCGTGATTTTTTCCCGGTGCATGGAGAACCATATGCCGAAGGGGAAAAGCAGGCTGGTATTGTACCACCATTCTCCCTGGAACCATGCGTTTCCGTGGCCAAGCAGCAGGGAGCCTGCGACCATGACAAGGACGCAGAAGAAAAGTAAAGAGAGTGCTACAGTATGGTTTTTGATCAGCCTGAATGCCAGGAAGAACAGCAGGTAGAGAATGGCAATCTCTACGATGTACCACATGTGGGGATTTAAAAGCTTCCATCCTGTAAGCTTGGCGATGAAATCCAAAGGAGAAGTAATGCCGCCATCGATAATATCAAACGCAAGGAAGATAAGCAGGGCTGTGAATGCCGGAATAAGGACGGCAGGGTATCTTTTCTTAAAAAAGTTTTTCAGGTAGTCGCCTTTTTTCTTGAAACTTTCATAAAGACCGTAGCCTGAGAAAAAGAAAAACACTCCGACGAAGCCTACGCCAAAATCCTCAAGGATATAGAGGAGCCCTGCGTCATTGCTGCCGGACTGCTGTACTAAATGATGGAAGACTATCAGTATGGCAAAGAAGCCTAAAAGCATCTTGGAAGTCTGCAGCGAAAGAAAATCCTCATTCCAGCCGGTTCCGTCGTCTCCTACGTAATAATGCTTTTTAGTATCGCTGTTATAAAGACGCTCGGCTCTTCCTGTATAGGTAAGGCCGCACAGCATGGCGTATATAAAAGGAATTACTAAGAGCCAAGGAGCAAAAGTGATGCTTTTTATACGGGCGGAAAGAGTGGATCCTTCAGCAGCTGCATGTGCCGGAGCTCCATAAGTATAGTTTTCCATCTGAGGCTCAAATTTAGAGATCAGCAGGCTGACCGTGTCCTCGTAGACAGGGGGGCGGCTTTCCTCGTTATAGCACCTGATCTCAAGTATCTGTCCGTTATGCTCCGTGAAATAGTCGGCAACAACGTCGTAATCCTGGTACTGGGTATCCTTCCTGCTGTAGCAGACCCTGTGGAAGTCAATTTCGCCGAGGGTAATGTCCGCGTGTTCGGGGGTGCTTGTGATGGAATAGCCCGGAGCTGAGTCGGCGAGATGCTTCTCAATTGCTGCGAAATCTGTAATGTCAAGTCCGCCTTCGATTATGCGGAATTCCTGGAAGAATATGTAGTCATCCGAGAGGGCAACGAATTCAACCCCCATCCTTTTCAGCTCGTTGGCTATTTCCCTTCTGGAACTGTCCTGGAAATACCTGAGATAGTTTCTGGTAGTGACTACATTTATGTCGAACTTTTTGATGTGTGTTACAGCTCCGACTTTTTCGAATGTGGTGGAGCCGAACTTTGACTTTTCCTCACCCTTGCTGCCGATGGTGATGTATATACCTAAGACGATCAGCAGAAGGATAGAAAACATTATGCTTTTTTTCCATTTGACCAGCACCCTCATGGGTAATATTAAACCATAAGTTAAGAGTCCATAACAAGTGGCATGAGGGAAAAGTTATAATTATGAGATTTTAATAAAAGGCGGACTATGGTATAATGTCTTCCGTATGAAGGACACTATACAAAATATTCTGGATGAGCAGTATGACTTTGGCAGGGAGGTGAAACCCCTCTCTTTTTCTTGTGATGTCATAAGCTGCGCCATGTCGGCAGACAGCGAGCAGTTCGGCTCCTTTTACATAATGGGGGAGAAGAATACCAGAGGTTTTGTTTACTGCACAGACCTTCGTTTTCAGCTAAGGGAGACGGAGTTTACCGGGGGTAGCTGTGAGATCCCTTACAGGCTTTCGTCGAAAGGCCTTGAGCCGGGGGATGTGCATAAGGGGACAGTTTTCATCGTGTCCGATCACGGAGAATACGAATTACCTTTTGAGATAAGTATTCTGAGCGAGATACCCGGCAGCAGCCTGGGGGATATCCGCAATCTTTTCCATTTCACGAATCTCGCAATGACAGACTGGAAAACTGCATGCGACCTGTTCTATTCAGGGAGTTTTGTAAATATACTTTCAGGAACGGATTCCCAGTATATAACGGCCTACAGGGCGCTTTCTACATATAGCGGCAACCAGTTCAACATGGAAAAGTTCCTGCAGATTGCCCACAAGAAGGTTCCGCCTACATACAGTTTTGACTGCAAAGAGATAGATATGGACATATCCGAGGCTGAAAACCCCGGCGAGGTCGTCGTGCGGCGCGAAGGCTGGGGATATTCCAAGTTGACCATATCCGTCCGGGGAGACTTTCTGGAAAATGATACGGATGTCATTATCTCTGATGATTTTGAGAAAAATGAGGCTGTCATAGAATACCATGTGGTCAGTGAAAAGCTTCATGCCGGGCTTAATAAAGGCCTGATATTGATAAACAGTGAGAATGAGTCATATTCAGTACCTGTTTATGTCCATGCCCTTGAGGTTGCACCGAATCACAGGGACAGGAAGCTTTTGATAAAGCTTACCTCCAAATATGTAGATTTCAGGGTCGGCAGGATAACCAAGGCTGAGTGGTGCAGGGAAAGCGCTTCAATAATCACGCCTGTGCTTTCCGAGGATACGGACAGGGTCGACCTGAGGCTTGTTCAGGCTCAGATCCTGCTGATGGAAAAGAGGGCGGAGGAGGCAGGCAGGATACTTGAGATGCTTTCGGTCCGTATGGAAACGGAAGAACAGCTGCCTGAATTAAAAGGTTTTTACTGCTATCTTAAGAGCATATATGCATCGGATCCCATAATGGAGGAATCCCTTGCTGATGAAGTCTGGGAGCTTTTTAGGGAAAATGATGACAACTGGAGGCTCGCATGGCTTTGTCTTTATATGCGGGAGGAATACAAAAACAGCGTCCGTAAGCGTGATGAACTGCTGCGGGACCAGTTTGAGAAAGGCTGCCGAAGCCCTCTTATGATGCTGGAGGCTGTGCATTTGTTTATAGCTGATCCCAAACAGATGGAGAAACTAGGCAGATACGAGCTTACGGTGATGAGGTTTGCGCTGAAATTCGGTATCACTAGCTCATCGCTCCGGGAGAGGTTTGCGTTCTTAAGTGACGATGTGCATGCATTTTCCGATGAACTTCTGGACATGCTCATAGACTGTTACGAGATACAGCCGGACAGGGATATACTGGCTGCGCTGTGTACGCATCTTATGAGAGGAAACTGCATAGGCAGCAGGTACTTCAGATGGTACTCGGAAGCAGTCGAGCAGGAAATCAGGATGGCGAGACTGTATGAATATTATATGATGTCCATATCTCATACCTATGACGGTCTTCTGCCGAAGATAGTGCTGATGTATTTTGCATACCGCTCAAATCTTGATTCTGCCAGGACAGCACTTCTTTATGCTAATGTGCTAAGGCACAAGACAGAATATACCGAGCTCTATGAAAGATACGAGGAGAGCATGTCTGCCTTTGTGGAAGAGCAGCTCATTAACCGCAGCCTGGATGAGAATATGGCATTTCTCTACTCGAGCCTACTGGAGCCTTTTGATATGGCACCAGAGTTCGGCAATGCTTATACGGAACTGCTTTTTACAGAGCGGGTGCGCATTGCTGACAGACGTGCCGTCAATGTGGTGCTGGTGTATGAACATCTTCAGGATGAGTTCATATATCCGCTTTTCAACAGCGAGGCGCTTGTTCCTGTTTATGGCGATATGGTCAACATATTCTGGGAAGATGATGAGGGCAACAGGCGTGAGCTTTCTGATAAGGATGAACGGAGGCTCATCATTTCCGATGACCTGAATCCGGATGAGCTCTGCAGTGCTGAGGCACCGGAACTTGGCGGGGTGCTGTATGTTTCCGAACTGGGAAATGACAGCATACGCATAAATGAGAAAAATGAGGCAATGCTGTCATGGCTTTCCCTGCAGGAGAGCGTGACGGAGGAGTACTCCGGCCGGCTTATGATAGACCTGGCTCAGTATTACTTTGAAAATGATAATATCGCAATGCTGGATGAACTCCTGCTGCGCTTTGAACCTGAACGGATGAGCCGGGCAGACCGGGAGATATGCGTCAGGATAATGGTGGCAAGGGGACTCTATGATGAAGCTTTTTCCTGGATATGCGAATGCGGTACAGAGGGCATTGACTATAAGATACTGCTCAGGCTCTGTGACCGCGTGCTTGTCAGAAGGGATTACGAATACGATCCCCAGATGCTGGCATTATGCAGCAGCATAATGTCAATGGGAAAATATGATGAAGAGTCGCTAATCTATCTTCTGAAGTATGCCTGCGGTACCACCAGGTACTTAAAGGAAATATGGCGTGCGGCAGATACTTTCGGCGTGGATGTTCACGGCTTCCTTGCGGGGATGCTTACCCAGATACTGTTTACGGGAGCTGACGTTAAGGAAAAATATGATATCTATTCGCAGTTTTCTGAAAATGCGACTGATTCAGCACTTGAATGTGCCGTGCTGTCGGCACTGTCCTATGATATGTTTGTAAACGGGGCAGAGGGAAGTGAAAAGTGTTATGAGCGGATTATGTATTATGCCCGCCAGGGTGAGAGGCTGACGCATTTTTCCGTCTTTTCGTTCCTTAAGCATGCATCAGAAAAAAAGGATGCTGGTACAATAACAGTCGATGAGATGGAGGCCTCGCTTTATTTCCTTAAACAGATGTGGAGTGAGGGAATATTCCTTCCCTGTTTCATGAGCTTTAAGGAAGAAGAGCCGCGGCTCAGGATTTTCTCCGGCCAGAGTTTTATTGAGTACTGCGGACATCCGGACAGCCACGTGATACTGCATTATGTCACATCGGCCCCCGGTGTGGAGTCGGATGAGTACAAAAAAGAAGAAATGCTTCATGTATACGGCGGAGTATATATCAAGTCCTTTGTGCTCTTTAATGGCGAGAAGATCAATTATTACATAACGGAAGAAAACGACCGCAGGGAGAAACTTACTAAAGCGAGTGTGCTGGAGCCGGCAGAACAGGGGAAAACGGGGACTCCCGACAGGTATTCAATGATAAACAGCGTGGCAGTTCTGGTGCAGGATAATGCAGACAGCTTGGGTTCGAAGGCTGAGGAGTATGAGTCTCAGGCATATCTGACTGACAGGCTGTTCAGGCCATACGGATATAAGGATAAAGTCTGAAATGAGCAACGGAATCAAAGATGCCATCGGAAAGCTTTCCTCAGAGAAAACAGTCCTTGGCATAGACCTTACAGATGAATATACGCAGATAAGCTACGGAACCCTGTCCGGTGACGTGCAGACGTACAGTCTCTCGGATACGGATGAGCGGCTTTCAATTCCCAGTATTCTGGCAAAGAAGGCCGGAGAAAATATCTGGTTTGCCGGAGAGGAAGCAATAGAGCAGGTATCCCTTGGGGAAGCCGTGGCCGTGGATAAGATTTTAGCCGGCGCTGTGTCAGGCAGTGTCAGGGAGATTGACGGCATGGAATACGATCCGGTGGAGCTTTTGGCACTCTTCCTAAAGAAGTGCCTTTCAAAGCTGTCTACCGTTAGCCCGCTTGAAAGAGTGGTATCGGTAACCATAACGGTTGATGATACAAAGGCTTCTACCATAGAAACACTGACAGAGGCCATAAGCATAATAAGGATCAAGCAGGAGCAGTTTTTTTTCTTAAGCCATGCCGAGGCAGGGTATCATTTTATCCTGCACCAGAAACAGGAGCTGCAGGCTTCGGATGTTCTTGTTTGCGACTTAAGGGCAGACGGACTGCATACCATGCTCTATTCCAAAAATTACAGGACCACTCCGGTGGTAGTGCTGGTGGATGAAAAGCATTATTCGAATTTTAAGCCGGAGTTTTTTGAAGAAGACGAGATACAGAAAAAGAAGAACAAGGATGCTGAGTTCCTTACTATATGCCGTACCATTCTTGAAGGGAGGCGGACATCAGCTGTCTATCTCCTTGGTGACGGTTTTTCCGGGGAATGGTTTCCTGATACATTAAAGTATCTGTGCGTAGGCAGGAGGATATTCTTAGGAAGCAATCTTTTTTCAAAGGGCGCATGCTTGGGAGCTGTAGAGAAGAACTCATCCGTAAAGGCAGAAAAGGGCTATGTATTCCTTGGACCGGAAAGGCTTAAAGCAAACCTTGGAATGA
>JAGBLN010000011.1 GCA_017635395.1 Lachnospiraceae bacterium
ATATTAGGAGAACTTGCACACATGTGGACTGCAGATAACTGGAATGACTATAAAGTAATAGACTGTACCGACGGTGAAAAGCTGGAGCGCTGGGGTGATTACCTTCTCGTCCGCCCCGATCCTCAGGTTATATGGCAGACCGGACATAAGAATCCGGCATGGAAAAAAACAAACGGACATTACCACCGTTCCCAGAAGGGCGGCGGTGAATGGGAATTCCGCGACCTTCCTAAGGAATGGACCATAAATTATGATCTCTCCCCTGCCGGCAAAAAACTCTGCTTCCATTTAAAGCCTTTTGCATTTAAGCATACGGGCATTTTTCCTGAGCAGGCGGCCAATTGGGACTGGGCATCAGAGCTGATAGTCCGCAGGAAGAAAACTCTTCCGGGTGATGAGCGGATAAAAGTCCTTAATCTTTTCGCTTACACAGGTGGAGCCACTGTATCCGCCGCCGTATCCGGAGCATTTGTTACACATGTGGATGCCGCAAAGGGAATGGTTGCCTGGGCAAAAGAAAACGCTGAAAGCTCCGGCTGCGGACACGATTCCATACGCTGGATAGTGGATGACTGCCTCAAATTCGTAGAAAGAGAGATACGCCGCGGCAATACCTACGATGCCATCATCATGGATCCGCCCTCCTATGGAAGAGGTCCCGGTGGCGAAATATGGAAGATCGAGGATGCCGTGTTCCCTTTAATATGCAAGGCTGCACAGCTCCTTTCAGATGCGCCGCTTTTCTTCCTTATAAATTCTTACACCACCGGCCTGCAGCCCGCAGTGCTTTCCTATATGTTGAATACCGCTCTCACAAGCAAGCGCGGAGGCCAGGTAGAAAGTTCTGAAATTGGACTGCCCATAGAGGGATCCGACACGCTTATCCTCCCCTGCGGCGCCTGTGGAAGGTGGACGCCTTAATCAGTCAGCACTTTTGCATTTCAAAGCACACACATTATCCCACATATGAAACGGCTCCGTGCCTCAGGCAACGGAGCCGTTTTTAGACTCAGATCAAATTATGACATTTCGGTTCAGGGCGCTATTAATAGCTGTAGCCGCTCATAGCATCTGCGACTCCCACAGTAAGGTAAAATACGCATATTAATATAAATATGATAACTGCAAGCACCCAGCCTATGATGTTCATTATCATGGCAGTCTTGATCTTCGAATCATGTGTTGCCATATCACCGAGCTGATATGCTGTATTAGCACCATTGGCATTTATAATAGTAAGGAGACCTGTAACGAGAGTGAATATACCACCCGCGCAGCAGAATCCCACTACTATCTGCACGATACCAAGCACAAGCCATAAGGTGTACTTAGGAGACTTCTCACCGGGAGCCGGTGTATTGTACTGTCCCTGATTATAGTTGTTGTAGTTCTGATTATCCATTTGTTCCCTCCTTGATTTTGTGACTGATCAACGCCACCCGGCTTCCTTCAGTCACTTGTTTTTTCCATCCGGATTCCTGCAGATTCCGGACATACATCTCTTATTATAATACATAAGCCATTCATATACCATAGCAAAAATTCAGTATAAATCCGGCAGCTCAAAAGCATGTACTATTCTGAAGGATTGCGAAAAACTATAGTACCACAGGCGCAAGGAACTCAAAGCCCGGTATATTCCTTAGAATACCAAACAGGATCATAAGAGCCCCCCATATCTCCGCCACTACTCCCATCCATGGAGACAAGCCCCCGGTCCTGACAAAAACTATAAGCTGCTGGATATAAAGCACTGCCGCAAAAGGAAGTGTCACGGCCAGCAGTACATTATACCGAAAAGCCTGCATGATGTCCTGGTCATGGATAAGCGCATACATCATGCGAGTAGCCCCGCAGCTCGGGCAATATAGCCCCGTATATTTATATATCAGGCATGGCACGCCCCCGCCCATCCGGTAATACATAAAATAAAGCAGTCCGCCGAGTGCGACGATCACCCAATTAACCAATATGACCAATATAAGTCTTTTCCTTACCTGTGCCCCATCCCTATTCATAACACATACAAGATTTTACCATACTATGTCTGCTTTTCCAAAGCTTGGATCGGTGTCATAGCTACAGTGATAGGTGCACTTGCCGCGCTGCTTCACTACCTGCATGACATCAGAAAAGATAGAAAACAAAAAAGCAACCGCCCAGACCAAGGTAATGGTTGCTAATTTGTTGTTGTAACTGTTAACCAAGGTAAGACCGTCTATCGGTAACACCTTTACATTTATGATTTTAACAGTACTTGCAGCTTTTGTCAAATTCGATTAAACATACCGATTTACATAAAACCCTATAATAGGGTATAATATCACCATGAATGTAGCCGAGCTTTCCACAAATGTATACCAAGTCGCAGGACTGAAAAATACGGATATTCTGCAGTTCCGCAGCTATCCAGGCAAGCCTTCGGCCTCTGTCACCGGAAATTCTGAAACAAGAAGTTTTTCGGAGATACTTTCAGATCATGTTTCCAAAAACACACAGAATATTTCTGCCGCACAGGCCTACTCGGATATGAGCGCCGATGCCGCCTCTGCATTAAAAGCTTCCCTTTCCGATACGGAACTTGACAGCCTCAGGGCATCTTTAAATGCTGATGACCTCGCTCCTGATGTGGTGAATGCGCTTACTGATGATAACGGAAATATTGCCGAGGCGCTTTTAGATACACTTCTTAATGACACGGATAATGACGATGATAATTCTTCCGTGCTTGAATCTTACGAATCATCCTCCGATAGCTTGAATAAACTCCTTACGGACACGAAGCTGGCACAGGAATATTTAAGCTCTTCCTCCGGACGCACTCTCATCAATGAGCTTGCCAATAACATGATCGCAGGTGTTGCGACAAGCGTGTGACTGCTGTCGACCTTTTTCTTTCGTTTTGCCGAATTGATCTGATTCCGGAATCCACATTGTGGGCATAGGATAAAACCAAATCCGAAAATGCCATCAGCCCCACTCTATGTCTTCTTAAAGAACTGAAAAGTTCCCCCTATCAGTATCATTGCCCCTACTATGGCATAAAATACTTCTATTCCAACTTCAACCCCCGGTTCCAAAAGAACTGACACGCCTTCAGCCATCAGGAACGAGCCTGCCGCACTGGTAAAGATTATTATTATCACATCCCCGAATATATTTACGAGAACCGACACCACCACGGCAGCCAGGGACGCTACCACAAGTCCTGTCTGCAGTACATTAAGAGCCTCCGAGATCTGATCCAGCACCGGCTGTGCATACTCTGCCGACATCTCCCCGGTGGCAGCTGATATATCACCATGATTGAATATCTTTGTTATCCATATCTGCACAAGTGCCCCCGTATCCGGAATATCGCTGATAGCTTTTCTCGCCATAATAAGAGCAGACCTGGCAAAACATCCCGCCACTGCCAGGTATGTGCATACTCCTGCCGTCACGCATAGTCCTGCCTTGTATCGCCTGAGCCCTGCGTAGCCTGCAGCAAATGCCACAACAGCTGCAACCACATAAACCCAGATGCTGTCCCAGTTTTTCCCTAACTGAAGGACTGTGCCGCCTGCCAGTACCGCGCAGGCACAGAACTGAACTATCTTGAACAGGTTCAGTCCCTGGAAACAGAGCACGACACCCGCCACAAGAAAAAACAGGGCAACCGCCCATCCGGGTATTGCCGCTATATCAGACGATATGCTTTTTTCCGCCTCGGCCGCTGTTTCCGCAGCCTGAATCATGTAGTATGCTGTCACCATTTCACTTATTCAATATAATGTTCACTCACAAAGCTACTGCTTGTATGTCACCGTAAACACTATCTCTTCCCTCTTCCTGTCATAGCTAACCTGAATATTCGCGTTCATCTTCGCGCACATTTCCTCTGCAATGGAAAGACCTATGCCAAAGCCGCTCTTCTTGCTGTTGTGGGATTCATCCTCCCTGTAAAACCTTTCAAAGAACCTGGTATAGTCCACAGTCGCTCCGGCCCTATAGGTATTCTGTACATATAGCTTTGCGCCCTTGCCCATATAGCCCTTCTCAAGCTTGACCAGTACACGGCCGCCGTCATCACAGTACTTTGATGCATTGTCTAGGAGAATGGATGCCACCTCCTGCACGCCGTTCTGCATCGCTTTCACTGTAAGCCCCTCTTCTATGCTGGTCTCATATGTCTTTCCGGCACCTTCCACTACGGAAGCAAAGGAGTCAGCCTGATCCTTAACAATAGCAGATATATCCACTGCAGAAAAAACCTGCACATCCTTCTCATTCAGCTTTGAAAGCACTACCAGGTTTGAAACAAGTTCGTTCATCTTCTTGATCTGCCGCATATTGGACTCCGTCCATTTTGACTTTCCTGCAGTCATCTCTATCATTTCCGTATTGGCAGATATGACCGTCAGCGGCGTTTTCAGTTCATGGCTTGCATTAGTTATGAAACGCTTCTGTCTCTCCTGGTTTTCAATAAAAGGATCCATAAGCTGCTTTGAAAAATAGATAAAGAGCAGACAGAATACTAATAATATGACGCCGGCCACTATCAGCAGGTAAGAATAGATCTGATGGACTATCAGGTATCTTGACGTGTAGTCAACGAAAACATAGAGCCGCCCGCCGTTTCCCTTTTCCCGGCTGTCATAATAATAGACATTATTCTCATGGAAAAATTTCCCTGACTCCCACCTTGTATCCATAAACATTTTCCGGAATGACTCAGCCAGGGACATATCGGCATCATTGGATCTTCCCTCATATATGGAAAAAGCTATATCCGCCGCTTCATTTTCCTCTATGGAAAAAATATGCTCCGTATTGACGTGGGTAATATTTCCATCCTTATCTGTTATCACGCTGAAATACCTGGTTTCATACTGCAGTTCTTCCGACAGTCCTCCGGGCATCCGCTTGTTTCCCACTGCCCAGACCCTGTCAGGCGGCATTTCGCCGCCGTTTTCAAGCAATACCGTCAGCATAGTATTAACCTGGGCATCAAAGAAATTGTCCGTCAAGAAAAACACCATGGAAAGAACCAGGGTAAGACATATAAGCAGCGTAAGCGCCGCCAGGGATACAAATTTTACTCTGAGTTTTGCAAGCATACCTTACTAAACCCTCTATGCTCTCAGTTCTTTTGCATTCAGTTCTTGCCGGCCAGACGGTATGAGCTGCCCTTCTCGCCTTCAATGGTAGCAGCCGCTCCGACAGCCCGAAGCTTGTTCTTAAGAAATGACACATAAAGCCAGACAGCTTCTTCATCCGCATTTTCCTCGTTCTTCCAGAACTTTTCTATAAGTTCCTCCGTGGAAAAATCCTTTTCCGGATTGTTCATAAAGAAGCCCAGCATATGGCTCTCCTTAGCCGGCAGCCTTATGGAATTCTGTCCGGTAAGTTCTTCCTTCTCGGTATCCAGGGTGATGTTGTAAACGGATATGACCTTCTGCGTATTCGCCCGGCTTCTTCTTGTCATTGCCCTTACCCTGGCCAGTAATTCTCCCACTGCAAAAGGCTTGGTCAGGTAATCATCAGCACCTGCATCCAGGCCATTTATCCTGTCATCCACCTCCGTCTTGGCTGTAAGAAAAAGCACAGGAGTATCATTACCGCTCTCCCTAAGCTTCTTTACAGCCGTTATTCCGTCCATCACAGGCATCATTATATCAGACACAATTGCCGCATATTCATTTGCGCTTGCCTTTTCAAGCATCTGTGCACCATTCTCCGTCACATCTACAGTGTAACCGTTAGCGGCAAGCACAGCCTCTATTACGTCCTTAAGATCTTCTTCGTCTTCTGCTACAAGTATATTCATTACTACCTCTTTCCTTAAAACAATTTTCTTTCTTTATTCCGATATTTTAGCTGCCCCTGATCATATCCTTCAGGGTCTGCATTGAGATATCGCAGCTTGCCAATTCTCCGGCACAGCGTTTCAGTTCCTCAGCTATTATGGCACTGTTCTTTATGTCTTTCTTATATCGCAGTTCGTGCTCAAGCGCAGCCCAGGTATCCATGGCTATAGTACGCAGCTGGACCTCTATGTAATATTTTCCGGGATCGTTGCCTGCCGCATCAGGCACATCGCTTTCTACTTCAAGCAGCATATGATAGCTTCTGTAACCATTGGGCTTAGTAGCGCTTATATAGTCCTTTTCCTTCACAATGGTTATTCCGTCCATCTCCCGGATCTTATTCACATTCTTCATTATGTCATCGATGAAAAGGCATATCACCCTGACACCGATGGCATCATGCACTACCTTAAGCGCATTGTATGCTGTCAGCTCCACCCCTATCTTGCTGCATTTTTCCTGCATGCTCTCAACTGACTTAATGCGGCTGGACAGATGCTCATATAATTTCTCTCCGCCGTCATCCTGCGCAGTGGCTTCATACCGCCTGACAAAATCGTCCGCGATCTTAGTCAAGTCATCTATATAATCTGCATATTCCTTCATTTTCCTGTAACCTCACAATACAAAAAATTGTAATTCAGTACCTTCTAAACTTTAATACCTTCTAATTCAATACCTTCCCAGCAGCATCAGCATTATAAATCTCGTATTCGTCTTTAAGTACCTTGAAAAAAGCCTCTTGGGATCCTGAAGCAGCCTGTAGCACCACTCAAGCCCGGTCTTCTGCATCCATAAAGGCGCTCTTTTCACAGTTCCCGCATGGAAATCAAATCCTGCGCCTACGCCCAGCATCAGGGCATCGATCTTTCCTGCGTGGTCAGCCATCCACTTCTCCTGCTTTGGCGCCCCTAATCCTACCCAGACAAGATCTGCTCCGGAATCATTGATCATTCTTATGGCATCCCTGTCTTCGTCTTCAGTAAGCTCCCTGAAAGGCGGCGAGTATTTTCCACAGATGTTTATTCCGGGATACTCTTTTTCCAGCTTCTCCGTCAGTGCTGCCAGCGTCTCATCCGTGGACCCATAGAAAAAATGTTTTACTTTTCCGTCCCTGCTGCCTTCAAATGCAAGTCTCATAAAATCTGGTCCTGCCACACGCTTAGGACTATATTTCTTTCCGGTTCTCAGGGCCTTGATCCTGGCCGCAAATGCAACCGGCATTCCGTCAGGAAATGTGAATGCAGCGCCGTTAAGAACCTTCCTGTATTCCGCATCCTCATGGGCCTCCACTGTAGTATGCACATTAGTAAAGCAGATATAACGCCCCTTTAGGCTGCTGCACTTCTTTAGCACAGCCTTTACTGCCGTTCCAATATCGCAGAAGGTAAACTTAACCCCCATTACCCTTATATGTACTGCCCTGTTTTTTGTTTCTTCTTTTCCCATTTTTAATCAACAACTGATCTTAAGCAGCGTGGAATTTCCGTGCAGCAGCATCTCATCCGAATCAGCCGGAATAAAGATACAGTCTCCCTTGAAAAAAGGAAGCACATCTTTCCTGCCGCAGCTGTCTGTAATGATGCCGCAGCCGTCCACGCATAACAGTACTGCAAAGGAATTGGCCTCAGTCTTTATCCCTGCCATCTGCTTTATGCGCTCGGTATTCAGCATCATGCGTTCCATCTGGAAATACTTGCATCTCCCCAAAAGCTCCGTAGCATAGCCGGGCCTGAATTTCAGCACCCTCAAGGGCTGTTTAGGTTCCGATGCTCCTGACATGTTCATAACATCCAGTGCCTTGTCTATATGAAGTTCTCTTTTATTTCCGTTTTTATCTACCCTGTCGTAATCATACAGCCTGTATGTCAGGTTGGAATTCTCCTGCACCTCGGCTATCACTGCGCCGCTTCCTATGGCATGCACGGTCCCTGCCTCTATGAAAAAGACATCATCCTTGTTCACCTTTACTTTCTGCAGGTACCTGGTAATCGTCCCGTCGCTTACAGCTTTTTTCAGCTTATCCGCCGTAATGGAATGCCTGAAACCATATATAAGAGATGTATCCGGAGCGGCATCAATCACATACCACATCTCGGTCTTTCCCCGCTGGCCATTCTCATGTTCCATGGCATACTCATCAGTCGGGTGCACCTGTACTGACAGGTCACTGTCCGCATCTATGAATTTCACCAGTATAGGCAGGTCATCGTATCCATTCTCCCTGGGATGCGTGCCCAGATATTCCGGATGTTCCTTAAGGACATCAGAAAGCAGCCTGCCCTTGTACTCCCCGCTGGCTACCATGCTCACGCCGTCAGGATGCGTACTGCACTCCCAGGTCTCAGCCAAGGGCGTAGTATCCGTATCCTTGCAGAAATCATCCTTTAGCCTCCTGCCGCCCCAGAGATAATCCTTCTCTGCAGGTTTTAAAAGGAACGGCATTACAGATGCATTATTTTCAGCATCAACTCTACTCATATATCGGTTAACTTATCCTCATCATTTAATCCGGACCGCTTCATATTTCATGATTGCGTAGCCCGTCTATGCTTTCGCATTGCTATATCAGATATCCAGCTTATACTTGGTCTTGTCATGCACGCTTATGGCATCACCTATCTGAACCTCTATAAGACACAGTTCCGTTTCAGCCATTACAGTATGCCTGCAGCCTGCAGCCATGGTCACCACATCACCGGTTGATACGGGCTGCTTCATTCCATCCACTATTACAGTACCCCTTCCGGATACTATGCTCCATATCTCGTCCCTGTGGGCATGTGAATGATAATTCATTGACCTTCCTGCAAGAACGGTTATTTTATTGGTCATGCTGCCCGGCCCTACATCCAGCACGCGGAAGCTTCCCCAGGATTTGTCCGCAAACATGACCTGCTGGTCAATCTTATCAACCACCGGCTTATTATAGCTCGAGGCCTCCTTATCGGAGACGAACACGCCTTCTGCCGAAGCTGCTACAACCACATTCTTAAGCCCCATGCATACCACAGGCACATCCAGTTCATTCAGCACATTTACATTTTCACAGCTGCTGTCCACAACAGCCTTGCCTGTCGCTGAATCATCCATGGCCTCCGTCAGGGTATTCCATGTCCCCAGGTCTTTCCACGGTCCGCTGAATTCCAGAACGCAGACCTTTTCCTCCGACTCAAGTATCTCCTTATCGAAGCTTATCGCATTAAGGCTCTCATACTTTTCATAAAGGTCTTCGTAATCCGTAAAGTCAATCTTTTCATGAGCCTTTTTCAGTATGTAGCTCATCTTGAAAACGAATACGCCGGCGTTCCACAAAGCCCCCTGGGCGATATATTCCTTCGCCTTTTCCTCGCTGGGCTTTTCGTAGCATATGCCGTAAAACCGGTCCTCTTTCTTTTCCTTAGGAAGAATATATCCGTACTTTTCCGCCGGATATGTGGGCTTTGCCCCAATAACGCATATGTCGGCATCATTTTCAGAAAGGGCAAGCTTTTCCAGATTCTTCAGAGCAACAAAATAGTCAGCCTCCACATAGGGATCCACAGGACACACCATCAACAGCTGATCCTCGTCCACATGCTTTATCTCATGCAGAAAAACAGCCGCAAGGACAATAGCAGGAAAAGTATCCTTTCGGCAAGGCTCTACCGAAAGGGTGATATTTTCGCCTATCTGACTGTGGAGCGCGGCCACCTGGGCACGGGATGTGGCAACAGTCACATCCGCATCCTTGTCAGCAGAAACTATTCCACGGTACATTCTCTGTACCATGGATTCCACTGTTCCGTCTTCCCTTTTTAAAATCTTTATGAACTGCTTTGATCTGTTATCATTTGACAGCGGCCAGAGCCTTTTGCCTGAACCGCCGGAAAGAAGTATCACTTTCATTATTGTTAGCCCCCGTTATCTAATCACCTATGAGGATACATGCTCGTACATGTCCTTTATGGTATCCTGCAGGCTGTAGGTTGCCCGCCATCCGGTATCCTTTTCTATCTTGCTGTTGTCTGACTCGAATTTCGGCGTATCTATAGGACGCATGCGGCTGGGGTCCACTATTATGTCTGCCTTTACTCCGCTTATGCCTTCCAGCATCTCAATAACCTTCCGCACGCTGACTGCGTTTCCCCTGCCTGCATTGTATATCTCGCCGCCTTTTCCCTTGTCTGCGATTTCAATAAAAGCATTTGTCAGGTCCCGCACATCCGTATAGTCACGCTCAATGTTTATGTTGCCCACATGCAGCTTGAATTCCTTCCTGCCTTCTTTTGCAGCCCTTGCAAACTGCATGCAGAAATTGGAAACAGAAAACCTCTTGCTCATGCCGGGGCCTATTTCATTAAAGGTCCTCAGGGTGATCACATCCAGGCCGTAAGCCCTGTGATAAATATTTGCAAGCAGGGCCTGGCAAACCTTTGTAGAAGCAAAGATATTGTTGGGCCTGGGCTGCAGTTCCTCCGACATAGGGATGCGGTCAAAATCATTGCGGCCGTACTCCTCACCGGAGCCTGCCATTATTATCCTGGGCATATACCCTTCTATGCTCCTTACTGCATCAAAAAGATTCAGTGCCCCAATTACATTTATGTCCACTGTCTCTGCCGGTTCCTTCCAGGCATAGCCTACGGAATTCTGGACAGCAAGGTCATATATCACATCAGGCATAAAGCGTTTCAGCACGGAAACAACGCCTTCCCTGTCAAGCACATCCAGTTCCACCCATTCAGTGCATTTTTCCGGGCCTGCATACTTCGACAGGTCATCTCTTTCAATATCTGCAGCCTTTAAATATGTGGCCGTTACTTTTTCCCCTCTTCTAATAAGCTGAGGTATAAGGTACCTGCCGAAAAGGCTTGTGCCGCCTATTATGAGAGAACTTATTTTTCTTGTATCTACGATGGTCACTTAAGCAACTCCTCATTCTCACGAAAATAATCCAGTGTATCGGCTATGGTCTGTTCAAGCGCTATCTGCGGCCTCCAACCTGTAGCCTTGTAAAGCTTTGACACATCAGGCTCTATGATAGGAACATCAACCGGCCTAAGTTTCTCTTTATCAACAACAGGCTTAATATCAGCACCGCTTACCTTTATTATCAGGTCAAGTATATCGGCAATCTTTACCGCCTTTCCTGTACCTACATTATAGGTTTCACCCGGCATTCCGAACTGAGCCAGCGCCGTATATGCATTTACCACATCACGCACATCCGTAAAATCCCTCATAGCTGACAGATTCCCCACATGAATTTCCGGAGACTGCAGTCCCTTTTCCACCCTGACAGCCTGCCTGCAGAAATCAGCCACCACAAAGACAGGAGACTGACCCGGTCCCATATGGTTAAAGCTCCTGGTCATGATCAGCTGCAGTTTATAGGCCTGGGCATATACCGTAGCCATCATGTTCTGTCCCGCCTTTGTTGCCGCATATATATTTCCGGGACGGAGGAACTGTTCTTCCTTAACCGGCACTTCATCAGGACGCACATATCCGTATTCCTCACCTGAACCGGCAAGTATCACCTTAGGACTGTATTCCAGCTGCCTTAACGCATCCAGCAGATTCAGTGTTCCCTTTACATTTACGCTTACAGTTTCTGCCGGATCCTTCCACGACTTGGATACCGAACTCTGGGCTGCCAAATGAAAGATGCACTGGGGATGCTCATCCTGAAGCAAAGCCAGAACAGCCGCCGGATCCATAATATCAAGTTCCCGTACTTCACCTTCGGAAAAGCTGTCCGTATTATGGTTCTGTATGGTGCCTACAACTTCGTATTTTAGATTTTCACGCACCGCCTTTGCAAGATAAGGTCCCACAAAACCGGATGCACCTGTAATAAGAGCTTTCATAAAACCTCACTTCATCTTTGCGATGATATACCTGGGCCTGCGCTTTACTTCATCATATATCTTTGCCAGGTAAAGCCCTACAATGCCTATGCCTATCATGATCACACTGGCACTAAAGAGCTGCAAAAGTATTACCGTGGTAAAGCCCTCTGCTGCTGTTCCGCAGAAATACCTTACAAGTGTCTGTATCCCAAGCGCAAAAGCAAAAACAAGAGATACAACACCTATCCCAGTTATTAAATGCAGGGGAACGGCAGAATATTCCACGATATTGTTAACAGCATATTTAAAGAGGGCAGAAGTACTCCACTTGCTGCTTCCCACTTTCCTTTCCCTTACATCAAATTCAACAGAAGTCTTTTTATATCCTATCCAGGATGAAAGAGCCCTGAAGAAAACATGGTATTCCGGAAACATAAGGAGCGATTCCACTGCACGTCTGTCCAAAAGCTTGAAATCGGACGCCCTATACATATCGATCTTCGTAGCCTTGCTCATTATGCCGTAAAACATGCCGGCGCTCAGCCTGTGAAAAATCGATTCCCGTCCGCGGCTCTTCTTTACGCCTTCTACGATCTCATAGCCTTCCTCCCAGAGCCGGTACATCTCGATCAGTACTTCGGGGGGATGCTGAAGATCGCAGTCCATTACCGCCGCACAGCTGCCTTTTGCCGCACCAAGACCGGCAAAGATAGCCGCTTCCTTGCCGAAGTTTCTGGAAAAGCAGACATATCTTACTGCCTGATCCTTCTCCGCGGCCTCTTCTATACGTTCCTGGGTCAGATCCGCCGAGCCGTCATTAACAAAAATAAGCTCATAAATGATGCCCGCATCATCCATCAGAGCTTTTAAGGTTTCTGCCGTCTTCAGTATCATCCCTTCCTCATTAAAGGCAGGGATGACCACTGACAGCATCTTATTATCCTGTTGTAAATCGATTTTATCCATAGTTATGGGTTATTATACCATAATTACTCATTATCCGCCATCCTTGGCTCACGGTTCACGTCTGCCCCCATTTAATCCGGAGATTCACACGCTGTACCGTAACTTATGACAGCAATTCCCGGAATTCCTCCGTGGAAACTTCACCCTTGGCATATCCGCACAGCGGACCGGCTGTAGTCTTAAGTACAGCAGCACTTGTTTCTATTGCATCATAAACTTCTTTTATGACCCAGTCCTTTTTACCAATCTTCCCGACCGGCAGAACTATACGGTACATAAGACTTATCTTCGAAGGGACATTATCCTCCGCATCGTCTTCCGGCTCTTCATTAAACACAGCATACCCTCCAACAGGAAGTATAGTGTTCAAAAATGCTATACCGGCACACAGATTCGCATGTTCTGCAGAACTATAGCCTGTTATATCAGCCGCCTCCCATTGGAGCACGATCAGGCCATTATCAAAATCATCACCACCGTATGTTGCAAAAAAGATATCACCGTATATATCTGAATCCGTTTCCGGCGGCGAAAACAGAACCGTGAGTACAGGTCTGTCCTCTTTTATTATCCTTGCAGGAATCTTATTGCCATCCAGTTTCGCCTTTAATCCATTTAATACATCTTCAATCATATTGATATTCTCTCCCAGTCATTGTTTATTATTATTGGGTTCACCCACCTAACTTTGCTGCTATCGCCTTTGCCGTAGGACGAATTTTTTCTATAGATTTTTTATCTGTACCCCTTGGAAATTTTACGCGTAGTCCCATTCCCTTTACAAGCTGTACACAAGCTTTTGAAACATCATGGGCATTTTTGTCATCCTCTGTTATCAGATCATCCTGTTCATCATAGAAAAGTTTTCTGAACAGGAATTCCGCATATTTCCCGGCTATATGTTTAAAGAATGTCCTGAAGGTTGTAAAGCCAAGCTCCGCCGCCATATGGTTCATAAGGTTCTTCTTTAATTCCTTCAGCTTTTTCTTGTTGTTCAAAAGACTATGCTTTGCTTCCTCATCCATGTTCCCCAGAAGATCCTCGATATTATTTAAGTCCAGGAATTCCTCTGCGGTCCGTTCCTTAGAACGTTCGCTAAGCAGATATTCCGTCATCTTGCCGGCCAACGACAGTACAACGGACGCCCCGCCCCATATAAGTGAAAATGCAGGACCCGCAATCAATGCTGTAAATCCGCCGATATTGTTCACCGCAGAAAAAGTGGTGCTTACAACCTGTTTTGTTTTATTCCTTCCATCAAGCTTGATTATGCCATCCATGTATGTAGCATCATCCCTGACTATAAACTCACTCTTCTTAAGACTGCTGATCTGTTTTTTCGCCTGATGGCGATGATACAGATGCTTGCCCTGAACCGCATAATCAGCAGCATTCATGGCAAGTCCTCCCACAGATACCGCTTTAGCGGCGAAGGAAATTTTGCCCGATATATCCTTCACAAGCCCAGGCGTGTTTTCGACAAGCGCCTTTGCTGTGTCAGTTGCATAGTGCATATTGGCCAGTCCAATACCGGCAGTAACAACCGATGCGCCCAGCCCATACAGATAATTGGTTCCTGTATAAACCCTGTCTAACACTGACAGATTACCATTAGTCAAAGCCTTAACAGTCTTTTTGAAACCTTTCAGGCTTCCGAGCAGCCCCACTGCTCCGCTTACCGCTGATGCTGCCCCGGAAATAAGATTCGCTTTTTCAACCAGGTCTAAAACATTATGATTTCCTATCATAGCGGTCTGTCCAACAGCCTTGGCACTTTCTGCCATTGCCTGTATTTCGGATTTATACAGCGAAGGTATCATTGAAAGCTTGGAAGTCACTAACGCCGCCTGCTTTACAGCATATTCCGTATTATCTTCGATTTCCAGCGCAACATCGCCTACACTCTCTGCCGTATAATTTGTTGCATATATAAGCTCCTGCTGTCTTTCCTGCAATACTCTGTCCTTGCCAAACAGCTGATCCAGCTTCGCTATTGCTAACTGTTTCTTTTCCTCCGCAGTCTCTTTTCGCTGTTGCTTTTTAATCCATGCGCCGTCGCTGGTTTTCTGGGCTTTGACATACTCCTCGACTGCACTTATTGCCTCATCAAGGAGCCGGTCACGTTCCTCAGCCGCCTCATAGACAGAGCTTGCCACTTTCTTTATGCTATCATCCTTAATATCCTCAATCTCCTGACTGATATCATTTTTGTCATCCTTAGCAGACTTTCCACGCTCTGCAACCTTGGCAAAATCATCTATTGCCTGTTTGACATCAGGACGCATAACTATACTGAGTGCGGTTTCCAGCATTCCCCAGTGATGGCGCATCATACCATCCTTCCCAAACTTTTCCCATAGCCTGAAAGGAACACGGTACATCTTGAAGCTGATCTTTGACGTATCGGGAATGTAAGTTGTCTGTGACATTCCTATATCCGAGATATCCGGATTTGCCAAATGTCCTGTCTCTACAAGCCTGTATACAAACAGCCTTTCCCTTGCCGAAAGAGCCAGTATCCGATTTACGAACGGAAGGCGTTTGGGCGAATTAATTCCCAAGCCCATAAGCCAGTCATCGGTACGGCCCAGTGCCTCCGCCTGCGCTGCCGGCAGTCCGCTGTCATACTGCTTCAGATTATACTCATGTGGCTGTTCTTCTTCCTGCTGCCTTGCGCTATGCTTATCGAGCTTTAATGCTCTTTTCTTTGCCCGTTCCAAAACACTGTCTGCGTCAGCCCCCAAAATACTTGAATTGATAAGCAGTCCCGCCTCGTCATCAAGGAATGAAAGTTCAGCCATATCCTGCGAGTTGTTTTCAAAATGCTCCATCAGGGTATCATAACGTCTTAAATATTCATCTATTTCACGCTCTCTCTTGGCATTTATATCCGTTGAACAATATATGGCCTTATATACCTCAACCTCTGCCGCAAAGGTTTTGGCATAGTTATAAAGCATTTTTGCCTTTTCACCTCTTGAAAGGAACTTATCCTTAGCGAGAGCTTTCTTGAATGTCCCGAATTTTTCAAGCTTTGCCTTCGTTTCCTTGGCTGCTTTTTTTCTTTCCACATCATTCAGGTAACCATTTACCATCTTCCGGAGGCCATCTTCATCCTCTTCCAGCTCAACATTAATCTCCCGCTTTTCCTTTATTTTCTCCAGCAGGCGTCTTCTTGCTATCTTTGCGGATGCTGACAGCGCATGGAACTGGTATGTATCCCTGATTGGATCCAACAATTCATCTCTCTGATCTCGGATCATCATATCATCCTGATCATTGCGAACAATTATGTTGTTGGTCAGATCGATTTCGATTTCATTTCCTTTTTCAATTTCGATTCCGGAATGATTATTGTCATATTCCTGCATACCGAGCAATTTTACTTTGTCAATATTCTGGTCAGTAAAGCTTTCTTTCTTTTCATCATTGATAAGAATTTCCTTATTCAATTCATTTGTTTTAAACTTACCGGCTTCCATTGAACTATTCCTTTCTTTAGTTTTGAACGACAGATGACCTCACAATGATCATCTCCCTGCTATATATTTCATATGTTCAAGCACTAAACGCTCACATTCCGGTGGATTGAATATCTTAAGCATTCCGTTGTACAAAACCTCGTCATTCAAATTGATTATTATAGTTATCTTCCCCTGACTTGCCTTGCTTATAAGCGGTTCTATGCAGCCGCAAAAAAGCGGCAGAAACATATTGTTCTTTTTTGCCTGAGCATCAATATAGATTGCAGAGATATTCAGTGTTCCCTCCACAGGCATTGACGCTATCATGGCACCATGTATTTTTTGGTCTGCCTCATAAAAACGGCTGTAATGTTCATCACACTCTTCCTTGTAAAAATAAAACCCCGTACGGTTTCCCTCTGCAAGAAAGGCATTTATATATTTCTTGTCAATCTCTTTTAATTTTTTTACCGAGGGGATCAGGTGCCTGCCATTCAGGACAGTCTGTATCGTTTCTGCCCCCAGCATATCCTTAAGATCATAGACCAGTATCCTTCCGGTCAGATTAAGCGGTATGAATCCGTTTTTTGTCATGAAACTATTGTACTCAAGCGCATATTGGGGAACTATATCAATGCGTGAGTTGATAATTCGTACTCCTATACCTGCAAGATATGATTCACAGTACTCAAACAGTTCCCCGACTCTCCCCTGCTCCCTGAACTCCGGTACGGTATATAGATATTCCAGATACATTTCAGCATCCGTTCCCGGGATATGCGAAAAAACCGCATAGCAGGCAAGCTCATCGTCTTCTAAACCTGCTATCATACATATATCATACCTTTCGCCAAATACCACACTGCACACAGCCCTGCCGGCAGTTGCTTCCAGTATTTTTCTATCCGGCTTTACCCTGACAAATTTCATTTACTCTCCTCTTCCTGACATTGCAAGCTCCATAAGTCCCCTGCAGTTTTGCTCTGATACCGACAGCGCCACAGCAATTATACGGTCGCAGAGTTCCTCCGTTTCCTTTTCTGACAGCCCGCTGACTATTGGCATTTTCAGGGAATATGCAAGGGCATTTTCATATGAATCATATTCAAAGCAGCCGGCCTGTGTCTGTGCATTTACAATACTGATAAGTACGCAGAGTTCAGGAATGATATCACGTTTAAGCTCCGGCACAAGAAATATACGGGCAACAAAAGAATCATCCTCAAAATAGAATTCGCCTTCTGCCAGTCCGGACTCCGTGCCGAATCCGTAATGAAGCGTAGTCAGTACCGTAGTCTCAAGCCCGCTTTCTTCTTCCGGGACAAGCATTACTTCAAAATCTTCTTCATCCCTGTTTTCCGATATTGTTTTGTAAATTTTTTCCAGGATTTTTTTGCTATTCATATTATCCTTTCTCCCTTAAACTAAAGACCCCCGACTAAAAGTCTTATTCTTTTAAATCGGGAGTCTTTTCATACATTAATACCTCATTTGTCTTTTGCCGCCATTATTTACAGTTCAAATCTTGATATGATCTCCTTAAGTTCTGCAACAGCAGCCTTGCACTGCTCTACCTTCGCCATACTGTCCGTTGTATCCGAAACCATGTCGGAAGTCTTGCCTGCTATATCGGAAATACCTCTGGTAGATTCATTGACAGTATTATCAATACCGCTGATGGCTGATGCTATGCGGTCGATAGCCTCATTCAGACTGTCAATACTCTCACGTATGGTATCCATGCTCCGTCCGAAGCTTTCTGCATCCTCACGGTACTGCACGCTCACCTTGCCGAACTCCTCATAGTCAGAGAGAACATTGCTTTCCAGGAATCCCGTAGTCTCTGTCAGACATTCAGCCATCTGGTTAACTGCCGAAACAACCTCAGTAACAATATGGCTGATATCGCTTACTGCAGATGACGACTGGGTAGCCAGATTGCCAACCTCAGTAGCGACAACAGCGAAACCTCTGCCTGCCTCACCTGCCCTGGCAGCCTCTATGGACGCATTCAGTGCCAGGAGACTGGTCTGTGAAGATATCTCCATGATGGTTCCTGAAAGAGTATTGATCTTTTCTACCGACTTTGATGCAAGTATCGCTCTTTCGGATTTTTCCTTAACCGACTCATAGATCTCGATAGTCTTCCTGCTTGCCTGGTCAGTGGTTGATGCAAGTTCTGATGCACGCTTTGAAACCTCTCTTGAGAGGCTGCTTCCATCCTCTGCAAGCTTTTCAATGCTCTGTGCGCTTTCCTGAATATCTCCGATATTACCTGTAATTCCGGCAGTGGTAGCTGCAGTTTCCTGCATGCCGGCTGCCAGTTCCTCTGTTGTAGCGGAATTGTCCTGGCAGATATTGCCCACATTCCTCATTGTAAGATCCAGATCGTCAACATTGGAATCAATGCTCTGGCCGGCGCCTTCGATAGACTCCACAACATCCCTTAAGCTGTCATGCATGCGCTCTACAGTCCTTGAGATAGCACCCACCTCATCTGACCTCTTCGCCAGTGCCTGAGCAGTTTTATCTTCAGAGAAATCAAGCCCTGCTATCTTGTTTATTACAGGCACAAGTGCATTTATGCCATTCATCAGCATTGATGAAACAAGTATAACCGCAACTATTGCTACTATCAGGCAGAGTACTGCGTATATGATCATCTTGTTGCGCATTTTGGATACGCTCTTGAGCATCTCTGACTTGTCTGCCGTAACGATTACGATATTGCCGTCCTTGGTGAAGGAATAGCCGGCAACTTTATTAACACCCTTGTACTTATAGATGCAGGAACCGTCAGGAACTTCCTTTCCTGCCTGGAGGTCTGCAACTATACCCTTTACCGCATCATTTTCTACAGGCTGGCCGATCTTTTCAGGGGTCTGATGCCAGAGCATCGTTCCGTCAGGTGAAACCATATATGCATAGGATCCTTCAACACCTGTCATCTCGATCTTTCCAATCAGAGAATCATAATCGATCTTTACCAGCTCATCATAATCAGAGGTAACAAGGACTATGTTTCCGGTGTCCGTAAAGGAGTAACCTGCAAGCTTCTTAGAGCCTTTATACTCATATATTACATATCCGTCCTCAACGGTCTTGCCGGCCTGAAGGTCTGCAACTATACCCTTTACTGCGGCATTCTCAACGGGCTGGCCGATCTTTTCGGGAGTGGGATGCCAGAGCATCGTTCCATCGGGTGAAACCATGTATGCATATGAGCCTTCCGCTACATCTATCTTAATATTTCCGATAAGGTCATCGTAATTGATCTTCATGAAGGCATCATAGTCAGCCGTTACTATCACGATGTCGCCTGCTTTGGTGAAAGCATAGCCCGCAAGCTTTGTTGCATCCTTATACTCATAAAAGATAGCGCCGGGATCAACCTTATTTCCCGCCTGAAGCTCAGCAACGATCCCCTTTACTGCGGCATTTTCTACAGGCTGACCGATCTTTTCAGTAGTCTGATGCCAAAGCATAGTGCCGTCAGGACTTACCATGTATGCATATGAACCTTCAACACCTGTTATGGTCACATTGCTAAGCACGGATTTAAGGGTAGCCCTGTCCGGACGGATCCCATCCACGGTTACCTTGTCAATAGCCTGTGCAGTATTGACTGCCAGGTCATAAGCGTAATTCTTATAGACCTCTTCACCGAACTCCCTCGAAAAATCAATGGAAACTGCAGCTTCCTCTGCCAGGTTCTTGGCATATCCGCCGTATGCCTCTTCACCGAACTCTGTGGCAAAATCCACTGCCACCGCAGTCTCCTGCGCCAGGTTAAGTGCATAGTTAAGATACGTGTTCTGCATCGCCTTTGATGCATTTAACACGCCGCTAATAACCTGTATCAGGACAGCGACAAAAAGAATTCCACCTGCAAATAAAGCAATTTTGGTACTCAGCCTTGAAAAGAAACCGACACTTTCGGCTTTCACGGCAGTCTTTGAAGAACTGACTTTAGCGTCCATTAGCGTAACCCCCCTTTGTATTTTGTTTTACAATTTGTTTTAAGAAAACCTTTTCCGTAATATTTTATCATAGACAATGCACATAGTCTATAAAATTGTATATAAAATAATACCTAAACTCAGCAGGTTATTCTAAGTTCATCCGGCTCCACATGGCATTTAAGAAACAGTACCTGGACGCCCGCATCTTCAGCCTCCCTAAGGGCAGTACCGAACTCAGCATGGGTTTCAACATTAGGCCGGACTTCGGATACGCCTTCCACCTGGATCACGAATGCCAATATCGCCTTATATCCGTTCTTTACCGCTCCGGCCAGCTCCCGCAGATGTTTTACTCCACGCTCCGTCGGGGCATCAGGAAAGTAGCCTATGCCGTCCACTTCAAGGGTACACCCCTTCACTTCCATTAAATACCGTTCTCCGTCACGCTCCATATAGAAATCTATTCTGGAATCTCCGTATGTATACTCTGGCACCACCCTGTCATAGTCCTGGCTTTCCAGCCATTCCTTCACGACCTTATTTGGAGCCTGGCTGTCGATATTAAAAAGAAGGCCGTTATCCTTCCTGACTGACACCAGGTCATACTTAGTCTTCCTGCCCGGCGTCTCCGGTGCAGTAAGCCACACTTCGCAGCCGGGTATCAGAAGCTCCCTGCATCTGCCCGTATTCTTTACATGAACTATTTCCTTTTGTCCATTTACCTCAGCCTCAGCAATAAACCTGTTTGGACGGTTCAGGAATACGCCCTTGGTTATATTCTCGTATTTCAATGATCTAACCCCTAAAAAATGTCACATTCAGCATAGCTGATTTTTAACCGGCATCACTCATCTTCCGAGCCTAATCCGTTATAGAACATATCATTGTACGACGCATTGGCACCCTCGCAGGCCTTCTTCTCCCTCCAGGCCTCTATCTCGCTGCGGATTGCCAGCATCTCATCCACCACAAGCTCGACTTTATTTGGCTTTACATTGTATAAATAAGCCAGCATGCGCCGCATGGCCTTCGGGCTCCCAAGGTTTTTCGCAATCTCATTTCCCAGTTCTTTTGGAAAGCCTAATGCCACCACAGAGCTTACCAGTTCATCCCTTGTCGCTATCCATTCCCGCTGTTCTGTTGTCAGTTTCTGTTTTTCCTGACTCATATTTCCATCTCCGTAAACACTGCTATAACACTATTAACCTGTTTCCAGATTGTCTTTCTTTTTTCTTCTCGCCATCCCATTATACCACACGCTAAGCGTTTCCCCGTCCTCAAAAAACAGACACATTCTCAACTATACCACCTGAATATACCGCCTTTACACCGCATTCAAAGAGTGCTAATATTCACTTACATTTCTGGAAGATATCTTGGCACTCGCCACATTTTCCAAGAAATCACAGATTAGTATAAAATTGATGGCCACCTATAACCTCCGAATAGGATCTTGGCGAGCATCATTCTGTCAGCCAAAGCAGCCTAAAAACAACACCCACAACTTCCCTCAACATTTTGATGCGCATAGTTAAAAAATGATGGCGAGCAGGAACCTGTCGCATCAGCAATGTGTGATGTTTCACTGGAAGATGTTGCAAAAGAACTGGATGCAGATACTGACGGAGCTTTCGTGAATATGGTTTCCGTTGATGTCGCAGAATACGCCCGAACCCACTTCGAGAAATCTGTCCGTAAGACTCTCACTATTCCTGCCTGGCTTAATATTGCAGCCCGGGAAAAGAAAATCAATTTCTCACAGACCCTGCAGGATGCCCTAATCGCAAAGATCAAGGCATAGAATCACCTTGATCATAAATCCTGACTCTTCTTTTCCCCATATCCTGTCGCTAATGGCACATTCTGCCAGAACAGCATCTCCGGTCGCCCTTAGCTGATACCCCAGGTCTTCATTTTGACGAAACTTCTCCAGCAGGCCCTCATAAACGACTATCTGTCTCTTTCCGTTCCAGATATAGTTAACATAGTTTGAAACCTTCCGTCCCAACTGTTTTATCTCTGCCACATCATCTGTTTCAAGTATTTTTGCGGCAATATCATCATCGTGAAAACAAACAGCCTTCCGGTACATCATGTACTGCTCCATTGACGAATATTTAATTCCGTCCTTAACAAACTCCGACATATACCAGTTGCTTAAGTATCCGTTTTCTTCATCCGGATTATGAAAACATATCACATTCAATTTTATCAACTCCTCATAGGAATCTTATTTCAGCAGCTCCCAGAAGCTTACAGCGCTGGCAGCCGCTACATTCAGCGAATCCACACCATGATGCATAGGGATCATGACACGGTAGTCACAAGCATAAATAGACTCTTCCGAAAGCCCTGTTCCTTCGTTACCAAGAACTATGGCAAGCTTTTCATTTTTACGGATCTCATCATTATCAATCCCCGTTGAATCTTCAGTCAAAGCCATCGCAACTGTTACAAAGCCTAAAGACTTAAGATTGCTGATCAAGGCCGCCCCCTCAGACACTTCCTTTGATGCCTTGGTCCATGGAATCTGGAAAACAGTTCCCATGCTGACTCTTGAAGACCTTCTTGAAAGCGGATCCACCGATGAGTAGTTCAGTAATGCGCCGTCCATTCCCAGTGCCGCAGCAGATCTTATAATAGCGCCGGCATTTGTCGGGTTCACCACCGTATCCAGAACCGCAATACGCTTTTTATCCTGACAGAATTCTTCCACGGATTGCACCGGCTTGCGTCTCAGCGTCATCCACAGTCCGCGGACCAGGGTATATCCGGTAAGCTGAGTTACAATTTCTGTTTCGGCTATATATACCGGAACAGTATCTTTTTTTTCAGCGCCCCACTTTTTTCCTATCATTTCAAAAACAGGACCGGCCTCAGCCTCGATCCTGCTCTTTTCCACCAGTACTGACAGAGGTTCATACCCGGCCTCAAGTGCACGCAGGATCACATTGCAGCTTTCAGCAAGAAAGATCCCGGTATCCGGCTCATAATACCTGAACAGCTGCGACTCTGAAAGCCTTGCAAACACATCCAGCTCCGGCGCATTTATATCCTTTATCTCAATAAGATTCAATCTGTGTTCCGCTCCGTTGATAAAATCACTGCATATTATATTTTAAGCGCACATCATCCGACGGTTCATAGCCATCCAGATACTCATCCGCACGGCCTAAAAGTTCTTCATAGCTTACATAAGGCACACTGTAATAATCACCGATGGAACTGTATGGCTCAAGTATCAGTTCCCCGTTTTTCTCATCCACGATCCTTGCCTGCATCCGGCAGAATACCTCAAACTTATCATTTAACAGGTAGCCTGAATAATCGGTATCAATAACATAGCACCCCATCATTTCAGACCTGTAGAATTTTGTGATGCCAAAGTCCCAACTGCCAATCATGAACGCACCCTGAACTTCCATCGTGTCCCTTTCATAAATCTTTATGATATTATCAGGATAAAGTGCTGCTATATATTTTTTATCTTCGGAATATTTCGCATAATCCGGCAGCGCACCTCCGCTTCCGAAAGCATTATTTATTTCTTCATAAGCCGACTCATCCTGCTCAGAAGAACAGTCATACTCATATAACACGCTCTCTGCGCCTTCGGCCATTTTTTCTGAATACCTTACCACAAAATTATTGCGGTAACCGACCAGATACAGGCTGTTGCCCCGTATCTGTGCCCAGTATATTCCATTCTCCGGTTTCCTTGCAAAGAACCGTTCAGTCTCGTCCCACCCGTTAAAGTTTCCGTCATTGGAAAAAAGCTTTCCTTCAGATGTCAGATAATAATATATGTCTCCATCTGTCCATGAACACGTGATCTCGCCTTCGCGGGGAATCGTCTCAACTACACTTCCCGTATAGCGGTCAATTATCGTAACAAGATCCAGGCCATTTATATACACAGATTCACCGGCAACCTCAATATTGTATGGCACATATCCTTCTATACTGATGCTCCAGGCGTTTTCCCCTGTAAGGTAGTCAGTGCAGCTTACTGTTGTGCAGTTTTTTTCTTCTTCCTCGTCATATGATACGACCGATGTAAACAGTTCGCCGTCCTGTATTTCCATCGCAGCGCCGCCATTTTCTGAAGCGCTTGCAACGCCCCTTCCCGACTCCGTCTCCGCAATGATCATGCAATAAGCTTCATTAGTGTTTATATTGCAAAGAAAATTTTCGCCGTCAAAATCCATCTCGAAGATATAGCCATCCTCTATTCCGAATAGTTCTTTCGCATCTATCTCATATAAAAGTTCTCCCTTACTGTCAAACGCGTACAGTATGCAGTCATAAAAACAAAACATCATTTTTCCGTCCGGAGAACTGAAAAAATCTGTATAACCCTTTATTCCTTCAATGCTTTTCATTGTATCAGAAGATATTTCCGTATAATAAACATCCTCCCCGTCAATGACCACAAGTCCCTCCGTTCCGCAAAAGCCTGCAGAAAAAATGTCATCATCCAGGTATTCTCCTGGTTCACTGCTTCTATTTATGGTTCTTACAAGAAGGCCTGATTCCGTATCAAAAATCCGGATTTCCTCATCATTATTTATCATGATGTACCTGTCATCCTGCGTCACGGAAAATTCCAGCATTTCCGAACCGCCTTCATAGATTCTGTCAGGCGCATACTTTTCAGGCACAGTGTAGATATTCAAAGCATCGTATAAAACGCGCAGCGCCGCGGCATTTGGCGCATCATCCTCACGGTCAGGCAGAACATTTCTTGCCTCATACACAGCATCAAAGCTCCGTCCCATGCTGTATAATGAGTCCGCATTATCTGCCACCGTTCCCACATATTTATCGTGCAGTTCTGCATACTGTTCCGAGATCAGCGCATTCTTATTCTCCAGTTCAGCATTCTGTTCTGAAATAACCGCATTCTGCCGCCCTATCCTTATCAGCATAACCGTGGCAAAAACCGCAAATAAAAGAACAGCGGCACCGATGCTTCCGAAAACCACAGCCATCCTTTTTATCTTCTGCTCGCGGTGCCGCTGCTTTAAGTCATCATAATTCAGCCCGAATATTGCGGCACAGATCTTAATGACCGCAATATCCATAGCCTTAAGGATTTCCTTCTTATTGCTGCCCCTGGTATCAGCCGCCAGCGGTTCCAGCTCTTTTTCTGTTTTAACAGTGTTGCCATTCTCATCTGTACTTATGACTTCTTCATAAGTAAGAATCCTTGGAAATGAATTCTGCGGTTCATCTTCCGCAAGCACCACAAGAATATGGTCCCTGTCATGGGTCTGAAGGAACACTTCAATTTCCTTCATGCACCATCTGGATTCAAGATACCTGGGGGTACATATGGTGATAAGAAAGTCCGAATTAGCTAAAGCTGCATTGATGGGTTCAGACAGGTTTTCAGACAATGGCAGCTCGTCCACATCCCTGAAAACCCTTTCTATCTTTGTCTTTCCGTTTTTCGTTTTTCCCCTGAGGGATTTTGGAAGCCTGAAGGACTCCAGCTTAGTATGAATATTTTTTGCCACGAAGGCATCCAGCTCACTATGACGGTAACTGATAAACGCATCATAGTGCACACCTTTTAGATCACTCAAAACTTACTCCCCTCATTTTTACTCATTAAAAATCTGACTCTTCGCTGTTTTCACTTACACTCACAGCATCATCCGAAACGGCACTGTCAGCACTTACACCCACAACATCTTCTGACACAGTGCTGTTTTCGCTTACGCTATTACCTGATGTTTCCGCATATTCGTCATAATCAGGGGCAGGGCCATATACACATCCGCTAAAACCTCCGACACTTACTATTGTAAGAGCTGCAAGTCCGAATATCGAAGCTTTTTTCTTAGTCATCTTCATAGCTTTGCTTCCTCCGTAAATCCGCAGATCATCCCACTCCGAAGAATGCATCCAGGCCGTCTATGATTCCTGCAGCATTAAGACGCAGGCGGCTATCACTGTGGTCGCTGGATTTATCCCCAAGCTCAAGGTCTATGCTTGGGATACTGGAATACGAAGTCTGTGTCAGATCAAGAGCCATACTTCCGCCTGAAAAGATCTTTATCCCCTGGCCCTTAAGTCCGGCTATGATGCTGTCGCCCAGTGCATGACTCTTCTGCCAGGTGCTTGCCACAGGCTCCATTGCACGGTAGCTTGCCACATCGGGAACCGAGCAGTAGAACGCTCCCTTGTCCTTTTCAGAACTGTCCCAGTGAAGCGCTATATGGCAGTCTGCAAATTCATTTGCAAGAACAGTCCTTGCCACATTATCTAACTGCACATCATCCGTCTCCCTTATCATCAGCACGCTGTAACCGGCATCCAAAAGCATCTCCTTAAGTATAAGTGCCTGTGCTAAAGTCACACTGCTCTCTGACTTACCGTCTCCAAAAGTCATTCCCGAGGAAACGGCAACAGCAGTAGTAGCTCCTGCACCGGTTGTACCGCCTGTAACTTTAGGCGATCCGTCAGGATGGCACTGGGTCTTTACGCTCTGGCCGCCCCTTGTGCCGTGTCCCGCATTTACGCAGATCACATATTTTCCCCTGACGGGATCAGGATTCTTATATAGGGTTGCCGCACCTGTGTTTATCGCGGAAAAAGATGCATAGGGCATGCTGTCCGTAAGCGTCACGGAAGATACCGTAAGGCCGTCGATCACTGTTGCATCACTTTCGCCGCTGTCGGCTTCAGCCTCCGGTTCAGAAACGGTTCCCGCATCATCACCTGCTTCTTCAGCAGTTCCCTCCGGTCTGTCCGATTCACCTTCACCGGCTTCCGCCGTCGTCTCACTTCCATCACCCGTCTGTGCATCCCCCAGTTGTATCTGTTCCGCGCTTTCGCCGGTTCCTGCTTCGCCCTCGTTCGGATTAAGAATAAGCGTTACCTCACGCAATGGTTCTTCCGTAGCCGCATTGCCAGCGCCTGCGTCATTCTTTGTGCAGGAACAGAGCAGACAGGCTACCGTAACAGATGAAATGATTATCTTAATTAATTTTTTCATTTGATTTACATCCAATTCTATTTCTGATTTTCACACTCGCAATTTGATATTATATCAATTCAATGTGCAAAGCATTTGTGACATAATCGCCACAGTGTAATTATAGCCTAATTATATCAATTGTATAGCTCTGTCTTTAATTGTGCACATACGTATCCTCTATATCGTACAAACAAAAACCGGAGCCGTATACCGGCCCCGGTTTCTTATCTTAATGATTATTTAAGCAACCAGCTTATCTTCAAGCCTTGCCTGCTGCCTCAAATGCCTCGCAGAGCTCTTTAGCCTTTGCGATGATAGCATCTGAACCGGGCTTAAGAAGCTTTCTGGGATCGTATCCCTTACCCTCAAGATCCTTACCAGCCTCGATGTACTTACGTGTAGCATCTGCGAATACGAGCTGAAGCTCTGTGTTGATGTTGATCTTGGATACGCCAAGGCTGACAGCCTTCTTGGTCTGCTCGAAAGGAATACCGGAACCACCGTGAAGAACCATGGGCTTTCCACCGATAGCAGCCTTGATCTCAGCAAGACGATCGAAGTTAAGTCCTGCCCAGTCTGCGGGATACTTGCCGTGGATGTTACCGATACCTGCTGCCAGGAAATCAACGCCGAGATCAGCGATAAGCTTGCACTCTGCAGGATCAGCAAGCTCTCCGGCAGAAGCAACACCGTCTTCTACACCGCCGATACCGCCAACTTCACACTCTACTGAAACACCCTTGCTGTGTGCAAGTGCGATGATCTCCTTGGACTTCTCGATGTTCTCATCGATGCCGAAGTGTGAACCGTCGAACATAACTGAAGAATAACCAACTTCGATGCACTTCTTTGCGCCTTCGAATGTACCATGATCAAGGTGAAGAGCAACGGGAACAGTGATACCCATAGAATCGATAAGGTCGTTAACCATATCTACAACCAGCTTGTAGCCGCCCATGTACTTTGCAGCGCCTTCTGAAGTCTGGATCATAACGGGTGTCTTTGTCTCCTCAACAGCCGTAAGAATGCACTTTGTCCACTCAAGGTTGTTTGTGTTGAAGGCCGGAATAGCATAATGACCTTCAAGAGCTTTGTTGACCATCTCTGTAGCTGAAACGATTGCCATAAAAATATCCTCCTATTTGATAAATTGTATTAAATAACACATAAATTTTATATTCTTTCCGTCTAAAAATCAAGGTGACGTAATGCTTTATTTTACGCACTTCCCAACGCAGTTTACATATTAAACTTATGCAAACCTGACCGCTATGACCAAAACGGCCACGCCTATTCCTGTTTTAGTCTGATAAGTGCACATTTACCTTCTTCCGTTTCTATACGATATGCATTTTCTCCGATTTTCTTTATGAGTTTCATGCCCGTACAATCTAAAGCAACCATATCATTATTTTTCCTTCATCATAATTTTATCTGTTTCCTTTTCTGCTTAGGCCTTCATTAATTATTCAACGTCTATGATCACCACTTCCGGCTGATTGAAATACCTTGGCAGCGGTGTGCTCTCCCTGCCCAGTCCCCTGCTTACTTCCATCAGGCTCCCGTTTGGTAATCCATAAAGTCCGTTCACATATTCCGCCATCAGGCCCTGGTCCGGAGCAAAGAGCCCTTTGTCTAAAACCGGGATAAAGAACTGTCCCGCATGGGCATGTCCTGCCATTATCAGGTCAAAATCATACTTTGCATATTTATCCACCTTTTCCGGCCTGTGGGTAAGCAGCACCTTCAGATGGGAATCATCGGTCTGCGCATATGCCCGGTCGATCTGCTCCGTCCACTGTTTATCCGTCATGTCAGTGGGATCATCAACGCCACAGATGTCTATAATGCAGCCGTTTATATCTACTGTCTCGCAGTCCCCCTCCAGGACATGTACGCCTATCCCCTTAAGATAATCTTTCATTTCATCCTGCCTGTGACTCCAGAATTCGTGGTTTCCCGTCACATAGTAACAGGGATACTTTGACACCAGATACTCTGCAGTTATCTTCGCATTATCATCATCCAGCACATCATCAAAAAAATCCCCTCCAAGCATCACTATGTCAGGGGACTCCTTATCTATCCTGTTCAGTAACCATTTCTGGTCCTTGCCGTAATAACAGGAATGCAGATCGGTAACCAGCGCGAAACGCACACTGCCTTCAGTGATTTTTTCATGATCCACCACTATACGTTCCGTCACCGGAAGCCATGTGGAAAGCGAAAAAAGAACAAATAATATCAGAACTGATATTTTTGCGATAAGAATAATTTTCTTATTTTTTAGTTGCTTCTTTTTATCCACAGTCAATTGTCACAGTTATCAAAATACTGAACCACATCGGGATTTTTCTGTTTCAATACGGTGTGTCTTTAGCACTACTAACTGTACCTGACCATGCACAGGCGTTTCTGCATGCACTCCACTTCTATGGACACAGCCTTGGTCTCTACTTCACCGTCAGTGTGCACATAAAGATTCTCGCCGCACCAAATAGCAAGTCTGCTGCCTTTTCCGAAATAAACTCCGTCCACATCCGTGTGGGTTCCCTTGTACATCTTCGGAAGCGCCAGCGCCACCTCACGCCTGTTCAGCTTGTTTGTATAAACATAGTCAAATACACCGTCATCGCAGGATGCATCCGGAGCAAACATAAGTCCGCCGCCCTGGTACTTGTGGTTCATCACTGCCACCACCATGCTCTTTGACATACGCTTCTTTTCACCGGTATCTTCATTTTCAATAGTGATATCCGTAATGGGTGATACCCCCAGCTGCTTAACGCAGATTGCCGGATAACTTAAAGAACCCGCATCAAATTTATTAAGAGCCTTCTTAGCCCTTGAATGCATAGCCTCTGCACAGACGGAAGCGTCCAGTCCCATACCGCAGCTTACCGCAAAGTATCTGCTCTTTCCGTTAAACTTTTCATCCTCTGCCTCTATGTAAGTAAGCTTACCCAGGTCATTATATACACAGCGGTCCTCTTCTTTTTTCAGCGACCTCATAATGCCCCTGAAAATCTCAACAGGCTTTTTCGGATACTCAAGTCCCCTTGCCAGGTCATTGGATGAGCCAACGGGAATGTATGCAAATTCCACTCTCTTAAAAGGATCATCCTCCGGGTGGCTGTTCTCGTACATAAGCATTCCCTGCAGCGCCGTATTGAAAGTGCCGTCACCGCCCAGCACAAAAATAGTCAGATGCCCCTTATCCTTTTCCAGGAGCTTCTTCACGATCAGGTCTGCACCTCTGTCCCTGGCGGTAAGATATCCCCTGAAAGGCTCTTCTATCTTTCTTACAGCCTCAATGAGATTGTGCCTTTCGATCTGGCCTTTTCCTATTCCCGAAGCGGGATTCATTACAAAATAAAGCATGTTCAGCTCACCTCAAAAACTTTTTCTGCGTATCTGACAGAACCCATTGCGTCCTTCGAATAATGGTCCGCGCCTATCATGTCAGCATACTCCTGTGTCATAACGGCACCGCCTACCATGACGAGGGTTCCTGTCTTTTCCTTCTGCAGCTGCTTGATGGTTTCTTCCATTGAAGGCACTGTTGTAGTCATCAGTGCACTCAGGCCCACCAGTTTTATATCTTCCGCAATGGCAGTCTCAACGATAAGCTCCGGTGCCACGTCCTTGCCCAGATCTATCACTTCATAACCGTAGTTTTCAAGCAGTACCTTAACGATATTTTTTCCGATATCGTGGATGTCGCCCTTCACGGTAGCCAGGATGATACGTCCCTTTATCTTGCCTTCATCCCCGCTTTTTTTCAGTGTCCCCCTTATTACCGCAAAAGCTGCAGACGCAGATTCCGCACTCATAAGAAGCTGAGGCAGGAACATGGTCTTTTTTTCAAAGCCCCGTCCCACTATATCAAGTGCCGGTATAAGTGCTCCGTCAATTATTTCAAGGGAATCCATACCCTCGTTTAAAAGCTCTTCCGTCAGCACCCCCGCCCTGTCCTTCATGCCTTTTACAATGCAGTCAACAAGCGGAAGCTTCCTTTCGTCCTCTATACTTTCATAGAGGCTGCTTTTTTTCACCGGGGATTTTTTTTCTCCTGTAGCAGCACCTCCGCCCACAGCGAGCCTCGCAGCTTTTTCATCTTCAGCTGCCTTATACTCCTCTGCGAAGCCTATGAAAGACATGCAGTTTTCATCCTGCATGTTTAAAGCGCAGAACGCATAATAAGCCTTCATCATCTCTGTGGATGCCGGGTTCATTATGGCTGCCGACAGGCCGTTGTTCATGGCCTGGGTAAAAAATATTGAATTGACTATTTCCCTGCATGGAAGACCAAAGGATATGTTCGAAACGCCAAGAGACGTAAGTCCCCCCAGCTCGTCATGTATCCTTTTCAGTGCCTCAAGGGTTACAAGTGCGGAATCCGGCTCAGCACTTATGCTCATGGCCAGAGGATCTATAATGATATCCTTTTTCTTTATTCCGTATTCTGCTGCCCTCGCATATATCTTCTTTGCAATATCCAGCCTGCCTTCCGCAGTCTTGGGTATTCCTTCTTCATCAATGGTAAGTGCCACCACCAGACCGCCGTATTTTGCAGCCAGGGGAAAAACCTGCTCCATGACTTCTTCTTTTCCGTTTACGGAATTGATCATGGGCTTGCCGTTGTAAAGCCTTAAGGCTTTTTCCATTGCAATGGGATCCGTTGTATCGATCTGCAGCGGAAGATCAGTGATCGCCTGAAGTTCAGACACCACCTCGCACATCATTGCCACTTCATCAATTTCGGGGAGTCCTACATTTACATCCAGAACATCTGCATGGTTATCCTGCTCATCCATTCCCACCTGAAGTATGTGATCTATATCGTGTTCACGCAGCGCCTGCTTGAATCTCTTTTTACCCGTAGGATTTATGCGCTCGCCTATAAGGATGGGCTTGCCGCCGAAACGGACAGACCTCGTATATGATGTGATGAAAGTATCATTTTTTTCGGTAAGGGGGAGCGGTGTCATTTCCTTAACCGAATCTATCATTGCAGCTATATGTGACGGTGTGGTACCGCAGCAGCCGCCCAGGACTCTTGCGCCTTTTGATGCTATCTTTACCATCGCCTCCGCAAAATCTTCAGGCTTAACATCGAATATGATCCTGCCGTTTTCGGTTCGTGGAAGTCCTGCATTGGGATTTACCACCACCGGAACAGACGCATACTTAACCAGCCCGTCAACTATCTCCATCATCTGGTCAGGACCAAGAGAGCAGTTTACACCGATGCAGTCTACTCCAAGGCCTTCGGCCACGGCAACTACGGTACAGGGATCCGCACCCGTAAGCAGCTTATGTGACTCATCATAAGCAGTAGTAAGCACTACCGGAAGCCCGCTTTCCTTTGCCGCAAGGACCGCCGCCTTTGACTCATAAATATCAGTCATGGTCTCCACAAGAATAAGATCCACGCCGGCCTTCATTCCGGAATCCACGGTGGCCTTAAATATCTCGTAAGCCCTTTCAAATTCCATATCGCCCAGGGGCTTTAACAGATGTCCCAGTGGCCCGATATCAAGTGCAACAAAGTGGTCTTTTCCTACCGACGGATCCTTTTCCATATTTTCTATGGCATTGCGGGCATGGCTTACCGCAGATGCTATTATCACATCAAGCGGCATCTCGGGATCGTCTGCCGGAAACTTCAGGATGTTTCCGCCGAAAGTATTTGTCTTAAGTATATTTGCCCCGGCCTTAATGTAGTCGCTGTGCATCTTTTCGATGACATCGCCATGGGTAAGATTCCATGTCTCAGGAAGCTCACCGGGCTTAAGGCCCACAGCCTGCAGTATGGTACCGCACCCGCCTTCAAAGTAGGTGAAACCCTCCCGTATCTTTTCCATTACATTTCTTTTTTCAGTAGTACTCATTTGCCGTATCCGTTTTCTTTGTTATGCCTCTTATGTTTCGTATCCGTTTCTGCCGGGCTTATCGCTTATGCCTATGACAGCCGTAACAGATTTTTCCGGTGCCATTATCATGGTATCCATCAGGGTAATGCCCACATTCTTTGCAGGATTCAATACAGAGAATATTCCTCTCTGGTTTTCCAGCTCGAAGTCTCCGTAACCCGGGCTGAATCTTGCCCTTAAGTATTTTGATTCTTCCGCAGCCTTCTGCTCCAGCATGCCGTTGACCGAATCACATACCGCCTCAACTGCTGCCGCGCCTACTGCCTGCATCACTGCAGTCTCTGACATGGATAAAAACCTGGTGCGCTGCAAACTGCGGTCAAATACCGCGCCTATGGTCGCTGCAAAGATAAATACTTCACTGCAGCCCGAAAGATGTCTGGACAGCACCTCGCTCTTTGTCTCCCCGTAGGGAAATGTCAGCATACTGTTTTCTTCGTCATTCTCAAAACTGTATCTGGCATAACAGGCTTTCGGCGCCATTATCTTTTTTACTTCGGCTATCTTTTTTTCGATAAGCTTCAGGTCCTCGCCTTCTGCCGGGTTACCGCCGTATCCCAGATACCTGGTCACCTCCTGTACCCTGATCTCAAGCTCATCCACAGCAGGTATGTAAATCAGTACAGGATGCTCCATTATCTCCCCTTGTCTGCGCATGAAGGAATGATGTCTGAAAGGTTAGCCATTATGTTTTCAGCTACATCAGCCTTGTTCATGGTGTAAATATGTATATGCTCTATGCCGTTTGCAAGCAGGTCTATTATCTGATCGGTAGCATAAGCTATTGCTGCCTGCTTAAGCGCCTCCGGCTTGTCACCGTAGCGGTCAAGTATGGCAACATATCTCCTGGGCACGAATGCCTGGGAAAGCTTTATGATCCTTGCCATCTGGTTTGCCCTGGTGACAGGCATGATGCCTGCAGTCACGGGAATGCTTACTCCCGACTCCCTTAATTTATACATATAGTTATAGAAAAGATCATTGTCGAAAAACATCTGGGTGGTAAGGAACTCACAGCCTGCATCCACCTTCATCTTTATTGCCTCTATGTCAGCCTTCATGTTTTCTGACTCGGGATGCTTTTCAGGATAGCATGCGCAACCGATACAGAAATCACCGTATTTCTTGATCACTGGGATAAGCTCACTTGCATGCTTGTATATCCACTCATCCGTACTCTCCACGCCTTCCGGCAGGTCACCCCTGAGGGCAAGTATGTTTTCCACGCCTGCTGCCTTAAGGGATTCCAGCTGGTCCTTTATCTTTTCCTCGGAAGCATTCACGCAGGTAAGGTGCGCAAGCGCAGTCACGCCTTTTTTCTCTATATCGGAAGCTATGGCTGTCGTATACTTTCTAGTGCTGCCTGCAGCCCCGTAGGTAACGCTCATAAAATCAGGCTTTAAGTCAGCCACCTCATTTACCGCCTGGCTTACCTTGTCAAAAACCTCGCTTGTCTTGGGCGGGAAAACCTCCAGCGAAAGCGTAGGTTTGTCTTCCTTGTAGATCTCAGATATTTTCATAGTCTCCCTTTCCGCCGTACTTTTACGGCTGTGCAAACTCCTTCTTTATCTCAGCATCTTTATCTCAGCCTTCTTTTCTCATACTGATCCCTGACAGTCAGGGTTTCCTTTATCAGCATAACCCTTTTTTCAACTGTATCATCTATAGGCTCCATCCCCAGCGACAGTTCCATAGGAGTGAGTATTTCCGGAGTGATATCATCCCGTATATCATAGAGAACTGACAATTTTTCCTCAACCGTACGGGCATCCAGGAACTTAAGCAGAGCCGGATTGATCTGTCCTTCAGGCCTTTTTTCAGCTGCAGGCTGTATATCCGCATCCGTTGATGCTGCAGGCTGCGCGGCCGGTCCTGCCACTGTCTGCTGCGAAGGCTGGGGAGCTGTCCTTGCAGCAATCCCCGAGGGCTGAACCGAATGCATATTTACCCTGCTGTCATCCCCAGCTGTAACTGCATTCTTATTAACAGTGTCCGCTGCCGGAACAATTGCCTGTGCCGGCCTCTGCAGCGGCATGAACCTTTCTTTCTGCGCCACATCAGGATACTTGTTCCTGTCCACATCGCTTAAGAACTCTTCCAGGCTCCTGGTGTAGATCTTATAGGGATGGTACAGCGCCTGGTATACGACCACTTTTTCTCCTGTCCCCGAATCTTCCGCTATCATAAGGACCTGATATTCTCCGCCCTTGAAATGCTTAAACCTCTCAAAGGGTGCCGGTATGTTCCTGTCGCTCATTTCATTCCTCCATTAAGATGTCACCTTATCAAATAACTGACCTGCTACCAGTCAAACATTTCCTCACTCGTCATCTGTGCGTCAGCCTCGGCATTTGCTTTTTTTGCAGCCATCTCCTCTATCCGCTTTATTCCGGATAAAGCGTCAAAGGCTCCGAACTGGGCAGCCCTGGCCTCCATGCTCATCTGCGTATACTTGTCCGAAACATGATGCGGCATGTCGATTATTCTGCTGTAATCACCGTCCTTCGACGGAGAAGACATTTTTCCCTTCATCCTTTAGCCCCGCTTTTGACACACTTGCTTATTATACTACATCTTCATTATATATAGAAATGTTTTACGCCCTGAACCTTTTGTACGCCCCGTCTCAAGACAATAAAAAACTGATGAAAAACATAAAAAAAGTAATATAATATGATTTATATGAAAGAAAAACTATCCCACAAATTCATAATGCTGCTGGCAGTGTCACTCATGTCACTTCTTTTGTGTGCCTGTGGCAAGACCACCTGTGATTTCTGCGGCCAGCAGAAGGTCTGCAAGGAGTTCGATGTAATGGGCACCACCAGGCATATCTGCAATGACTGTTTAAATAACACTGCCTCTGCCGTTTCCGGAAATGTTGCAAGGCAGTATGCCGAGCTCTTTGAAAACGGCACCCTTGAGTATCCGGCAGATTCTCCACTGGCAGACCATTCAGAAGACGAACAGGCAGAGGGCGAAGAAAGTCCGGCGATGCCTACGCCTGTAGAAGTATATACGCCCGTCGACGATTCTTCTGACAGCAGCGGCCAGGATACCGAACCTGAAGATGCCGGCCAGCCTGAGGACAGCGCTGAGCCTGCGGAAGATACTCCGGTAGATACCTCAGGCCTTGCCAACGAGGCCCTTATCTCCGACCTGAACCGCAAGCTCCAGGCAGATTCAATGATACTGTACGCAGACGCAAATGATGTGAACATATACCATCTCTATGAAAACGGCAGCGACACCGGCATAGTCTTTACGGTATCCCCAGGAACATCCGGAGACAAGATCTCCATATGCCAGTATTCCCCCGACTCTTCCCAGTCCTATGTGAAAGCCGTCATCCGCTCGATCCTTACATATGTTGACAGCAACGATTATGACGGCCTGGGGCATGACATCTACAACGGCACCATCCAGAACGGAACCTACTCCCAGAGTGGAATAAACTTCTATTCTTCCATAGGCACCGCTGATGAAATCGAAAGGGGACTGCCCTCCAACACCTTCGAAATAGTTCCCTAGTTCCTTTTGTATACAAAATAACCTGTTTTTTGTTCCTTTGGCTTTGTATAAATTACATCTATCAGTCGTATTTTTATTGTCATTTTTCACAATTTTCCATTCGAAAATTCACTTTGCTATGGTAATTTTTTCATCAAGTTGCTATAATGCCATGTGGGGGTTTGGTCAGACTCCCTGTTATGTGTTTACATCAGCAGGCAGTTTTCTGCCACTGGTTGTAAGAGTATAAATAAAGAAAGGCGGAAAACTTAAATGGCAGAAAACCGGTACTACAATGAAATCATGGGCCTCAGCGGCATGGATGATTTCAAAGATGTTGTGGAACAGTGGCACACTCTCAGCGAAAACATCCGTAAATTCAATGTAAAGAGACCTCCTGTTCTCCCCAGTCTTTTATGGGCGTCTGACAGCGGCATGGATCTCGGAAGACTCATGAACATGCTCACAGGCTTCGTTTATGAGGAGAAGAATCTCATTGATTTTTATGGTTCGGTTCAGACACTTGATTATTATATGGAATATCCTTCCGATCCATCACAGTTCCATGAGCTGGACAAGATAATGGAAAAGATCCGCAGCGCTGCCGGATTCCGTTCTGAATATCACGGCCTTATGTCCATCGATGTAAGCGAGTGGATCGGACACTTCAATGAAGAGAATTTCATCGATGTGCTCAAATACCTCCAGAGTATCAATTCCGATATACTCTATGTATTCCAGGTACCTAACTACAATCTTCAGGCTACAGAGCAGCTCACCCAGATACTTGCGCTATTCTTCCATATACAGCCTATCACCTTAAAGCTTCCGGATGCGGACGCCCTCGGCTTCTATACAAAGAACGAGCTTCTTAAGTATGGCCTGGCTCTTGATCCCGAGGCTGAGCAGCTCATATACGCATCCGTTGCAAGGCTTAAGGAAGACCAGTATTTTGCTGGATACACACTGCTTGACAGAATGGCATCGGATATCGCATATTCGCTCTACAGCACCACCCCTCCCAGTAACGGAATGGTGACCAGGAGCATGATAAGTGCATTCGGACCCGACGGAATGTATGTCACAGAAATGATACAGAACAATGCACGCGTATTCACATCCCAGTTCAGTTACTAAAAGATAAGGAGGCCGGTTAAAAAATGGCAAGTAATCAGATAAAAAACACAAGATATAAAGCAAACAACGGTCAGACCAGATGGGCTACCGTTGAAGAGATGCAGCGTTCCGCTACAAGAGTGGATCTCCATGCACCCTCTTATCCTACAGCAGGTATACCCGTAATGTCAGACGGAAATACCGCTTACCTTGACGGTACCGATACCCATACTCTTATCTTCGGTGCTACCGGTTCCAAGAAGACCCGTATCTTCTGTATGCCTACCATCAACATGATGATCCGTGCAGGCGAGTCTTTCATCGTAACCGACCCTAAGGCTGAGCTTTATGTCCGCACCGGCGGATTTGCAAAGGAGCGCGGCTACAAGCTGGTAGTTCTTAACTTCCGTGATATCGGTTACGGAGACATGTGGGATCCCCTGGCGCTTCCTTTTGAGTACTACACCACAGGCCGTAAGGATGAGGCCAACAACCTTATAAACGACCTTGCTGCTACTCTTTCAGCAAGACAGAAGGAAAACTCAACTGACCTGCTCTATCCTCTGATGGCTGAGACACTGCTTACAGCTAATATGTATCTTCTTTTCGAAGCTGCAGCAGCTGAGGGCGCAGTTAACATGCGAAGCCTCACCGCCCTTTGCTCACAGTCCTCACTCGAGTCACTGAGAACACTGGCTGGTAAGATGAGCTCACAGAATACAATCGGTATGCTCTTCAAGGGTACACTGCTCGGTGAGAATGAAAAGACAATTTCTTCCATCATGTCAGTGCTTTACGGAATGGTTTCCATCTTTAACCTGAATAAGAGACTTACCGACATGCTCTGCCACAACACTTTCGATATGAGAATGTTCGGACACGAGAAGACAGCGGTTTACATCATCGTACCCGATGAAAAGACAACCTGTCACTTCCTGGTAACAATGTTCATCAAGCAGGTATACGAAATCCTGATCGGTGAGGCACAGAGACAGCCGACACTTTCTCTGCCTGTCCGTGTCAACTTCGTGCTGGACGAGTTCTGTAATATCCCGAAGATACCTGATATGCCTTCCATGATATCTGCAGGACGAAGCCGAAACATGAGATTCTACCTCATCGTACAGTCCATTCACCAGCTGAAGGGCCGTTATGGTGAAGATGCTGATACAATTAAGGGTAACTGCGATAACTGGATATTCCTCACCTCCCGTGAGAGAGACCTCTTAAATGAAATGAGTTTCCTCTGTGGCGAGATTGATGCTTGGGGACCGGGCGGAGCCGAAAAGCGGCGGCTGATATCCATTTCCGAGCTGCAGCGCTTCAACAAGCAGAAGGGTGAGGTCCTCATACTCCATGGCCGTGAATATCCTTTCATCACATACATGGCAGATATCGACCAGTATCCTGATTTTGCAAACTGGAGGGTTGTTCCCATCGCGCCGATCGAGATACCTCACGTACCTACCTTCGACGTAATCAAGTTCACAACCAAGAACGCATTCCTTCCGGACGGTGTTCCCTTCAACGAGCCCGACTAAGGATAGCAAAAATAAGAATGTTAAAACTGCGCATCAGCTGATGCGCAGTTTTTATTTGAAGTATTTGATTTGACTTTTTTCGCTTCATATGACCATACAGCCTTCATTTTGCTAAAAAATTTGAAGTCCCAGGCACTCATTTTGTCAAAATTACACCCTGGCGCATTCTAACTTATATCAAAATTCAACTTAACTTTTGCTCGCGTCGATTAGTTAAATTTAGTTTTAACCATCATGCAAAATCCTTATGTAACCTGCGTTATATCTGGATTTTATGACCTTACTCATCCCCTCGCATGATCCTCGACTCGTCATCCATACGGGCCTCGTGGTCCTTTGTCACCCTCCTGACATCCTCGGCATATTCCACGAAGAGTTCTGCGATTTCCGGATCAAACTGGGTGCCTGCGCCTTCCTTTATTATTTCCATGGACTTCTCAAAACTGAAAGGCTCCTTATAGCTCCTCTTTGACACCAGGGCGTCAAAGACATCTGCGACAGCCATTATCCGTGCCGACAGGGGAATATCCTCCCCAGCAAGCCCGCTGGGGTATCCTTTGCCGTCCCACCTCTCATGATGGTAGGTTGCAAGATCCTTTGCTTCCTTAAGGTAACCGCTGTCGGAAACCAGTGCCATGGCGCTGTCTATGATCCGGCTGCCCGCCGTGGTATGCTTCTTCATCAGTTCATATTCCTCGTCCGTAAGCCTGTCAGGCTTGTTCAGGATAATATCCGAAACCATTATCTTGCCCACATCATGGAGAGGCGCCGAATTGGCCACATCCTCCACATAGGCATCCGTAAGCTTGTCTGCGTGCATCCCCTTTTCCTTCATTTTTTCCATTATCAGCCGCACATAGGCAGCGGTCTTCCTGACATGGTCGCCGGTATTCTTGTCCCTGCTCTCCACCATGTCTGCCAGTACATAGATCAGGCCGTTCTGCATATGGGCGATCTCCTCGCCCTTTGCCTCCACATCTTCCAGGTAGCCTACGGTTTCCGCAATGGTCTTTGAAAGGGACTCGTAAAGGTTCTCTATCTCGTCGCCGGTGAATATGTCCAGGTGCTGCAGCCGGTCCACGCTCACCTCCCTGGCCTCTTCGCTGTCATAGGCAAACTTCCTTGCCGACATGGTCATGGCGGCTATCGGGTAGATCAGGTGGTAGTCCACCAGCCATATGCATAGAGCAAGTATGAATATGTAAAATCCTACGAACAGGGAGAACACCTTCGTCATGAAGTTCAGTGTCGCAAGCCATATATCCTCTACCTTGATGTCCGCCCCCGCATAGCACAGGCAGTTTCCGTCTGCGTCATATACAGGCTCAAACACCGTCATCAGGTGACCGTATATCGTCTCATCCATGATCGGCTCCACAGCCTCGCCCTTTAGGAACGCATCCTTGTACGGCAGGAGATAATCCTCATATTCTATGATTGTGCCTGCATCCTGTCCCTTCACATCCGGCGTATCCAGGTCGAATATTACCCGCACGCCTTCCGGCTCGAACCTGTATACATAGATATATTCTATGTCAGGATTGCCTTCCCGTATTTTTTCCATCCGTTCCTCGATCCGCCTGTAATCAGCCGATACATCGCCGAATGAAATATAGGCCTCCACCTTTTCCGGGTCGACCATGTCGGCAGCAAGAAGTGCCGCGCTGGTACAGCTGTTTTCGTACTGCTTTATGGCAAAGCTCTGGAAAAGGATGTAGCTGATCATGGTCGTAACCACCGCCACGCAGACCATTATCACGGATATGATCGCAATAATCTTCCCTCTCAGCGAAAAAGACCTGGTGGCATTATGCCTGGCATCCGTCAGAGCATCCTCGGAAAGGGGTGCCTGCCTCCATCCTGTAAGCCACAGCCCCGGCTTAAGCTGTTCAGGTATGAGTTTCAGTATAATGAACACAAGCACTACGGTTATGGTCTTGTCCACCATGTCTATGCCTGCGTCCGATGCCATCTGTGCCCAGAAGGCATCCAGCTTTCCGCTTTCAAAAAGAGTCTTTGCAAATGACGCGCTTATCCCCTCCCCTATTCCGTATCCGTAGAGAAGGTATGTCAGTATAGAGCCCAGCACTCCGCCGATAAAAGCATATGCAGGAATTGTAAGGAGCGCTTTTCCGAAACTCTTATAATACCCCTTCCTGCCGAAGTATGTTCCGCAGGCCGCGATCATGGTGGAAAGCACTACATAATAAGCATTTCCAGGATTTCCCTGCATATTGATTATGTTATTGAGATAACCCACGACGATTCCCGGTACATAGCCTCCTAGTATGGCAGCAAGAAGCGTTCCCACATTGTCCAGATACAGAGGCAGTCCCAGCGCGCTCGCAGTCCGAGGCAGGACAAAATTAATTATTATCGCTCCTGCAAAAAACAGAGCCTGGAACAGCAGGTATTTATTGCTCCTGGCTTCAGCTTTCTTCGTGACTTCAGAATTGTCCATTTTCAGTTCCCCCATATATTTTACATCGGCTGCAGCATCGACATCAGCCGTCCGAATACCGTTTCATTTCCCTTCACCACTAAAGCGACCTTTTCTTTCGCGCGGCTAAGCCCTCTGAAAAGGTTCCTCACTGCCTGCGTATCTTCGGCATTATTTCCGTGACGCAGGTATGACTTTTCATCATAATAAAATGATTCGTCCATTAGCATCACCACCCTCGGGTATTCCCTTCCCTCAGCCTCGGCTATGCTTACCTGGCTGCCGGCATACCCTAAATCCCCAAGGGATGAATCCCGGATAAATTCGTATCCCTCTTTGGCATATATACCCAGCAAGGCGGCCGCCTCAGACTCATCCGACGCATATGCAATGGAAACAGAAGGATACGCCCTTCTCCTCTCTCCGAAACCGTAATGCATTACAGCCCTTATGAATCCTGAGAGTTCCGTATTAAGCCTTATCCTGTTGGTCAGCCGGTACCCCTTAAATTCCTTCATCGCCTCCACCAGCAGGCCTCCGCACTCTCCCTGCTCCTCCGAAGAAAGTGCGTCTTCCCTGTCGTATGAGATCACGATGGGGGCACTCCATTTAGCTGACAGGTCCATAAGTTTTTCCAGCATCAGGCTGTCCATGTTATGTCCCTCGTCCACAAGTATGGCACGGTATTCCGTCTTTATATCAGTCTCAAAGGCTTCCCGGCCGTAGTAAAAATCTATGCGCTTGAGTCTCCTGTCTAAATGCGCCAGTTCCTGCATGTATGACCCCAGATGGAAGATGCACACCGGATCCTTCTTTGAAAGCTCCATTGCTATGTCATAAAGCAGGATAGTCTTGCCTGTTCCCGGGAAACCAGTAAATCCCTGGGGTGGAGCATTTTTTCCTTCTTCCGACGCCTGTCTTATCCGCCTTACTATCTGTTTCTTTATGTCCCTCTGCTGGGATGTCAGGAAGTACTCCTTCCTTAAGAACTTTTCCGGATCCGTCAGGGGCGAGATCAGGTAGCGCTCCTCCTTGAAAAGATCCTCTATGTCGCCGTGATAGCATTCTCCGCTTTTTTCAAGCACAGCACGGAGTTCATCCCAGGATGCCTCCACAAGCCTGCCGCTGTGGGTAAGCCTCACCAATCTGTCGCCTCCACTCACATAGGTAAAGAAATACATATTAAGCCCCAGCATAGCAAGGTAAGCCCTGTTCTGCTCAAGCTGCCTGCGGATCACCTCGTCGGTCACATTACCGCTCTTTAGCTCTATGTTTATGACACAGTCATCATATATTCTCAGAAGATCAAATTCCTTGCCCAGTTTAGGCAGGACAAAAGAATAATAGAAATCGTATTCCGCGGCATCCGGCACGGACTCGCACAGCTTTCCGCAGAAAGCCCTGAGTCCCTCCATTTCCCACTTCCTTATTTTTAGAAAGCATGGCCTTCCGGACATCTGCCGTTCCAGTCCGGATACCAGCTGCATGTCCGCAACCCTTGTCAGTGAATAAATATTTATCGGACGCATATCCTCACCCCCGGCATAGAATTCCTTACGCAGCCCGCACGGTATATAGAAAAGGCATTCGGGATCACTCCTAAATGCCTCTGTTGTTCTGGGAAATTGTATCCTTCTGCTGCCCAGATAGTCCCTTTAGTTTTGTTCCTTCTTTTCTTCCTCGCCCCAGATCTTCCTGTTAAGTTCAGCATCCTTGGCGCCTATCATATCGAGAACCTCTTTAGCCCTCTTCTGCTCTTCGATAGCCCTTGACTCATCCCTGAGCAGCAGTTCTAATGATCCGGAAATGGTATCGATGTTGTTCTTGAACTCCTCAACCATCTCTGCGGTTCTCTGTCTTGCCACGCGGATAACCTCATCCTTGTATGCAACAAACTGCTCTACGGTCTGCGCATTGAATGCTCTCTCCAGGTCGCGCTTGTAAGCCTTCTTATCCATAGTATTGAAGATAAGGATGGCTTTCTGCTCGTTGATGTAGTCATTCATCTTAAGGGCTGTAAGCTCTGAAGGAGGAATCTCGGTATCAGAGATATTTGCGATTCTTCTGATAAGACCTTCATCTATTCCCTTGTATTCCTTGATCCTCTTTATGATTATGTTCTTAAGCTCCTGCACCTGAGCCGCAAGTATGTGGCCCCTGATGCGCTTATAAACATCATCAATCTCTTGCAGATAACGGTTAAGCTCGCTGATTATGATCTCGTTCTTCTTCTCGAAGATTTCAGGCTTGAGCGCGATCCACTGCATCTTGTCTGCCTGGCGGCTTGCTGCCTCCTGGCGCTTCTCTATCTCGTGAACAAGACTCTTTATCTCAGCCACCTGTGTCTCAAGCGAGTCATCAGTGATTCGTGCCACGAATTCCTCGTGGGCAGTCTCTATATCCTGAACCATGCTGGTCTTCATGATCTCGATGTTCTTTTCGATATGCTCCTTGGAAAGCCTTGCCTGGTTCTCTATAGCCTCATAGTCAACACGAACGAAATTGATAAGGTTCTCTATGCTGTCATAAAGTCCCTTTGCCTTAACAGCCAGGGCATATTTCTGAGCATACTTGATGATTTCCTGCTCGATGGCATACATACCGGAATTGACATATATCCTGCGTACAACGCCGTCCAGCGCATTTCCGCATTCCTTTGCAGCCTTCTCGGAATCAGCAATGAGCTGCTTGGTTTCAAACTCTGCATTGGCCAGCTTGTCATAGCGATAGAATAATCCGCTGTCAGCCTGTATGTTTGAAGGATCCTCTGTGAAAGGATCGACAGTAGGCTCGTTGTTGATCTCATTCTTGTGATTTGCAAGCCAAGTACGCTCGTCATCAAGGTCTATGCCATCCTGGATGGCCCTGCTTATGTAAGCAGCCTTGGATGAAACGAAGAACAGCCTTGCCTCGGAAAGGTCTATCTCAACTTCTTCTTCATCACAGATCTTATCCTCTTCCTTAAGGGATACAACAACCTTCTTGTTGCGAAGGAGCTTCAGATCCTTGCTGGTCTTTGTATCAGCCTGGTTGATTACATGGAAGGAACGGTCAAGGTCGATGGATACGCCCTGATCTCCTGCGGAACCATCACGGAATCCGTTGATAAGCTTGTAAAGAACAGAGTTACCTGTACCTTCCATCTTGGTAGGCTCATACATTACGATAAGTATGGAATTAGTCTGCTGCTGCAGAGCCTCCTTAAGTATAAGCAGATGCTCCGAGGAATTTGAATCCGTACCCGGAGTATCAAAGAATGTAAAGTTAATGTCACGGCAAAGAGGAATTGGATAGCCCACTTCTATAACACCGTTGATGTAGCCTGAACCGTCCTGCTGCTCATGATTGGGAACATCATTGAGCTTCTTAAGGATACGGCAAAGCTGTTCATGGCGCTTAAGCCCAAGCTCAGCCACTACAGATGTCTCCAGCTCTAAGGACTTTCTGATGCCCTCCTGGGATGAAGACTGGGACTTAACTAACTCAAACTGGCCGATGGCATCATTCCATACGATCTGGATATTGTCCGGCCTGTCCTCTTTTGTTGTATTCACGACAAAACCAACACGAGGATTAGCCTCGTTGTGGATCTTGAACATCTTGGCAGTCTCGGAATTGATGCTCTCCGGAAGTATGCGTCTTCCGATAATTGCATTTATGAATGTTGATTTTCCTGCTGAATATGTACCTACTAAGCAGAGATTGACCTCATCCTGGTCAAGTACAGCCTTTCTCTCATCGAAAAGCTTCTTGCGCAGGCGGAACATCTGCTTGGTTTCCTGGTTCTGCAGCTGCTCGTCGAAAGACTCAAGAGCCTCGTCACAGAACTTGCTTATTGCCTCGTATATCTCAGATACATTTGGAAGTTCCACATAGTCAGCGATCTTAAAGATTTCCTTGCCCTTCTCATCGTTGTAGTCGGCAACCTTCTTACGGAAGTCCTCGTAATCTATCTTTGTGCCCTTGAAGGTAAGGTTAACATTATCCCTGGCGAACTGTTCCCAGATATCATCAAAAAAGCTTATGCCCTGATTCTGCAGAAGAAACTCACCCGATCCCGGACTGTATTTTTCAAGGTGGGGACACTCCTCATACGGAATCTCCACAAAATCACCCTTAAATCTCGTAAAAAATCTGATCTCCTTTTTTACGGGATGATACATTATCATAAGTTCTTTCATCTACTGCAGCCTCCCAATTCCCTCTGTCCGATCAACCGTCAATCAAAAATTAAGAACGAACAAATATGTATTTTCATGTGGTAAAAAAGACATCTTCGCCATACCACACCACGTTTAAGTATAGCGAAAATGTCCGAAAAAAACAAGCTAATAACTACTATAAATTGTAATAATTATCGGGATTCAGTCTATATGGGCTTATTTGTCCATCTTTACGGCTGTTTCCAGCGCGATTTTCATCATCTGGTCAAATGTGGTCTGTCTTTCCATGGCATTCAGGGCCTCTCCGGTAAGGATGTGGTCTGATATGGTAAACATTCCCAGCGCCTTCTTGCCGGCCTTTGCCGCATTGAAGTAAAGCGCAGCCGTTTCCATCTCTATGCAGAGGATACCCATCTTTATCCACCTGTCATTTGCATCGTCCTGAGCATCATAGAAAGTATCTGAGGAAAGCACATTTCCTACCATGTACTTTGCGCCTTCTTCATCCGCAGAATCAACTGCCGTCTTAAGCAGCTCATAGTCTGCTATAGGCGCCATTGTTCCCGGCAGTTCGAACTGCCTTGCGTAATTTGAGTTTGTGGACGCACCCATGGCGAACACGATGTCCCTGACCTTAAGCTCATTGCTTATTGCACCGGCAGAACCAATACGGATTATGTTCTCCACGCCGAAAAAATTGTACAGCTCATAACTGTAGATTCCTATGGACGGCATGCCCATTCCGCTGGCCATGACGCTCACCTTGTGCCCCTTGTATATTCCGGTATACCCCTGTACTCCGCGGACATTGTTTATAAGCTTTGCGTCCTCAATGTATGTCTCTGCTATGTACTTTGACCTGAGGGGATCTCCCGGCATCAGGACAGTCTTTGCAAAATCCTCCGGTGTCGCGTCAATGTGCGGTGTAGGATACGGCTTATCTGACATAATTGTCCTCCTTTTGTAATTTACCGGCCTTACGGCTGCCTCTTACTTGCTCTTTCTTGAATAGTATATCACTTTCCCTTCCAGGTCGATGATACTACTGTAAGTATAACCGTTTGAGGTAAATTCTACAAACCATACTTTTTTATCCATATCTCCCATACCGGAAAGAATAGGGCTTACATATGTCTTTTTAGATGATGAAGAACTGCTTTCTTTCTTTTCAGCCGAATTCTCTGAAGCGCTGTCCTTAGCATCCTCGGTTAAGGCATCAGCAGCAGCATTTTCACTGTCCTTCTTGTCAGCGTCTTCATCTGCTGTATCTTCAGTATCAGCCGTCTTATCGTCATGCTTTCCGTCGGATGCCTCATCTGTCTTAGCTGATTCGTCAGCCTTTTTGTCTTCAGTTTTCTTATCTTCAGCCTTCTTGTCATCCCCGTCATTTTTCTGTTCCGAGGTTTCAGTATCCTCAGGCTTGTCTGAGTATGAAGTCTCCGCATTCAGCTCTGTTCCGAAGATAAGGTCTCCGAGAGTATAAAATCCGGCCCTGGTCACCGTCGCATTTTCAGTCTTTATCCCCGCATCTGCCAGGGCAATGGTAACGGCCGCCTTCTTTCCCTCCTCGGTATTGTCCGCAAGCGCCGCCACTGCTGCACTGTCCACAGAAACGCTTGTATCCTCAGGCTTTTCAGCAGGCTCATCCGACGCACTCTCCACAGTCTCAGGCGTTACTGCACTGTTTTCTGACGATGCGCTGCTCTGTTCGGCCTCATCCGCGGATACGCCTGCCGGTTCACTGTTTTCCGGCTCTGCTGCCACAGGGTCCGTCTCAGTTACGACTATGTCCGTCACCTCTCCTCCAAGGCAGCCCTTCTGATACATAGCGCCCACGATGGCATTTACTGCCACATCAGAAGGCGTGCCCGTAAGGTCAAGTCCGTTTATGATCTCGGCAGTGTCCTTATCCAGGGTCTTTACGGTAACTACCTGGCCAACTGCATTTACATCCAGGGCCACGCTGTTTTCCAGGTCCAGGGTAAGGGTTCTTGCGACAGTCATTTCCTCTTTCTTGGTCCTGTTGCCCTGCTCGATGATCATTATGCCGTTTACTATGAGCAGCACCGCTGCCACTGCCGCCAGCACGCCGGTATAAATTATGCTGCGGTCCTTAAGCTTCTTTTTCTTGCCCCTATGCATAGGCACGACGCCGTCCGCATCCGTGGCCTTGTTCAGCCTTTTCTTGATCTCATCCAGCCTGTCAGGAGCCGCATTCTCAAAAGATCTCTTTATTTTTCTTTCCGTTTCTTTTCTATTCATGGGCCTTTCCCCTCCGGTCCTGCTTTGCCTGAACTGAATCCTCTTCTATGATCTTTGCAAGTTTCTTTATCGCCCTGTTGTACTTCGAAAGCACCGTTGCTAAAGGCATGTCCATCATCTCCGCTATCTCCCTGTGCTTAAGCCCTGCCACCGCATGCAGCACGACTATCTGGGATTCTTCCTTGCTGACGTTGTCCAACGCCGCCTTTAATACCATCCTGTCCTCGCTGCCAAACTCGGAATTTTCATCCGCTATGGCATCCCATTCGTAGTCCGGAATGTCCGCTATTCTTTTCTGGGATCTGATCCGCATCAGCGAAAGGTTCCTTGCTATTGTCAGTATCCACGCCATGGGCTTTCCCTGGGCCTGGTACTGGGATGCGTTCAGGCACACCTTCACATATGTATCCTGCATCACATCCTCCGCATCCTCGGGGTTCTTCAGTATTGAAAGTATGAAACCGTAAACGCTTCCCTTGGTCAGTTCGTATATATCATCAAGTGACTGGCTCTTTCCCTTTGCAAGGCGCTTGAGTGCCCTTTCCAGCCGCTTATCCCTTTCTTTTACATCCTCCGACGCGGTTATGCTCCCCACATCGGCTGTCATAAAAAACATGTCTTTTAAAATCTCCTTCCAGTCTAGTTATGTAATGCCGCAGGTATTGGTTTTATTTCAAAAAAATAGGTTTCACAAAAAATTAATTAAACAAGAAAGAATCCCGGCCTTATCCTTATGGAATTCTGACCGGGATCTTATAGGCAGATTACTCTATGCTTGCCTTGATCAGTTCTATAGACTTGTCAATGCCCAGCTTACCGGTATTTATGCTCAGGTCATAGAAACGGCCATCACCCCACTCGTGGTTTGAGTAGTAGTTGTAATAGGCTGCCCTGTCCTTGTCGCTCCGAAGGCACATCCCCTCGGCCTCCTTTTCGGAAATGCCGTGCTTTGCCGCCGTGCGCGCCACCCTGGTTTTCAGGTCTGCGTGGACGAACACATTCAGAAGGTCCGGCATCTCGGAAAGGACATAGTCCGCGCAGCGCCCTATGAATATCCCCGGCCCCTCTGCCGCGAAACGCCTCATGGCATCAAACTGCGCCAGGTACAGCTCCAGGGTCAGTGGTTTCTGAAACCCGCCGCCGTAATAGTTCATCCCCATTGCTACTGCGAACAGAAGCGAGTTCGTGGGCTTTTCATCATTTTTCTCAAATAACTCTCTGGTAAAGCCGCTGTTCTTCGCAGCCTCTTCCAGTATCTCCCTGTCGTAAAAAGGAATGCCCAGCTCCTCTGAAAGCCTGATACCTATCTCCCTGCCTCCGCTTCCAAGTTCCCTTCCTATGGTGATTATCTGATGTTCCTTCATAATGATGCCCCCTTTCCGTATCCTGAGTATATGCCATATCCGGTCAGTCCGGATTTCCCATAATCCATACCCTGTGACAGTTTTACTGTTATTTATTAAAACTTCCCACTTGTTGTATACCACTAACTGCCTCACACCGGTAGCTTGCCTGACGGTGGTGCCGTTCGCCAAGCAGTTCTTACGAAAATGCCCTATCTATGGTATATTTCCGGAACCGTTCACACGCTACATCCATGTAGCGTTGTTCACTCGTCCCGCCTTCCATGACGGTCCGTTCCTGGTGTATTGTAGCATTTTCGAGAACTGCTAAGTCTCACTAAAACACCGTCAGACAAGACTACACGGTGTGGGAAGTTATTTATATTATACAACATTTACATTCCTACAAGGAACAATATCAGCGCACAGTCATGACCACTTATACGAAAAAACTGCCACATCATGTTGTGATATGGCAGTCTTCTCTATTGCTTATGCTTATACATTAATTTGGCTATGCGGATATCTTATTTCTTTACGATCGTCACGCCTGCGATATTCTTGATATGCATAAAGCCTGCCCAGCCTTCCTCATTTAATGAAGGCACGAGCGCCACTCCTGCAGGTATGGTGAGCTCATAGGTATCGCCCCTGTATATGAAGGTAAATATAGTAGTCACGTCAGGCCTTGCGTCATGCGCAGCTGCTACGACAGAATTCAGTGAGACATAGTAGCCGCAGTCCATCTTAACGGTGCCATTCTCAGGTGCAGCCTTTATCGCTGCCGTCATGGCAGTCATGAGGGCTGCCGTATAGTCGCCCGTTGCGGTATCAGCGATATGTCCGCAGCCCTTGCACTTGTAGGCATATTCGCCGTCAGCGTAGGGCG
>JAGBLN010000012.1 GCA_017635395.1 Lachnospiraceae bacterium
GAAGGGCGTGAGGAAGGTTTCGCGGAAGGCCGCGCAGAAGGACTTGAAGAGGGGCATACGAAAGGACTTGAAGAGGGTCGCGCAGAAGGACTTGAAGAAGGGCACACGAAAGGACTTGCAGAAGGGCGTGAGATACGTGACAGAGAAAAGATCACCGATATGCTGCACCGTGGCAAGACAGTTGATGAAATAGTTGAATTCTGCGGTTATCCCTGTGAGCAGGTAAGGAAAGTTGCTGATGCCCTTGAGGCGTAGGCGGAGGTGAAGAATATGTGCCTGACAGAATATAACGAAGCCGAAACTATGCAGATGTTCATGTTATGAAAATTCTATTCATGTAATGAGGGAGGTTTTTATGGTTGATGTAAAAGGAAGATGGGCACTCGTAACCGGTGGAGCAAGAGGTATAGGAAGACTTGCGGCACTTTTTCTTGCAGAAAGAGGCTGCAATATCATAGTGCAGAGCAGAAAGAAGACAAACTCCGATAGTGTGAGATCCGAGATAGAGGATCTTGGGGTGAAGTGCATTCAGGTAGAAGCTGAACTCTCGGATCTTGATAGTGTAAAGCGTATGCTTGAAGAGATTGATTCCCTTAATCTCAGGATAGACATAGTGATGAATAATGCGGGCATGCAGATAGCATACAGGACTGATTACCTGACAACCCCTGCAGAGGACTATACTGTTAGTTTCCTTATAAACACTGTTGCACCTATGATGATCTGCTATCACTTTGTTCCGAAAATGAAGGAAAACGGCTTCGGAAGGATAGTAAATACTACCAGCGGAATAGCACTTGAGCCGGAGCAGGCGGGGTATTCCGCAAGTAAGGCTGCTTTGAATAAGGTGACCATAGATTTAGGATCGAAGCTTCAGGGCTCGGATGTGTTGATCAATCTTACAGATCCGGGCTGGTGCCGTACAGATCTTGGGGGACCGAATGCTCCTAATGCGCCGGAGTCAGCTATCCCCGGAGTAGTAGTGGGAGCTTTTGTGGATGATGGAAAGTCAGGAAGGATATTCGGTGCGGACCGGTTTTATGACAAGAGTCTCGAGGAGGCTGTAGCAGTTGCTGAGAATATGAACAGCCCTTATTGAGCAGGCCATTTGTTATTGTTCCTAGCACTTTTTAAATATGTTATACTGTCATGTGGCTTATTTTTGCGATTATCGTAACAACAGCTGCCATTATCCTTAAGATCATTGTCTAGCTGGTTAACTGTTCCGCAGCAGGCGGGTAATGCAGCGGTCAGGGAGTGTCAGGATCATTGTGATGGCTAAGTACCGGAGCCGGAGGATTTCATGAAAGACAGAATTTATGTGTGTCACACATTTTACCATGTGCTGATCACATTCCTAAAAGAATTTGAGCTTCGGGCAAAGGATGACCGTGACAAAGGAGCGACACTGGTCCTAAGCCTTATGTCAAATAACTTTGGCGGACTTAAGGATAGGATAGAAGAACTCGGATTTTTTGAGGAAGTCATAGAATTTGATGAAAAACGGGAAAGTTTCTTTCCGGAACTGGCAGAATTAAAAAAGGACCGCGGCAATATAGTTTCCAATATGATACAGCGGATAAAGTTTACTTCTGCTTTTGCTAAGGCACAGGAACCCTTTGTGCCTGTTGATTTCAGGGAATATAGGGATGTATATGTCTATTGTGATACTGATCCCATAGGGCTGTATCTGAATAAGCATAAGATACGATATCATGCCATAGAGGATGGGCTTGACTGTCTGAAGACTCTTGATCTTGCGAGGATAAGCAATGCAGGGCATTTTAAATTAAAGACGGTTTTTGCCTCGCTTAATCTCATATTTATAGAAAACGGTTATTCAAAATACTGTATAGATATGGAGATAAATGACAGATCCGTCCTGCAGTACGATTATAAAAAGTATAAAGTAGTACCTCGCAAACCGCTGTATGACCGTCTGACCCAGGCAGATAAGGAAATCCTGCTTTCTGCTTTTGTGGAGAATAAGTCTGAGATAGAGAAGATTGCAGAGAATCTGCAAATGAGCGGTAACCGGGCAGTACTGATATTGTCTGATCCTTTGACAGATCTTGAGACCCGTAAGAAGATAATGCAAGATCTGATAGAGACTTATGGTCGCAATAATGACGGCAGCAAATGCATTGTTTTCATAAAGCCGCACCCCAGGGATGTGCTGGACTATAAGGCGGAATTCCCGGAGTATCCGCAGTTTGCCGCTACGGTACCAATGGAACTGTTGGGATTTTTTGAGGGGCTGCACTTTGATACCGTGGTTTCGGTATATACAGAGCTTGGCGCAATAACCTTCGCTGATGAAAAGATACGGCTGGGCCATGACTTCATGGATAAGTATGAGCCGGTGGAAATGCACAGGCACAAGATCTAAGCAGCGGAGCAATCTGTATCTCTCATAAATTTATAATACATTACAAAGTAGGATAAAACAAAACCGAATGTTAAAAATAGTCAATAAACTTAATAAACTCCTGGATAAAAAGCAGAAGGGCTTTATGGTAGTCCTTGTGATAATGATGCTTATCGGCGCTATTCTCGAGACTGCCAGCGTAACCCTGGTCATTCCTGTCATTTCCATAGTAATGGATCAGGATGCGGTGACAGGGAACAAATACGTGGCTCCTGTATATAATGCCCTCGGGATGCAGTCTCCCAGGGACTTTACCGTTTTAGTAATGGTCCTTCTGATACTTGCATTTGTTGTTAAAAACATTTTCCTGTATGTCCAGCAGAAAGTCCTTTACCGTTTTGTATACACAAACCAGTTCAGAACATCCGAGCGCATGATGAAGAATTACATACGCAGGAACTATGAATATTTTCTTAATGCGGATACAGCCGTGATACAGAGGAGTATCACTTCTGATGTAAATAATATGTACGCTCTGATACTGTCGCTCCTGACACTTGTTTCAGAGACCATAGTGGCGCTTTTCCTTATAGCCGTGCTGCTCTGGGCAGAGCCTATGATGACCATAATGATATCCGGTCTTTTAGGCGCCGTGCTTTTTATCATAAAGCTTGTGCTGAAACCAATCATGCGTAAGGCTGGCGAGGACAACCAGGATTATTACAGCGGACTCTTCAAGTGGATAAGCCAGACCGTGACTGGCATAAAGGATGTAAAGGTCGGCGGCAGGGAGGCTTACTTTGTGGATGAGTACATCCGCTGCGGCAAGGGCTATGTGGATGCTGTGCAGAAATATACTCTCTACAGCAATATCCCCAGGCTCCTGATAGAGACCATCTGTGTAGCCGCAATGGTCCTTTACATGCTGATACTTATATTAAACGGTCAGGACACTACGGATATGCTGGCCATACTTTCAGCCTTCGGCGTGGCAGTGGTGCGTCTCATGCCCTGTGCCAACCGTATCAACAATCAGATAAATAATATCGCGTATTTTGAGCCTTTCCTTATGGGAGTTTCCGATAATCTTCAGGGTGATATCGATGACAAAAATACCGACATGGCAGATCTTATGCCGGTTAAGGATAAGCTTCCCGTACATGATAAGGTGGAGCTTTCAAATATCACCTACAAGTATCCTAATACAGAAAAACTCATATTTGACGATGCCAGTCTCATCATTCCGGTGGGAATGAGCATAGGCATAGTGGGAAGCAGCGGCGCCGGAAAATCCACCATAGTGGACGTGCTGCTGGGACTTCTCAAAATGCAGTCGGGTACTATTAAAGCTGACGGACAGGATGTGATGGAGACTGCAAATTACCGCAGATGGCTTAAGAATGTGGGCTATATCCCCCAGACTATTTTCATGCTTGATGACAGCATCCGCCGTAATGTGGCTTTCGGTATACCGGAAGATGAAATCTCCGAGGAACGTATTTGGGAAGTGCTCGCTGAGGCGCAGCTTGATGAGTTTGTAAGGTCTCTTCCCGAGGGACTTGATACCGGCATCGGAGAAAGGGGAGTAAGACTTTCCGGCGGACAGCGTCAGCGTATCGGTATTGCAAGGGCGCTTTATGATGATCCGGAGATACTGATCCTGGATGAGGCGACCTCAGCACTTGATAATGATACAGAAGCAGCCATAATGGATTCCATAAACCGTTTCATGGGACGGAAGACACTTGTGATAATCGCCCACAGACTTCAGACCATTGAAAAGTGCGATATGGTCTACAGGGTTGAAGACGGACATATAATCTGCGAACGGAGGCGGGAAGGATGATTTTTCCAAGCGTCATATTCCTGTTCGCTTTTCTGCCGGCAATGCTTGCCGGATATTATCTTTTCGGACATATCATCTGCAGAAAGAATATCAGGGTAAAGAACCTGCTCCTGCTTGCAGGCAGTCTTTTCTTTTATGCCTGGGGCGAAGGGAAAAATGTCATTCTGCTGATCGTTTCGGCAGTCATGAACTATGTCTTTGCGCTGCTTGTTGACAGTGAGAAACAGCGGCTTTCGGAGAGAGCCCGTAAGGCAGTCGTTGCCATATCCGTGATATGCAATATCGGATTGCTGTTTGTATATAAATACCTTGATTTCACAATAGGCAATATTAATTTTATTTTTAAATCGGATATTCCTCTGGCAGGCATCGCCCTTCCCATAGGCATATCCTTCTTTACTTTCCAGGCTCTTTCCTATGTGGTGGATGTATACAGGGGAAATGCAAAGGTGCAGAGGAATCCTCTGGATGTGGCACTGTATATCGCGCTTTTCCCGCAGCTGGTGGCCGGACCTATAGTTAGGTATGCGGATATAGCCGCGCAGATAATCCGTCGTGAAGAAAGCGTGCAGAAGTTTGTAGATGGTACGGAGAGGTTTATTGTCGGTGTGTGCAAAAAGATCCTTATAGCAGATACTGTAAGCCTCTTTGCATACCGTATGATGGGACATGTGGCGGAGGGGGATAACATATCGCCTGGGGCAGCGTGGCTTGGTGCTGTATGTTTCTTATTCTGTATATACTTTGATTTTTCAGGATATTCTGATATGGCAATTGGACTGGGTGAAATGTTTGGATTTAAATTTGCGGAGAACTTCAACTATCCCTATGTCTCAACCAGTGTGACAGAATTTTGGAGAAGATGGCATATCTCATTGGGAAGCTGGTTCAGGGATTATGTATATATTCCGCTTGGCGGAAACCGCTGCTCAAAAGCAAGGAATTTTCTTAATCTTTTTATTGTCTGGTTTTTGACAGGGTTCTGGCATGGTGCCAATTGGACCTTTATTTTCTGGGGGCTTGAGAATTTTGCGTTACTGCTTTTTGAGAGAAAGATAAAGTATGGAAAAAAGTTGAAGTTTCCTTTGTTTTTCTCTTATGTATATTCACTGCTTGCGGCAGTTTTCGGTTGGGTAATTTTCTTTTCTCCGGATCTGCCCACGGCTTTTCGTTATATAGGCCAGATGTTTTATGCGAAGGGGACTCCGGTACTCGGAGCTTCCGCTGCTTCAGCGCTGTTTTATTTAAAAGATAATATTTTATTCTTTATTGCAGCGGCGGTTTTTTCAACCCCGGTGGGCAAAAAAATTGACAGTGCACCAGCTGTAAAACGAATACTGCTGATTGCGGCATTTATGGTATGTATAGTTTACATTTTAAAAGGCGGATATAGTCCATTCATATACTTTAATTTTTAGAGTATGAGTAGAGATAATGAAAAACACACAGACAGACAAAATATCTGAAGAAAAATGCATAAATAAAAAAGAATGCCGGTCCGGTATTATTTTCACATGCGCTTTTCTCCTGATCATTTCATTTTTTACTGCTGTTAATGGCTATGAGTTTGCAGCTGATCTGGAGCCTGACGGCCATGTGAAGGGTATTGCACAGCTTGAGCTTGCCCGTGATTACGGTGTGGATGCCTGGGGCGCATTGCAGAAGCTTATGTGCAAGCGTATGGCCTTTGGAAGCACTGTATATTCCGATGTCGCGGTTCTTGACAACGGATATGCCACCATGCCTGATCTTTATCCGGACATAGTGCCGGCAGAGGAGGGGGCAGCGGATGCATTCGAATTTGCTAAGGCGCACGGCATTGAATTCCTTTATGTACAGGGCTGTGGTAAGGAAGAAACGGAAGCGGATCTTCCCTTTGGAGTGGAGAGCAGTGCGGGAGATAAAGCTGCACGGATGACGGAATACCTTAATGAACAGGGAATACCTAACCTGAGCGTAAGGGAGATACTGGAGCGTGAAGGCGGCGACTGGTACGGTTATTTTTACCGTACGGACCATCACATGAGAAATAATGCGGCTTTTATCACGGCCTGCGAGATGGGTAAATTTGTTAATGAAAAAAGCGGCATAGCACCTGATGTCGATTGGATGAATGAGGATAATTATTCATGTAACGAATACAAAGACGTATTCTTGGGCACTCACGGACGTATGACAGGCCGGTTCTTTACCGGGCTCGATGACTATGAATTATGGCTTCCAAAGTGGGATACGAAAATGTCCCTTGATGTGCCTTCCCAGGGGATACATAGGGAGGGGAATTTTGAAGATGCCTTTGTATATTACGAGAATCTTGCAGGATACAGCTTTGACTATTATGCCTATTATGCATATCTTCATCAGGACTATGACCATATGATCTTAAAGAATGAAAATGCACCGAACGATATTAAAATGGTAATTGTGCGGGACTCAACCGCGGTTGCCATAGCGCCGTTCCTTATACATGACTGCAGTGAGATCCATCTCCTGGATCTGAGATACATGTCTGCAGATGAGGATGTTTATGGTATCATAGAGGAGACGGATCCGGACTGGCTGATCTATCTTTTAGGACCGGGGTATCTTGGAAATGAGGGAGCGGTGAAGCTGAGATGAATTATTGGATTTAAAGATTCTTTTTGCTAAGCTGCGTAAAAAGCGGCGGAAAGGGGAATTATGCTTGAACGCATAAGTGAACTGATGAGGGATAAACTTGGTGTCCCTGATGAAATGGCGATAACCGGGGATATCAGCTTTAAGGATGATCTTCTGTCTGACTCTTTTGAAATGATGGAATTCATCATGGCAGTTGAGGATGAATACCGTATAGAAATAAGTGAAGAAGAGTTTGCGGAACTGGAAACTGTAGGGGATCTTATCGACTGCATAAATGACAAACCCCTTTATGATTGATGGATTTTTCTGAAAAGACTGCCTCACAGCCGTCAGTGTTTTTCAAAATTGCTGATCTGAGCTGTGAGTACGGGGCGAAAACAGGAGGCTATATGCAGGAAATAATGACAAACAGACTGGACAGAGGGTTCTTCAGATACCAGCAGGAATTTGAAGATGCGGCTTTGCGTGCCCTGAGGTCCGGTTATTACATATTGGGAAAAGAACTGAAGGAATTCGAGGAACAGTATGCATCGTACATGGGTGCCAAATACTGCGTGGGCTGCGGTAATGGTCTGGATGCTTTGACTTTGGCATGCAGGGCTATCGGCTTAAAAGAAGGCGATGAGGTGATAGTACAGGGCAATACCTATATTGCAAGCGTGATGGGAATAACCATTGCAGGTGCTACTCCCGTATTTGCTGAGCCAGACGAATATTTTTCTCTGGATCCCGCTGAAATAGAAAAGAAGATAACGCCGAACACAAAGGCTGTTATGGTGGTTCACCTTTACGGTCAGGCTGCGCAGATGGATGAGATAACTGCTGTCTGCAGAAAACATGGCCTTAAACTTATTGAAGACTGCGCACAGTCCCATGGAGCAAGATTCGGAGACAAAATGACAGGAACCTTTGGAGACATAGGATGTTTTTCGTTTTATCCGTCAAAGAATATCGGTGCTTTCGGTGACGGTGGAGCGGTGATAACCGACAATGACGAATATGACAAAAAGATAAGGATGCTTCGTAATTATGGGAGTGCTGTACGCTATTACAATGAGGAAGTGGGAATGAATTCACGCCTTGATGAGATACAGGCGGCTCTTTTAAAAGTGCGTCTGGCTCATGAGGACGAGTGCCGGGAGGAAAGGATAGCGGCTGCGGCTTTCTATGATGAAGCAATAAGCAATCCAAATGTAGAACTTCCCAAGCGCAGATCCGGAGCTACACATGTGTTCCATCAGTATGTGGTGCGCAGTAAGAGACGTGACGAGCTGGCAGCCTTTCTTAAAAAGAAGGGTGTCATGACCATAATCCACTATCCTATACCGCCACATCTGTCACAGGCATATGAGTATCTCGGCGTGAAGAAGGGGAGCCTTCCGATAACTGAGGCTCTGGCAAATGAGGTATTGTCGATTCCCATGTATACCGGAATCACAAGAGAAGAGCAGCAGTATGTAGCAGAGGCGTTAAATTCATTTAAGTAGAACGTAGAGCGGTAAAAAGTTTTACAGATAGAATATGAATGATATAAAGATCAACGTGCCGGAAGACGCACGGAAGATAATCAGCACATTGAATGATGCGGGCCACGAAGCTTACGTGGTTGGCGGCTGTGTGCGCGATTCTGTCCTGGGCCGTGATCCTGCAGACTGGGATATCACCACGTCTGCGTCACCTGCGCAGGTTAAGGAACTTTTCCGTCGTACAGTGGATACCGGGATAAAGCACGGAACCGTTACTGTGCTGATGAAATCGGACGGAGCACTGAACGGTTACGAAGTCACTACATACAGGATAGACGGCATATATGATGACGGCAGACATCCAAGGAACGTGACGTTTACATCAGATCTTTCAAAGGATCTGGAGCGTCGTGACTTTACCATCAATGCCATGGCATATCATCCGGAAAAGGGGCTGGTTGATCTTTTTGGAGGAAGAGAAGATCTTTCTGATAATGTCATCCGCTGTGTTGGTGATGCTGAGAAACGTTTCGGTGAGGATGCACTCAGGATGATGCGCGCTATTCGCTTTGCGGCTCAGCTCGGGGCAGATATAGAGCCTGATACTTATGCTGCCATAAAAAAGCTTGCGCCTACTCTTGAAAAAGTAAGCGCCGAACGGATAAGGGTGGAAATGGAGAAGCTCTTAATGAGCGATAATCCGGAGTTTTTCAGGCTGTTCTATGAGTCGGGGCTTACGAGGGTATTTTTACCGGAGTTTGATGCCTGTATGGTGACTGCACAGGAGAATCCCCATCATGCCTATAATGTGGGTGAACATATGCTTCACGCTGTGAGTGCCGTAAATCTGGAGCGGCTGGCAGAGGAATATCCGGGTGAAGAATATGAGAAGAATAAGAAGATTCTGAGGCTTACAATGCTTCTCCATGATATAGGCAAGCCTGCAAAAAAGACGGTGGACGAAGAAGGAATAGCTCATTTCAAAGGCCATCCGGAACTGGGAACCCGGATGTCGGGGGAAATATTAAGACGCCTGAGGTACGACAATGATACGGTAAAAATGGTCACGGGACTCGTTGCAGCTCATGAGATCAGATACCCTGCCGAAAAGAAGAGCGTACGTCGTGTGATAGGAAGGGTAGGTGAAGATTATTTCCCTCTTTTGTACTATGTGAATGAGGCTGATGCCTTGGCACAGAGCATGTTTATGCGGGAGGAAAAGCTGCAGCGGCTGCAGGATATTCGGGACCTTTACAAAGAGATAAAACGCGATAATGAGTGCATGTCTCTTAAGTCACTTGCAGTAAAGGGAGCTGACCTCATAACGGCAGGTGTAAAACCGGGACCGGGAATGGGGGAGATCCTTCAGAAAATGCTTGAGGACGTGATAGAGGAACCTTCTCATAATGACAGGGAATATCTTATGTCGCGCCTTCGTGAGTATACTGATTAAGTTTCAAAAACACGGGGAAACGTAAAGGCGGAGGCAAAGAAAAAGACATAAAGGGATGAAGAAACAGGGTACTGGCAGAAAAAAAAGAAACAGGCGCAGGGTAAGTCCTGTATATGTCATTGCGGTAATGATACTTTCATTGCTTCTTTTTTCCATTGCCATCTACCTGCTACATGATGCATTTAAAGAGGAAAACGGAGCTCCGGCTTCAAATGAAGGCTATGCGGATACAGGATTCATTCCGGCAGTGGCGGGAAATTATGATTCTGTGGACACGGCTGCAGTTGTGGGCCGGGATACAGAAAATCAGACCATTACTTTTCTGAATCCAGAGCTGGGGAAAAGATATACGCTAAATTATGACGGGGCCACAGTGTTTACGAATAAGTATGGCCAGGGCATAGCGCTTTCTCAGCTTGAAAACGGCACGATGGTAGATGTGACTTTCATGCATATGAGGAAAAGGCTTAATACCCTGCAGGTATCCACGGCAGGATTTTCCATAAAGGATATAGAAAATTTCAAACCGGAAAACGGCGGCAGGAGTGTTGTGATAAACGGCGAGCGTTATTCAATTGCGGAAAGTGCGGCGGTGATACTTCCCTCCGGAACCGGTGAGATGATGGATATAAGCGTTGCCGACAACATCCGTGTGTGCGGCCTTGAACATACCATATACAGCATAAATGTGGACAGGGGTCACGGGTATCTTAGGCTTGAGAATACCGCTGCTTTCGAAGGCGGCTGGATACAGCTTGGTGATGCGCTTGTATACCAGATTACAAAGGACATGTTTATACCCGTTCCAACAGGAAATTATACTGCGTACATTTCAAAAGACGGCGTATCCGGTGAAGAGGCACTTAAGGTATCAGACGGTGCCGAGATCAGCATGGATCTTAGCAAGTATCAGACAGAGCCCTTGTACGGCGGCATAATATTTACAGTTACGCCCCAGAATGCAAATGTTTATCTTGACGGCGAAAAGGCAGACATAACGGATGAGGTAGAGCTGTCATACGGCCTGCACCAGATGGTAGTGACTGCACAGGGGTATGAGACAGTGAGCCGGTATATAAGGGTGGCTGAACCCCATGCGACGCTGGGGGTAACTCTTGTAAGCGATGGAAGTCCTACAGCATCTCCGGATTCGCCTGCGCCTACTCCGGCCCTTGGAACTGCGTCAGAAAACAGTGCTTCAGATAATAGCGCATCAGAAAACAGTGCGTCGCAAAACAGCGTTTCCGTGGATACTGCTGTGTCGGCAAACACTGTACCTACTGCAACTCCCACAGCGGCCCCGGATGTGAATGCTACGCCTACACCGACGTCTGCATCTAATGTAGTGACACCTGGAGTATATTATGTGACCATAGAGTCGCCGGATGGGGTAGAGGTTTACCTTGATGGGACATACCTTGGCATATCACCTGTAAAATTTGAAAAAAAGGCAGGAACATATGTGATAACGCTGCGGAAGAACGGCTGTCAGACCAGGAGTTATACTATCAGCGTAGATGCAGAAAAAGAAAATGTTTCCTACTCTTTTTCTGAACTGCTGAAAATCGATAATTAGAAGCGGCTGTAAAAAGTTTTTTGCATAAAAACGGCTGCTTTGGTATAATGGTTTATAAGTTTTTGAAAGTAGTCTGTTTGTACAGTTTTAATATGAGTGGATGGGAGACTGCAATATGGATAATGCAGCTACAAAAGCAGCTATCGAAAAGGCTGATGCCAGCGGATTTAACGCTATGGAGCTTTCTGCCATAGGCGAGGTGGCAAATATCACTTTGGGTAATGCTATGACGGCATTGTCGGTGCTCATTCATGGTGATATTGATATCTCAATACCCCAAGTTATGATCAAAAACAAGGGGGAGGCCGTTGAGGAACATAAGGAAAAATCCGTTATTACCAGAGTTGATTATGTAAAGGGGCTGGATGGTTTCAGTGTTCTTTTCCTTAAGGAAGATGATGTAAAGATCATGACTGATCTTATGATGGGAAGCGACGGTCATGGTATGTTTTATCAGCAGGACATATCCGAGCTTCATATGAGTGCTGTATCAGAGTCAATGAACCAGATGATGGGTTCTGCTGCTACTGCAATGGGCATGATGCTCAACAAGATGGTGGATATTTCTACGCCTACCACCGAACTGATGGAAGCAGGGGTCTTCATTGATGATTCATTCAAGAATGATGACCGTTTTGTACAGATCACATTTGATGTAAAGCTGGGAGAGCATATACAGACCCAGATGATGCAGCTCTATCCCTACAGGCTGGCCAAGGCTATCGCTGACCTGTTCCTTATGAAGAAGCAGCAAGGCGAGATTGGATACTAAATAAAATTTTATTAATACTAAAGACAGAGGGTCTTCGGATCCTCTTTAGTTTGGAGGAAATAAATGGCTGAAGGTTGTGAAGGAAACTGCAGCTCCTGCGGAGTGAGCGGCTGCAATAGCAGAAACGGGGGAATAGCAAAAGCACCCCAGAATGAGGCATCGGATATCAAGCATGTTGTTGCTGTTATAAGCGGTAAGGGTGGAGTAGGTAAGTCAATGGTTACTTCACTTCTTGCAAATAGTATGCAGTCGCAGGGCAATAAAGTGGGCATACTTGATGCTGATATTACCGGCCCGTCAATCCCTAGGATGTACGGGGTAACAGAAAAGGCTGGTTATGACGGAAAGAATATTCTGCCGGCAGAGACAATAAATGATATAAAGCTCATGAGCATAAACCTGCTTCTTGATGATCCCTCGGATCCTGTTTTATGGAGAGGGACACTTATATCAAATGCAGTAAAGCAGTTCTGGACTGATGTTGCCTGGGGCGAGGTAGACTATATGTTTGTAGATATGCCTCCCGGAACAGGTGATGTAGCCCTTACCGTTATGCAGTCCCTTCCTATCGACGGGATAGTGATAGTTACTTCACCGCAGGAACTGGTGGGCATGATCGTTTCCAAGGCTGTTAAGATGGCTGAAATGATGAACGTGCCGGTACTGGGCATAGTTGAAAATATGTCATATTTCAAGTGCCCGGACTGCGGAGAGATTCATGAGATATTCGGTAAGAGCCGCGTTAAAGAAGTTGCTGATGAATATGGAATAGATACAGTAGTAAGGTTGCCTATGAATCCTGAGCTTTCAGGACTCTGTGACCAGGGCAGGGGGGATGTCCTTGGATCGGAAGGACTTCCGGAGGAGTTTAAGAAGTTAAGCGAGCGGATGAAAACATTGAAAGCAGTTGAGTAGTTGTTCAGAACAGTACAACAGTTAATTCAGGAGGGAAAACATGAAAGACGTAAAAGTAACAATAGGTGCAACCACTATCAAGTCATTACATTATGACCATAATTTTAACGCAAAGGCCGGTGAGGCTATCAAGATGTCGGTAAATACAAAGGTTTCCGTTAATCTGAATCCGGGTGTTCCCACAGTCGCAATGGTTGCAGTAAAGCATACCGTAGCTGATGAAGAAAACAAGATCATGAAGATGGAAATTGAAACTGTTACGCCTGTAAGCGTAAGCACTTTCGTTGATAATCTTGATGATGTCATCAAGAAGAATTTCCTTAACCACATAATGCTTGCTGTGAGCGAGAAGATCAGGTCAACATGCGCATTTGTAGGTCTTAATGTACAGACCCCTGCCGTTGCTTTCACTTTCCGTGATGGCCAGGACAGCATTGACACTGAGATCTATACGAAAGTCTGAGGCGTTAAATAATGTTGCTTCAGGTCAGCAATGCCGATATTTCCTACGGTGACAGAACTCTCATAAAGGATATTTCTTTCAAGGTTAAGAATACCGAAAAGATAGCCATAGTAGGAAGAAACGGATGCGGCAAGACCACTTTCCTTAAGTTTCTTTCAGGAGAGATTTCAGCAGACAAAAGAGATGGAAATATTCAGCCGGCCTTTGTAAAGTCCCCGGGACTTACAATAGGCTGGCTATCCCAGATGACCTTTACGGATGACAGCGCCGTTCTCGGCGATGAGATCCGTAAGGTTTTTTTGCCTGTGCTGGAAATGAAGAAAAAGCTGGACGATATGCTTAAGCGTCTGGATACGGCTCCGGATGAAAAGCTGGCGGGAGAATATGCCATCCTGGAGGAAAGATTTAACTACATGGGCGGATACCGTTATGAAAAAGATTATGAGACGGTATTTGAACGCTTTGGTTTTACCAAAGATGATGAGGGCAGGCCGCTTTCGGAGTTTTCCGGAGGTCAGAGGACTAAGATCGCTTTTATTAAGCTTCTGCTGTCGAGACCGGATATACTGATCCTTGACGAGCCGACAAACCATCTTGATATATCCACCATAAGCTGGCTGGAAGGCTATATAAAGGAATACCCGCGGGCTGTGATCGTTGTTTCCCATGACAGGCTTTTTATGGACAGGGTAGCGGATGAAATCTATGAGATAGAGCATGCCAGGATGACCAGGTATGTGGGAAACTATTCGGATTTTGTCAGGGTAAAGAAGGAAAGATACGAACAGCAGAAAAAGGCCTACGAAGCCCAGCAGAAAGAGATAGAAAGACTGCAGGCGGTGGCGGACCGTTTTATCCATAAGGCCACCAAGGCATCCATGGCAAAGAATAAGCTCAAGCAGATTGAGCATATGGAAAAGATCGAGGCACCTGAGGAGTATGAGCTTAAGGCTTTTCATACTCTGACAAAGCCTGCAAAGGAAAGCGGAAATGATGTGCTTAGCGTTGATAACTTAGGAATCGGTTATGACGACACACTTGCAAAACTTTCTTTTTCCGTAAAGAAGGGACAGAAGTTAGGTGTGATAGGCGGAAATGGCCTTGGAAAATCGACTCTTTTGAAAACCCTTACCGGTAAGCTTGCAAAAAAGTCGGGAAAATTTTCCTACGGCCACGGTGTTGAGCCCGGATATTTTGACCAGCAGATGGCACAGTATGTGAGCGATAAGAGCGTCCTGGATGATTTCTGGGATATGTACCCGACGCTTACGGAAACAGAGGTTAGGAATATACTGGGAGGCTTTCTTTTTACCGGTGATGATGTATTCAAGGAAGTATCGCTTCTTTCCGGCGGTGAAAAGGTTAGGCTTGCCCTTGCCAAGATATTTGAGACCAGGCCAAACCTTCTTATGCTGGATGAGCCCACAAACCATATGGATATAGTGGGTAAGGAAGCGCTTGAGGATATGCTGAAGGAATACGAGGGTACCCTTATATTTGTTACCCACGACAGGTATCTTGTGCGTGAGGTGGCTGATTCCCTTATCATTTTTGAAGGCAACGGTGCAGAATATTTCCCTTTTGATTATGAGGAATATGAGCGTGAGCGGGGCAGGGAAAAGGCTGACAAGCCGGAGAATGTCTGGAATATAGGCCATGCGGAAAAAACAGAAGCAGAAAGTAGTGAGCAGCCTGCCGAACCTAAAAAGAAATCTGTTAACATGGGAAAAGAGCGTTCACGTATGGAAAGGCGCGTAGCAAGGCTTGAGGTTCTTCTTGAGGAAAACGATGCAAAGAAAGCGGCCCTTGAAGAAGAGCTTAATGACCCTGCAAATGCCAGTGACTACAAAAAACTTGAGGAGCTGCAGTCGCAGATAGATGCCTTAACCGCACAGGACGACGAGTATATGGCAGAGTGGGAGCAGCTGAATGAGAAGCTGGGGGAGATGTGAATTAACATAGTTTCTTAATTTTCGAATGTCGAAATTCTTTGTTAATCAAACTTCCCACTAACAGAACTAGTTAGAACGACACTCGCAATTGCACCGGAACAATCACGATGCGGTCTTAGCTGAGGGGAAATCCATCGCTTACAGCCCGTTGTTATCCGATACAGGGTTGCGAGACGGCGTGTTCTTTGCCGGCTCGCATGTGCCGGATGACTACGGGCTGTTAGCGATTAGTTTCCCGAGGCGTTGCATCGGTTCCGGTGCATATGCGAGTTGTCGTTCTTTTCCAAAAGACTATATGTGGGAAGTTTTAATTAATAACTCGGGTAGACAAAAAAAGGACTGCTCACGCAGTCCTTTTAACATTTCGCAGGGGCAGAAGGAGTCGAACCCTCTTCGACGGTTTTGGAGACCGATGTTAAACCGTTTAACTATGCCCCTAAACAACAAATGTAATAATAGCAAATCCGAATTATCTTGGCAAGTGGTTTTTTTTATCCAAATCTGATAAAATATCCATGTTATGATGTACTATATTATGTTATCGGCAGTTCTTGCCGGCTTGATCCTTTTGGCACTTTCAATGGTTCTGATAAATAGGTCGGAGCCTTCTGAGATTGTTCGCAATCTTAATTTTACGGGGGCCTCCCTTGTTGTTGTGCTGGTTGCGGCCATGGCAGGTCTTCTTGCCGGGGATTCAGCAGCTGCCCGTGGTTCTATCGCCATGGAGCATATGGGCGTCTGTGGATTCGTGACGGCGTTTGCATTCTTTTCAATCAGCACCTGCGGCGTAAAAATTCCGAAACAGTTTTCTGTTCCGATACTGGTATATTTCTTTTTCCACTGCGGATTGGTGGCTGTTCTTTCGATATTGGGGAGCCCTATGATAGTCGCTTCAGGCAGGAATATTTTTCCGCAGGATATCAGCTACAGCACTATTTACTATATCGATCTTGTGCCGACGGTGCTGATAGGCATATTCGGTTTCTTCATCACCTTCCAGAATTATAGGAATGCTTTCCTTGAGACTAATCATGGAGCTGCCTGTCTTGCTTTTACGGGGCTTATACCTGTTGTGGGACTGATACTTAGCGTAGTACCTTATGCCAAGGATGTAATGCCGTTGAGGATATCTCTTGTTTTGGCATGGACGATAGCTATATTTATCGTATTTAAGTTCAGGATGTTTGATTCCATGCAGATGGCCCGGGACGACATCATTGAAACCATTGAGGAAGGCTTCGTGGTGGTAGATGCGGCGGAAAGGATACTTTTCACCAATGAAAAGGCCGGCGAGATCTTCCCCCAGCTCAATTACGAGGCTACAAGGCTGGATGTAGTTAAGAAACTCCGCAAGAATGACAAAAAAGAGATGGAAGTTAATGGGAGGATATATCTGATCTCTCTGGTTCCTTTTTATGATATGGGAAAGTACAAGGGAACCACCATATGGATTAATGACAAGACAGATGAACATGAATTTACCCAGCGCCTGATCGAGCTTAAGAATGAAGCTGAAAAGGCAAACCAGGCTAAGTCTGTTTTCCTGGCAAACATGAGCCACGAGATCCGTACCCCTATGAATGCCATTATTGGCATGACGGAACTGATACTTAATGACAACATTAACAGCAAGGTAGAGGAGAATGCGAATAACATCCGCAGCGCCAGCAATACCCTGCTTTCACTCATAAACGGTATCCTTGACTTTTCCAAGATAGAGACCGGTAAAACTGAAAATAATGAAAGCGAATACAATCTGGGACTGGTCCTTAAGGATATCTGTAATATGATAGGCCTTAAGCTGGTGGATAAGAATGTTGAGCTGATAGTGCATGTAAATGAGAACATGCCCAGTCTTTTTCTTGGGGATGAGACACATGTGCGGCAGATATATACAAATATTCTCACAAATGCCGTAAAATATACGAAGCGGGGATATATACGCTTAAGTGTGGACTGGGAAGAAACTCCCGACGGAGCATGTGTGAGTGCTTCCATAGAAGATACCGGCTGCGGCATCAGGCAGGAAAGCCTGCCGACGCTTTTTGAGAGCTTCCAGCGTGCGGATATGATCCAGAACAGGACTATAGAGGGAACCGGTCTGGGACTGGCCATATGCAAGAGGCTGGTGGAATCCATGGGGGGCATGATAGATGTAAAGAGCACCTATGGCGTTGGCAGTGTATTTTCATTTTATTATAATCAGAAAATCGCGGATCCTACCCCGTTAGGAAACTATGATTATATAGAGCTTCCGATGGAAACGGAAAGGGACAGAAAGACCTTCATTGCGCCCCTTGCCCGTATCTTGGTTGTGGATGATAATATTACCAATATCAAGGTGGCCCAGGGAATACTGGCCATGTACCAGGTGAGGGTGGATACGGCACTTTCCGGAAAGGAATGCTTAGATAAAGTATCCCGCAATAACTACCATATGATACTTATGGACCAGATGATGCCTGAGCTTGACGGTATTGAGACCACAAAGCTTTTGCGTGAGGATCCGGATCCCAGGGTCAACTCCATGCCTGTAATAGCTCTTACCGCCAATGCCATAAGTGGCACAAGGGAGATGTTTTTACAGAACGGATTTCAGGAGTATATTTCCAAGCCTATCGATATAGGAGCAATGGAGGAAGTATTAAAGAAATTCCTTCCGCCGGAAATCCTGCATTATGTGGACAGGCCCATGTCGGATATGGATTTCGGAGACCTGGATCTTTCGCTTCCCGGTGTGGATATAGCAGAAGGAATGAAAAATTACGGTAATGACACCGGAAGATACATACAGATGTTAAAATATATCTGTGATGATGGTGATGCCCATGTAGAACGCATCCGCCAGTGCATAGATATGCAGGATATCAGGCAGTATGTATTTGAAGTGCATGCACTGAAAGGTCTTATGGCAGGCATTGGAGCAAAGCAGCTTTCAGAGTTTGCAAGGCTCCAGGAATATGCTGGCAGGAACGGCAATACTGAAGAGATAGACCGGGAAGGTTATCTGTTAGCAGATACATATGAGGAGCTTCTTTTTACCATAAGGTCTGCGTTAGACGAGGCAGGGCTTCTTGAAGAGGCGGATATAGAGATGAGAAGCGAGTCCCTTACCTGGGATGAGTTTTTAGGACAGATGAATTCGCTTCAGGGAAGCCTTGAAATGCTGGAGCAGGCAGAGGCGCTCCGCAAAGTGGAAAAACTGCTGTCCTATCCTATGGATGACGGAATAAGGGCTCAGCTTTTGGAGATAAAGAAGGCGGTAGGTAATTTTGATTATGATGAAGCGATGGAAATGGTACAGCTGATGATGTAAGAGAGGATATGCTATGGATTTAAAAAACAAAGCGGGTATAATGGCAATTATAGACGAATACAGCTCGGATGTTTTAGAACTGGGGCGTTACCTTGGCTGGCTTGAGAGCAAAAAGGGCGAGAATCTTGTGGATGTCTATGATCCCAGCAAGGGCGAAGGCGGCACCATAAAATTTCCTGTATATGACGGAACCCTTATGAATTTTGTCAGGGCAGTGGAAAAGACTAAATTCATAAACAGGAATTATCAGTATACCTTTAACAAGTATCGTATAAGGACCGTGGCTGATGAGCTTTCCTTCATAGAGAAGGCTGAAATAAAAGACATAAAAGTCATGGGAGATATCCTTTCAAAGTATATAATAAAGGGAAGGACCAAGGGCACCATGTGGAGCGAAGGCGTAAGCAACGGCGTGTATTATGCGGCAATCAGCAAAATGAAAGAGCTGATAGAATTCTGGACAAAACCTTTTTAAAGAACTTAAACATAAAAAATTTTTGATGCCTTATAGGGCGGAAGGGAAACAAAGTGGAAAAAGTACGACGAATCTATGTAGCAAAGAAACCTGAGTATGCTGTAAAGTCAGCAGAGTTAACTGATGAGATTAAGAGCTATCTTGGGATAGACGGTTTAAAATCTGTAAGGATCTTTATCCGTTATGATGTGGAAAATGTATCGGATACGGTATTCGAGAGAGCCTGCAGGAAGGTATTCAGCGAGCCTCCCGTTGACGAATTATTCGAAGAAAAGATAGATATCCCTGAAGGGGCAAGGGTATTCGGAGTGGAGTACCTTCCCGGACAGTATGACCAGCGTGCTGACTCTGCAGAGCAGTGCATCAGGTTCCTTAAGGAAGATGAAGAGCCTATAGTAAAGACTGCAATGACTTATGTGCTGACAGGTGATATTTCCGATGAGGAGTTTGCAAGGATAAAGTCCCACTGCATCAATCCTGTAGATTCAAGGGAAACAGGGCTTGAGAAGCCCGAGACCCTTATCACAAAGTATGACGATCCTGCGGATGTTGCTGTGATCGATGGTTTCTGCCAGATGTCCGAGGATGAGCTTAAGAGCAAGTATGATTCCTTAGGTCTTGCAATGACCTTCAATGATTTCCTGCATATCAGGAAGTATTTTGAGACTGAAGAAAAAAGAGACCCGTCGATGACGGAGATAAGGGTTCTGGATACATATTGGTCAGATCACTGCAGACATACCACATTTGCAACAGAACTTAAGGATGTGGAATTTGACGAGGGATACTACAGGACTCCCCTTGAGACCACATATATGAGTTACCTTGATACCCGCAAGGAACTGTATGGTGACAGGGAAGATAAGTTCATCTGTCTTATGGATCTTGCACTTATCGCAATGAAGAAGCTTAAGAAAGACGGTCTTCTTACAGATATGGAAGTATCTGATGAGATCAATGCATGTTCGATCGTTGTACCGGTAGAGATAGATCCGGGCGACGGTTCTGATAAGTATACAGAGGAGTGGCTGGTAAGCTTCAAGAACGAGACCCACAACCATCCTACAGAGATAGAGCCTTTCGGTGGTGCGGCAACCTGCTTAGGCGGTGCCATCCGTGATCCCCTTTCGGGCAGATCCTATGTATATCAGGCAATGCGTATAACAGGTGCGGCAGATCCTACCATTCCAATATCTGAGACCTTAAGCGGCAAGCTTCCGCAGATGAAGCTTGTAAAGGGTGCGGCTGCCGGATATTCGTCATACGGTAATCAGATAGGTCTTGCCACAGGCTATGTAAAGGAAGTATACCATCCCAATTATGTAGCTAAACGTATGGAGATAGGTGCGGTAATGGGCGCTGCTCCCAGAAAGAATGTAAAGAGGCTTAATTCGGATCCCGGGGATATCATAATCCTGTTAGGCGGACGCACGGGACGTGACGGCTGCGGTGGCGCTACAGGATCATCAAAGGCACACACGGAAAAGTCGATCGAAGTCTGCGGAGCAGAGGTTCAGAAGGGTAATCCGCCTACAGAGAGAAAGCTTCAGAGACTTTTCAGGAGACCGGAGGTAAGCAGTATCATAAAGAAGTGCAATGATTTTGGAGCCGGCGGTGTTTCCGTTGCCATAGGCGAGCTTGCTGCAGGACTTGAGGTTGATCTTGATAAGGTGCCCAAAAAATATGCCGGTCTTGACGGTACTGAGCTGGCTATATCCGAGTCTCAGGAAAGAATGGCCGTAGTGGTAGATCCGGCAGATGTTGATAAATTTATGGGATACGCCGCAGAGGAGAACCTTGAGGCTACTTCTGTAGCGGTGGTTACAAAGGAACCAAGACTTGTGCTTAAGTGGCGCGGAAAGGATATCGTAAATCTTTCAAGGGCTTTCCTTGATACAAACGGTGCTCATCAGGAAACGAGGGTTAAGATAAACATACCTGAAAAGAATGATAACTATTTAGAGAAGACAGCTTCCCAGACAGTTAAGGATGACCTTGCAAAGGGAGATGTTGCTGCAGCTTGGCTTGATACACTTAGCGACCTTAATGTATGTTCACAGAAGGGCCTGGTAGAGATGTTTGACTCATCCATCGGAGCTTCAAGCGTGTTCATGCCTTACGGCGGAAAGTACCAGCTGACAGAAACACAGGTAATGGCTGCAAAGCTTCCCATGCTGGATAAGGAAAATACAGATACTGTGACACTTATGAGCTACGGTTTTGATCCTTATCTTTCATCCTGGAGCCCTTATCACGGAGCAATATATTCAGTTATGTCTTCTGTTGCAAAGATCGTGGCAGCAGGCGGAGACTACAAGAAGATACACTTTACTTTCCAGGAGTATTTCAGAAGGATGACAGAGAATCCTGAGTGCTGGAGCGAGCCTTTTACTGCTCTGCTTGGTGCTTATGATGCACAGCTCGGTTTTGGTCTTGCATCCATTGGCGGTAAGGATTCAATGTCAGGAACATTCAATAACATAAACGTTCCGCCTACGCTTGTTTCCTTTGCTGTTGATGTGGCAGGACAGAATGACCTGATCACTCCGGAATTCAAGGAGCCTGGCGATAAGCTGGCAGTATTTACTGTACCTAAGGATGAGTTTGACATCCCTGTATATAAGGATGTGATGGCTATGTACGATGAGGTAAGCCAGCTCATAGCCCAGGGCAGGGTAAAGGCCGCATATGTGCTGGATGCTTACGGTATCCCTGCAGCTGTTTCTAAGATGGGCTTCGGTAATGGTTACGGTGCAGAGATCGATACGGACGTAGAAGCAGATGATCTCTTTGCCAACAGGATAGGCGATATCCTTGTGGAGATAGATGATGCCACAGAGGATGAGTTTGAATCTGATGTAACTATCATAGGTGAGGTTACTGACGGTGACTTTATCTACGGTGATGTTAAGATAGCCCAGGCTGATGCGCTTTCATCATGGAAGAAGAAGCTTGAGAAGATTTATCCTTCAAAGGCAGGCAATTCCACAGAGAAAGTTGACATGCCTGTATATACCGCACCCGAGATTCATGTATGTCGGAACAGGGTGGCAAAGCCTACAGTATTCATTCCTGTTATGCCCGGTACTAACTGCGAGTATGATTCCGCAAGGGTATTTGAACTTGCAGGTGCAAATGTTATCACAAAGGTGTTCAAGAACCAGAACGCATCTGACATCAGGGATTCTGTTGAGGAATATGTAAAAGGATATAGCGAATGCACAGATAATAATGTTCCCCGGCGGATTCTCTGCGGGTGATGAGCCTGACGGATCCGCTAAGTTTTTCGCTACTGCTTTCCAGAATGACAGGCTTAAGGATGCTGTAATGCGTCTCTTAAATGAGCGTGATGGACTGGTGCTGGGTGTATGTAACGGCTTCCAGGCTATCATTAAGCTTGGACTTGTGCCAGGTGGTGAGATAGTAGGACAGAAGGCTGATTCTCCTACACTCACATACAACACCATCAACAGACATATATCCAGGATCGTATACACAAAGGTGGTATCCAATTTAAGCCCGTGGCTTTCATGTGCTGAGAACGGCAAGGTATACTGCTCACCTGCATCTCATGGTGAAGGAAGATTTGTAGCACCTAAGGAATGGATCGATAAGCTTAAGGCTAACGGTCAGATTGCTACAGTATATTCAGATCCCGACGGCAATGTGACCATGGACGGCGAATGGAATGTAAACGGTTCCTACGAGGCAATAGAGGGTATCACATCACCTGACGGAAGGGTATACGGTAAGATGGCTCATCCGGAAAGAAAGGGCGACCACATTGCAACAAATATCTACGGTGACCAGGATCTTAAGATATTTGAGTCAGGTGTAAATTACTTTAAATAATATAGAGAGTGATTTTTGCAGGCTGGGGGATTACAGATGAACAATCCGGAAGATATCACAATAAGGGAAGAACTGGAGAAGGTTGAGGAGAGCTCCTTAAGCCCTTTTGCAACCAAAAGCGTTGATACAAAGGGGCGAAGAAAGGATGAACCCCAGTGCGATATTCGTACCGTTTTTCAGCGGGACAGGGACCGTATCATTCATTCAAAAGCTTTCCGCAGGCTTAAGGATAAGACTCAGGTCTTTCTTAATCCTGAAGGAGACCATTACAGGACCAGGCTTACCCATACCCTTGAGGTCAGCCAGATAGCCAGGACCATAGCGAAGGCACTTCGGCTTAATGAAGATTTAGTAGAGGCCATTGCCTTAGGTCATGACTTAGGACATACGCCTTTCGGACATGCCGGTGAACGGGCGCTGAATACCGCTATAAAAAAATGTGTTGGTGAAGGCGGCGATATGCTGGCTGTAGCACCGTCTACATCAGATGATATCTGGGATGTTTTCAGCATCAATGACAGCCTGATGAGATTCAGGCATAATGAACAGAGTGTCCGTGTGGCAGAAGTGCTTGAAAGGGAAGGCGAGGGTCTTAACCTTACCTGGGAAGTCCTGGATGGCATGAGAAACCATCAGACCAGCATGATGCCCTCCACTCTTGAGGGCAAGATAGTACGGCTCTCGGATAAGTTTGCATATATCCATCATGATATGGATGATGCCCTTAGGGCAAAGATCCTTACGGATGCAGATGTTCCGGCTGAAATAGGAAAAGTGCTTGGAAAGACCACTAAGGAGAGACTGGATAAGCTGATACATAATACCATAAGAACAAGTATCGGCAAGGACGATATCCTTATGGATGATGAAGTTATGCAGGCACTTCTGGATATGCGCAAGTACATGTTTGAGAGGGTTTATTCCAATCAGACAGTAAAGGGTGAGGAATACAAAGCCGTAGCGCTGGTAGAGACCCTGTATGAATATTATTATGAGCATCATGACGAGATGCCGAAGGAATATCAGGCACTGATGGAAAAGGGTGATCCGGTATGGCGTGTTACCTGTGACTATATTGCTACGATGACAGACAGGTATGCCATATCAAAGTATGAAGAGCTCTTCATACCTAAGTCATGGAAGTATTGATCTTTTAGGAGGGCATATGCCTTTTTACTCGCAGGAGATCATAGATGAGATAATCTCCAAAACAGATATAGTGAGTGTGGTCGGCGAAAGAGTGCACTTGAAAAGACAGGGTAGTAGTTATAAGGGACTCTGTCCTTTTCATAATGACAAGAATCCTTCTTTTTCAGTTTCACCTTCTAAACAGATGTGCCACTGCTTTAGCTGCTTAGAGGGTGGAGATGTCATCTCTTTTGTGATGAAGTATGAAAACTATACTTTTCCTGAGGCAGTAAAGATGCTTGCTGATCGTGCGGGAGTTTCACTTCCGGAGGTGAAGTATACTCCTGAAATGCGGCGTGAAATGGGCAAGCGCGAGAGATTGTACGAGATAATGGAGGATGCTGAAAAATATTTCTTCTACCAGCTGAAAACGGAAGCGGGCGCACTGGGAATGAAATATTTTGAAGAAAGGCAGCTGGCTCCGGAGACTATACAGCATTTCGGACTGGGATATTCCCTTCAGTACAGCAATGATATCGTAAAGTATCTCAGGAAAAAGGGATATGATGATGAACTGATAAGAGAGGCCGGTCTCGGTGTTTTTTATGACAAAGAAGGACTGGTGGATAAATTCATAAACCGTGTGATGTTTCCTATACAGAACAGCAACGGAAAGGTTATCGGATTCGGTGGCAGGGTAATGGGAGATGCAAAGCCTAAGTACCTGAATTCGCCGGAAAACCTGATATTTGAAAAGCGCAAAAACCTTTTTGGCCTTAACAATGCGCGAAGGACCAAGAAGAGACATATGATACTCTGCGAAGGGTACATGGATGTAATTGCCATGCATCAGGCAGGATTTACGGAGGCAGTGGCATCCCTTGGTACTGCGTTTACTCCTGAGCAGGCGATGTTATTAAAGCGTTTTACCAAGGATGTGCTTTTAGCTTATGATAGTGACGGCGCAGGCGTGTCGGCGGCACTGAAGGCACTGGCTATACTTAATGAAATGGATATGCATGGCCGTGTGATAAACATGAAGCCGTATAAGGATCCTGACGAGTTTATAAAAGCACTGGGTGTTGAGGAATTCCAGAAAAGGATAGACCACGCTGAAGACGGTTTTATGTTCGAAGTAAGACAGGCACATGTTCCGTATGAAGTAGAAGGCGCAGGTGCAAGGGAGCGGACGGAATTCACAAGGACTCTTGTGGATATGCTCTGCAGGTTCGAGGACGAGATTGAAAGAGAGAATTATCTGACGGATGTTGCATCTATTTATAATATTGACAGGGATACACTGCACAAGGCTGTTATGAGCGCTGCAAGCCGCGGTGCCAGTGAACGGACGAAAGCTGCACTTAAAGTAAGGAACCTTGGCAATGAAGAAAGTGCAAAACGAAAGGACAGCATTAAGGGCAGTGTGAAAAAGTGCGAGATGACACTGCTTGCATGGATTGCGCAGAGACCTGAATTATATGAACAGATAAAGGATGATATAACGGCATCGGATTTTACAGACGATGTATACCGCAAGACTGCTGAAATCATTTTCGGACAGATTGCTAACGGCAAGGTTGTTCCGACATCAGTTATAGAGCAGTTTGATGAGGATGAAGAAAAGCGCATGGTGACGGAGGTTTTCTTTTCATCACCGGAGGAACTGGAACAGAATACTGATACGGAATCCAGTGCGGAAAGATTTAAGAGCCTTGTAATAAAAGTAAAACAGAACGGCCTGGGTGCATCAACAAATATGTCGAATGATCCCGGCGCGGAGCTGGAGCGTTTAATAGCAGGGAAGCGTCTTGTGGAAGAGCTTTCCCGGAAAAAATATAATGTTTAATGGACAGGAATATGGAGATTAAGCTGTCTGAAAGAATGGAAGCAGTCTTAGGACTTGCGGGAAAAGGCCGTTGTATAGCTGATATAGGCTGTGACCATGCATTGTTAAGCATGGCGGCTGTACAACGTGGTTTATATGACGGAGCCCTGGCGATGGATCTTAGGGAAGGACCATTGGAGGCGGCAAAGAAAAATATCTTAGAGACTGGATTTTCGGACAGGATAGAGTGCAGGCTTTCCGATGGGGCTGACGGATTAAATGAAAATGAATGTGATGCAGCAATAGTGGCCGGAATGGGCGGGCATCTCATAATAAATATTGTTAAAAAGAATATCGGGAAATTTAGGGCACTTGACCGTTTCGTACTTCAGCCCCAGTCAGATGTGGGGGCTGTAAGGCGGTTTCTTATAGACGAAGGTTTTGAAATTACCGATGAGGATATGGTGTTTGAGGATGGAAAATATTATCCTATGATGTCGCTGACATATAGGATGGAAGATTCCTTAAATAATGGGTTGAAACCGGAAGGGTACGATGATGTAACATACGAATTCGGGAAATACCTTATAGCAAAGAAAAATCCGGTTTTGATGGATTACCTTGAGTACAGGGAAGGTATTCTGGCTGGTGTTATAGCTAATATAGAACAGGCTGATATGGATGCGGACAGGAAGAGTGAGCGGCTAGGTGAACTGAACCGCGAACTGGATCTTGTAAGGAGGGGGTTATGTATCTTGAAGAACTGATAAAAAAGCTCGAAGAACATTCACCGGTATCATTTGCAGAAGACTGGGACAATCCGGGACTTATGTGCGGCAGGGGGAAGAAGGAAGTTAGCTCCGTACTGATATCCGTTGATGCTACGGATGAGGTGGTAGAAGAGGCAGTGCTTTTAGGCGTCGATCTTCTGCTTACCCATCATCCCCTGATATTCGGCTCCATATCCCATGTGACGGATGATGACATGACAGGCAGGCGCCTTTTAAAGCTTATTTCATCTGACATAGCCTGCTATGCCATGCATACCAATTTTGATGTTATAGGAATGGCAGATGATGCTGCCGACAGGATGGAGCTTTCCGACAGGAAAGTCCTGATGGTTACCAGCGAGGACTCCATATCAAAGGAAGGCATAGGAAGAGTAGGGAAGCTTCCTCAGGAAATGAGCCTTGAGGACTGTGCAGAAATGGTAAAGGATGTATTCCTCATTGACAGCGTAAGGATATTCGGTGATCCTTCAAAAAGAATAAGGAAGGCTGCAATATCTCCCGGATCAGGGAAGGGCATGAGTAAGCATGCAATCAAGGCCGGTGCGGATGTGCTGATAACCGGGGACATAGGCCACCATGACGGCATAGATGCGGTGGCACAGGGCTTGGCAATAATTGATGCAGGCCACTGGGAAATCGAGAAGATATTCTGTACATACATGAAGGATTTTATGAGAAAAGAGATTCCGGAACTGACAGTAAATATTGCATCTCAGACACCGCCGTTTACGGTTGTCTGACCGGTGATAGTATAGCAAAAGAAAGAAAGTTATAGCATAAAACAAAACACGGGTTACACAAACATTAAGGAGGTTACTTATGGGCGAGATCATTATTGAAATCGATGGAGAAAAGAAGAAATACGAATCCGGAACAACATATGAGCAGATCATACAGGAGTACCAGGGGAAGTATGAAAACCAGATAGCACTTGTATCTGAAAACGGAAAACTGCGGGAGCTTTACAGAAAGGCAAAGGACGGTTCGAACGTTAAGTTTGTAACTTTCTCCCAGTCAGGCGGACATAAGACCTATGAGAGAAGTGCCATACTGCTTACAATGAAGGCACTTGATGATGTGCTTGGGCACGATAAGTCAAAGCAGTTCAAGGTAGAATTTGCCATAGGAAACGGACTGTTTATAAGGCCTTTGTTTGAAATGGAAATTGATGATGCTTTCCTTGAAAAGCTGAAAGCTCATATGAAGGAGCTGGTAGATGAAGCGCTGCCGGTAACAAAGACATCTTATCCTACAACAGAAGCAAGGACCCTGTTTGAGGAGAACGGCATGACAGATAAGAGCAGGCTCTTTAAGTTCAGGCGCGGCTCCAGCGTGAATATCTATGACCTTGACGGTTACAAGGATTATTTCTACGGATACATGCTCCCGAATTCAAGCTATGTAAAGTATTTCGAACTTGAGAAATATGAAAACGGCTTTATGCTTATTCTTCCGTCAGCAGGTACACCTACCACAGTGGATGCATTTGAACCCAGAAAGAATCTTTTCGGTGCGCTGAACACTGCAACTGAATGGGGGCAGAAACTTCATATAAGCACAGTAGGTGACCTTAATGAAAAAATCTGCACCGGTGCAATGGACAGTGTTATACTTGTGCAGGAAGCTCTTCAGGAAAGACGCATTGCTGAAATAGCATCGGATATTGTTAAGCGTGGCGGAGTGAAGTTCGTAATGATAGCGGGACCTTCATCTTCCGGAAAGACTACGTTTTCACACAGGCTTTCAGTACAGCTCTCAAGCTTTGGACTGACACCCCATCCAATAGGAGTGGATGATTATTTTAAAAACCGCAAGGATACGCCGAAGGATGCAGATGGCAATTATAACTTCGAATGTCTTGAGGCAATCGATGTGGAGCTTTTCAATAAAGATATGCTGAAGCTTCTTAATGGTGAAGCTGTGGAGCTGCCTACATTTAATTTTGTTACAGGCGAGCGTGAATATAAGGGAAATGTAAAACAGCTGGGACCTGATGACATACTTGTCATCGAAGGCATACACGGACTGAATGATAAGATGAGCTATGCACTGCCGGTATCAAGCAAATACAAGATTTATATAAGTGCGCTTACCAGTCTCAATATTGATGAGCATAACAGGATACCTACAACTGACAACAGGCTCTTACGCAGAATGGTGCGTGATGCGAGAACAAGAGGTGCTTCCGCACAGAGGACTATAGGAATGTGGCCTTCTGTAAGACGAGGCGAAGAGGAAAACATCTTCCCTTTCCAGGAAAATGTTGATGCGACATTTAATTCTGCGTCCATATTTGAGATGGCTGCCCTTAAGCCATTTGCGGAGCCTTTGCTTTATTCTGTTACACCGGATATGCCGGAGTACCAGGAGGCTAAGAGACTGCTTAAGTTCTTAGATTATTTCTTAAGCATAAGCAGTGAAAAGCTTCCGTTTAATTCCATAGTAAGGGAGTTCGTAGGAGGAAGCTGTTTCAAAGTATGATTTTATTTATCCCGGCTTCGGGACAATATATTACTTAACTAACTAAGGAGGAACATCATGAGTAATGCTGAAAAAGCCTTAAAGCTTCACGAGGAGTGGAAAGGAAAGGTAGAGACCGTATCAAAGACACCGGTGAATTCAAGGGAGGCGCTTGCGCTTGCTTACACACCGGGCGTAGCTGAACCCTGCAAGGTGATCGCAGAGGATCCGGATGCGGTATATAAATATACCATAAAGGGCAACACCATTCTGGTGGTTTCTGACGGAAGCGCAGTGCTGGGATTAGGAAATATCGGACCTAAGGCCGCTATGCCTGTTATGGAAGGAAAGGCAATTCTTTTTAAGGAGTTCGGCGGAGTGAATGCAGTGCCTATCTGTCTGGACACCCAGGATACGGAGGAAATCGTAAAGGCAGTGACCTGGCTTGCTCCCGGTTACGGTGGAATAAACCTTGAGGACATAAGTGCTCCCAGGTGTTTCGAGATAGAGGAGAAGCTCAAGGAGACTCTTGATATTCCTGTATTCCATGATGACCAGCACGGAACGGCAATTGTAGTACTTGCTGCCCTTATCAACGCAACAAAGATAGTAGGCAAGGAGCCTGCTGCTTGCAAGGTTGTAATAAGCGGCGCAGGTTCAGCCGGCATTGCTATCTGCAAGCTTCTTATGAATTATGGTTTCAAAAATATCATTCTCTGCAACAGCAAGGGCGTGATTTCAAAGGATGCGCCGAAGCTTAACTGGATGCAGAAGAAGATGGTGGATATAACCAACCCTGAAAATATCAGCGGTACTACAGCTGATGCAATGAAGGGGGCTGATATCTTTATCGGTGTTTCTGCACCCGGTGTTGTGACCCAGGATATGGTAAGGAGCATGAACAAGGATGCAATAATCCTTGCAATGGCTAACCCTGTTCCGGAGATAATGCCTGACCTTGCAAAAGAAGCAGGTGCACGCATCGTGGGAACCGGAAGGTCTGATTTCCCTAACCAGGTAAACAATGTAATAGCTTTCCCCGGAATATTCAGGGGGGCTCTGGAAGGAAGGGCAAAGCAGATCACTGAAGATATGAAGATGGCGGCTGCAAAAGCAATAGCATCACTCATACCTGAGGATGAGCTTTCCGAGACCAATATCATTCCCGAAGCCTTCCATCCTTCTGTAGCCGATGTGGTTGCTGAAGCGGTAAAGAGCCATATAACAGAGACAAATCGTAAATAACTAAATTTAATGATGCAGGAAGAACAAGTTAAATTGTGGGGGGATAAACCCTATTATTCCCTGGACCATTATTTCAAGAAAACTTTTGGAACGAAGGTTTATAAGATAGCCCTCAATGCCGGGATGACCTGTCCTGTAAGGGACGGGACTCTCGGCAGCAGAGGCTGTATTTTTTGTTCAAAAGGCGGCTCGGGAGATTTTGCATCAGCTGCAGCTGTAAACGGAAAGCCCGACATAAAGGCACAGTTAGAAGAAGGCAAGAAACTGGTCAGCTCAAAGAATCCGGTAAAGTACCTGGCATATTTCCAGGCTTATACAAATACCTATGCTCCGGCAGATGAACTGCGGTCATTGTATAAGGCTGCCCTTGATGACAGGGATGTGATAGGAATATCGATAGCTACGAGACCCGACTGTCTGCCGGATGAAGTCTTAAAACTTTTGGATGAGCTTAAACGGGAGTACCCTAAAAAAGTTATCTGGATCGAGCTGGGACTTCAGACTATCCATAGGGAAACTGTAAAGTATATCAGAAGAGGCTATGAGACCTCCGTTTTTGAGCTAGCCGTACACAGGCTTAATGATATGGGAATACCTGTGGTTGTGCATGTTATACTTGGCTTGCCGGGGGAATCGGTGGAGATGATGCATTCCACCATAGAGTATCTGAATACCTTTCCCATATTTGGAATAAAGCTTCAGCTTCTTCATGTGCTGAGCGGAACTGATATGGCTGATGATTTCGAAGCAAGAAAGTTTGATGTGCTTACAAGGTCTGAGTATACGGATATAGTGATATCCTGTATGGAACTGCTGTCGCCGGAGATAGTGATACACAGACTTACGGGGGATGGCCCCAAAAGCATACTTATAGCCCCGGGGTGGAGCGGCGATAAGAAAACTGTGATGAACGGCATACATTCGGAAATGAGAAAGAGGAATACTTTTCAGGGAAGGTTATATGGCAGAAACTGACGGATAGTAAATGAAAACAGCCGGTGCAGATGCACCGGCTGTTTTTTTGTTCTGTCTACGGCGGGATAAGCAGTAAGACTCCGCCGTATATATGATCAGCATGCCGCTGCCCTTCCCCCATATCGTCAGCTATGGCCATCGCGCCAGCGAAAGATATGTGCCCCGGATCAAGATGTGTCTGGGGAGATCCGAATAACACGCCATGTGTGTATTATAACGGAGCGGTTGACATAATAAATAATTATGTTAACTATTGCGTTTTATTGTTCAAGTATTGCATTTGATGTCTGAAGTTGTGCAGAAGATGCAGCGAAGATTTTGTTATAAAGCGGTACGGAATAAAAACTGCACAATGATATAGTGGGTCACTGGACTGCTTGGAGTTGAACGCGGAATGTTTTTTGGTCATGGAAGAAAGTCATACTCCTTCAGCCGGTTACGCACATATATAACATATGAACGGGAGATGGGGCATTCTTCCCCAGTATCAAGAAGTACGATATTATCGTGGATCTCCCGGATCTGGGAAATGCTTACATACTCAGTATTGCTTATGCGAATGAACATTTCCGAATATGCTTCAAGGACGCTTTCAAGTTCTGCCAGGCGGCATCTGAATTTGAATTCATCAGAATTCCGGAAATAAAAAAAGGCATTTCTGCCCAGATGCTGAATTCGGGTTATCTGTTCAATTTTTATCATGTACAGCCTGCTCTTGAAGTGAATGCATTTTAAATTACCGGCTTTTTCAGGATGATTCTCAAAAATGATTTCCTTAACAGTGGGATATGAATCGGCCTTTGTTTTTGAAGAGATGATTGTATTAAGCAGGTCGTCTATTTCTGTGGCTGAAAGTTTGGTTAGATAGAGTATGATCTGTGCTTTGACAAGTTTGCTTTCGTTGAATTCGTCATCGTAAAATTCGATATTCATTTGTACCCCCATATTAGATTATTTTAATGCAGGAATAGCTGTTCCTGCTCCCTTTCACCTTGGCCTCCCCCCCTCCGGGCGTGCCTGATAGTGTACAGGTTTATTTCTTTTCACCTCCTTTTGGGGTCGAAGCTTCTTTCTTTATCCGTGCAAGGTGTTCACGGATCTTGTTCTCATAACCTTGCCCGGAGGGTTCATAAAATACTGTGCCGGAAAGCTCATATGGAAGATACTGCTGATCCACATAGTGGTTAGGGAAATCGTGTGCATAGAGATATCCTTTTCCACGTCCCAGCTTTGCGGCACCTTTATAATGTGCATCCCTTAAATGATCGGGAACAGGAAGGTTGCCTGTTTCCTGTACCGTAGCCATGGCTTTTTCAATTGAATTATTTGAGCTGTTGCTCTTGGGAGCAGAAGCAACATAGTTTACAGCTTCTGCCAGTATTATCTGGCTTTCCGGCATACCGATGCGCTCAACCGCAAGGGCGGCAGAGGTGGCAACATTGAGTGCATTAGGATCAGCAAGCCCCACATCTTCTGCGGCACATATCATGATCCTGCGTGCAATAAATTTGATATCTTCTCCGGAGTAGAGCATCTTTGCAAGATAATATACTGCGGCATCAGGATTGGAACCGCGCATGCTTTTTATGAATGCTGAAATAGTATCGTAATGATTGTCGCCATCCTTATCAAAACGCAGGCGGCGTTTCTGTATACATTCACTTACAACATCTGCTGTGAGATGTATCATTCCGTCTTCTGAGCGTGTGGTGGTAAGCACACCGAGCTCCAATGCATTGATAGCATGCCTTGCGTCACCGCCGGCCTGATCCGCAAGGAAATCCAGGGCATCATCTGTTATGTCGGCTTTGTAGGAACCCAGTCCTTTTTTATCATCCGTCAGAGCCCTCTTTAAAAGAGTTTTGATTTCATCATCCGTCAGTGGATAGAGCTCGAATATCATTGATCTGGAGATAAGAGCCCCGTTTACTTCAAAGTAAGGATTCTCCGTGGTTGCACCGATAAGGATGATGGTACCGTCCTCCACATAGGGAAGAAGGTAATCCTGCTGTGCCTTATTGAAACGGTGTATCTCGTCAATAAAAAGTATGGTTCTGGTGTCATTCATTACCTTGTTGTTCTTGGCAATGTCCACCACTTCTTCCATATCTTTTTTCCCTGCAGAAGTTGCATTGATCTGTCTGAAGTCAGCTGATGTTGTAGCTGCGATTACTTTTGCAAGAGTTGTCTTTCCTGTTCCGGGCGGTCCGTAAAAGATAATGGAACTTAACTTATCGGCTTTTATTGCGCGGTAAAGCAGTTTGTCCGGACCGATGATGTGTGACTGCCCGACAACTTCGTCCAGCGTTTCGGGACGCATCCTTGCTGCCAGTGGCGATTCATTCTCATCCGAAATGGAATTCATATATGAAAAAAGGTCAATGGTTTCGTTGGAACTCTTAGACATATCTCGACTTTTTATTTCACGGTTTTGTTACTTTGGTATTTTCCTAATGCGTTATGAGCGCATGCATTTGTCTGCTTCATTTGTTGCTAAATTATAGCATATTTATGCAGGATTAGCCATCTGAAAGTTGGATGAGGCTCAGATTTCTTGTTCGAGATTTTCCTGATATTACTAACTATAAGGAAATAAAAAAAAGAGTGGAGCTGTAAGCCGGGTTCTGTCATAGCACATAAGTGCCGGGATGATCATCTATCTCGACTGCATGTTGCCATACAGCTCTAGCGACCTACCTGGAGACGGACCGGGCAGGTCCATGGTCTCCTGTTTGGTCTTGCTTCGGATGGGGTTTTCAATGCGTCCTGTGTTACCACAGGACCGGTAGTCTCTTACACTGCCTTTTCACCTTTACCGGAAAGCTTGCGCTATCCGGCTGTTTGTTTTCTGTTGCACTTTCCCGGGAGTCGCCTCCGCCGGACGTTATCCGGCATCCTGCCCTGTGAAGCCCGGACTTTCCTCATGCTTTCGCATGCGATCATCTGCTCCGCTCGATTTAGGATTATAACATAAGCGGCGATGGTACGCCATAGGCGGATATTTCCTTTCTCTTGCATGATCTACAAAAAAATGTTATCATTCTTTTTGAATTAAGAACGGGAAGTTTGTAAAAACGTTAGTGGTGTTTCAAAAGCATATCATATTTTTTCCAAAGAATACTTTTGCATACATTTTGATTACTTTTTGATTACATAAGAAATAGACAAGTTTAATAAACATGCAATTGCGGATGACGCTGTTATAGTGACAGTGGAGGATGCGGGAAGAAAATATCATGTCGGAGGTAAAACATGGTAAATATGAGAGAAAGATATGAGTCTATAGGACTGACCGATCTTCGGGAAATGGCAAAGAACCGTAAGATCAAGGGAGCTGCTTCCATGAAAAAAGCTGATCTTGTGGAGGCAATGCTCATAAAGGATCGTGAGGATGAGAGGGAAAAAGCCGAGGAGGCAAAAGCTGCAAGAGCTGAAAGTGCCAAGCAGGATGCTCCACCCAAGGCAAAAAATGAAGGCGGAAAGCCGGAGGCTAAGCCTATTCCCCGTCAGGTTAATGAAAAAGAAGAACTATCCGAGGAGGCGCTTAAGGAGCTGGACAGCGGAGTAATGGTACGTGGTATTCTGGAGGTTATGCCGGACGGATTCGGATTTATCAGAAGTGACAATTATCTGCCGGGAGATGCGGATATCTATGTGGCGCCCAGTCAGATCAGGCGTTTCTCGCTGAAGACCGGTGATATCGTATCCGGTAATACAAGGGTAAAGACTCAGAATGAGAAATTCCAGGCGCTTCTCTATGTCAGCCGTGTAAATGATCTGATGCCCGATACAACGGCAGCCCGTTACAACTTCGAGAACATGACTCCCATATTCCCGAATGAGAAGATCAGACTGGAATACCCAGGTGCGCCTGTTTCCATGAGGATAATGGATCTGATCAGCCCCATAGGTAAGGGACAGAGAGGACTTATCGTATCCCAGCCCAAGGCTGGTAAAACTACACTCCTTAAGGATGTGGCAAAATCCATAAAGATAAATAATCCTGAAATACATATGATAATCCTGCTCATTGATGAGCGTCCCGAGGAAGTTACGGATATGAAGGAAACCGTAGGCGGACCGGATGTGGAGGTTATCTATTCTACTTTTGATGAGACAGCTGAGCACCATAAGAGAGTAGCCGAGATGGTTATCGAGAGGGCAAGGCGTCTTGTAGAGTATAAGAAGGATGTTGTCATTCTTTTAGACTCAATCACCAGGCTTACGAGAGCTTACAACCAGGTAGTTCCGCCCAGTGGTCGTACCCTGTCAGGTGGTCTTGATCCTGCGGCTCTTCACCCGCCTAAGCGTTTCTTCGGTGCTGCAAGAAACATGCGTGAGGGCGGAAGCCTTACCATACTTGCAACAGCATTGGTTGAGACCGGCAGCAAGATGGATGATGTGGTTTACGAGGACTTCAAGGGAACCGGTAATATGGAAATAGTTCTTAACAGGAAACTTTCCGAGAGAAGGATATTCCCTGCTATCGATATTCCTAAGTCCAGCACAAGGCGTGAGGATCTGCTTCTTACAGAGGAAGAACTGACAGCTATCACTACCGTAAGGCGTGCTGTTAACGGCTCACATCCTGATGAGATTGTTGATAAGGTAATTGATATGTTCTCCAAGAGCACAAGCAACAGGGAGCTTGTTGGACAGATACAGAAGACGAGGTTCTATTGATAATGAGCGGAATTATGACATACGAAAATGATGAGAATGTTGATCTGGCTGCCATAGAAAAAGATGCGGCAGAGGTAATGAACCAGGTCTGTGAAATGTCAGGTATTAAGCCGGGCAGCGTAGTGGTGATAGGATGTTCTTCAAGTGAAGTTGTGGGTGAGCGTGTAGGAACGCATTCCAGTATGGATGTGGCAGGTGCTTTATATAAAGGCATAAAGCCTGTGGCTGATAAGTACGGAGTTGTAATCGCCGCACAGTGCTGCGAACATCTTAACCGTGCTATTGTAATGGAAAAAGAAGTGGCAGACAGGTTAGGTTTAGAAGAAGTAAATGTCGTGCCGCAGCCAAAGGCAGGCGGTTCTTTCGGTACCACCGTTTATAAAAACTGCAAGTCACCGGTGGTTGTGGAAAGCCTTATGCAGAAAGCTGATGCTGGCATGGATATCGGCGGTGTAATGGTAGGCATGCACATAAAACCTGTGGTAGTACCCCTTAAGATAACAAAGCGCAATATTGGTTCGGCTGTTGTCATAGCAGCAAGAAGGCGTCCTAAATATGTGGGTGGAGCAAGGGCCGTCTATAATGAGGAGCTTGAATAAATTTTTTTACGGCCATTAAGATTAGTTTTTTTATACAAAAGAGATTTGAATAACATAGATATTCCAAAAATAAAATACCTTGAAGGCCGGAAACGGACAACTGAACTTGTCTGTGTTCCGGGCAAGGCGCCTTTCATCAGGTTTACTCCCTTTTCAAATAATATGAATTCCACATCTGATAACGCAGGTCTCCCCTATGGTAATGGGGCCTGTGATTTTGTGATTCATGGTTTTTCTACAAGGCTTGGAGGCGTTTCGGAGGGAATATTCTCTAGCATGAATTTTGCCTGTGGAAGGGGCGACGATCCGAAAAAAATACTTGAGAATTTCAGGATCATGGGAGATTCTCTGGGAGTTTCTCCTGAATCCATGGTTTATGCAAAGCAGACCCATACAGCCAATGTCATGCATGTAAATGAATATCATAAAGGAATGGGAGTTACGAGGGAACGTGATTACACAGATATAGATGCCCTTATTACTGATACTCCCGGGGTCTGCCTTGTTGCCGGTTTTGCTGACTGCATTCCTGTCTTTTTTATCGATGTTGTAAAAAAAGCAATAGGCCTGGCACACTCCGGCTGGCGCGGCACGGTTAATGATATCGCAGGAGCTGCGGTACATGCTATGGAGAATGATTTCTGCACGAATGCAAAAGATATCAGGGCTTTTGTTGGGCCGGGAATCTGCGCTGAACATTACGAAGTCGGAAATGATGTGGCTGATGAGTTTAAAAAGAAATACCCTGATGCAATAGAGAAGGGAATATTACGCAGAAAGCCCGGCAATGGTGAGATGGCAGAAGAAAAGTATTACCTTGACCTTCAGCTTGCCTGCAGGGAAAATCTCATAAATGCCGGTGTTCCTGAAGACAGTGTATTTTTAACTGATCTCTGTACCTGCTGCAATCCTGAGCTGCTGCATTCCCACAGATATACAAAGGGACAGCGTGGCGGTCTTTGCGGGTTCCTAATGATAAAGTGAGTTATGCCTGAAGATTCTGTTAAAAAAAAGCTCCCGAATAATAAGCGTATTCTTTTTTTGGACTATGCAAGAATAGCTGCATGTGTCCTTGTTTTGCTTGTGCATGTTTCTGCCATGTGGCTTGAGAGAGAGGCTGTTGGCAGTGCAGGTTCTTTCTTTGCCCTTTCAGGGAATATTCTTGCGTTTGTGGGTGTGTCACTTTATGTGATGATATCCGGTGCCCTTGTTCTTTCACCGGAATACAAAACTGATGTGAAGCATTGTTTCTACAAGAGCTTTCGGCTGATGGGACTGTGGGTTTTGTGGAAGGTTATATACAGACTGCTTGATATGTGGCAGTTTAAGGCGGCGGGCGTGTCTGTTAGCTGGAAGGAGGATTTTTTCCTGGAGCTTTTCAGGAAGCCGGGGCATTATCATCTGTGGTTCCTGCCGATGTTAGCAATAATCTATCTTATGGTGCCGCTTATCAAGAAAGGCTGTGAAAAACAGGAGAACTGTGTTTTATACCTGATGCTTTTCGTATTGGTATCAATAGTTTTTCCGACCCTGTTTCTTTTTGATTTTCCCTTCAGGTACCTTTTGGAGGATTTCTATAGCTTATTTGATCTTTCATATTTTGCCGGTTATCTCGGATATTTTATAATGGGTTATTTTTTAGTAGCCCATAACGATAGGGAAAAAAGCAACGTGTTTATCATAATTGAGTGTTTTTTTGCTATTGCGGCATTTGCCATAGCCTGCGTGGTGGCCGGACGGAGAAGTTCCGTGAACGGCGTGGTGTGCGAGCTGTTTTCCACTCCGTTCTCCATCCATAATATACTTCTGTCTGAGGCGGTATTCCTTACACTAAAGAGATTTGTGGGAACTGGCAATAAAACAGTGGGAACAGATTCTGATGAGCCTTCAGAAAAAAACGATGGCGCTGCGGAAGAGAAGCGTGCCGGATTTGCTGTATCGCGGCCGGCAGTGCTTTCGGCTGCTACCCTGGGAGTGTATCTGATACATCCCTTCATTTTGGACATTATGGTAAAAGCCGGTTTTATGTCGGCTATAGGAAATGTATGGATCGGCTTACCGCTTATGCTGATACTTCTCGCTCTGATTTCTTTTATCGTGGCAATTCTGCTGCGCAAGATTCCTTATATAAATAAGGTTCTGTAGTTTCCAAACCTCCTTATAAAGGCAAAAAGTGGCGAATACCACAGGACTATGATAAAATAATACGGATTTTATTTGGAACGCTCAGGCGGAGGTTTACTGAATGTACAAGAAACTTCTCAGTAATGTAAAAGAATATAAGGCGGCATCAATTGCGACGCCTGTTTGGATGATATTCGAAGTCATATTCGAGGTCCTGATTCCTATGTGCATGGGGTCAATAGTTGACGATGGCGTGAGAAAGAGTAACATGCAGCACATATATGTCATGGGAGCGGTAATGGTTTGCCTTGCACTTCTGGGCTGGTTTTCCGGTGTCATGGGCGGAATATACGGTGCGAAGGCAGCAACCGGTCTTGCAAGGAATCTCAGGAAGGCCATGTTTGAAAAGATACAGACCTATTCCTTCATGAATATAGATAAGTTTTCAACTGCAGGCCTGGTGACCAGGCTTACGACTGATGTTACCAATGTACAGAATGCTTATCAGATGGTGCTCAGGATGTGCTTCAGGGCGCCTTTTTCACTGATATTTGCAATGATCGCGGCTTTTCTGATAAAACCTGAGATCGCCAGCGTATATCTCATTGCTGTATGTATCCTTAGCGTTGTGCTTATATTCTTAGTGCGTGCGGCTATGAAATGCTTTAAGGAAGTGTTCAAGAAATACGATGACCTGAATGCGGCTGTTCAGGAAAATGTAAGTGCCATACGTGTCGTAAAGGCTAATGTCAGGGAAGAATACGAAACTGACAGGCTGAGGAAAGCGGCAGAGAACATTTATAAACTAAAACTTCCCATACCCCAAATGGGACTTGTACCTTGAAAATTCAATAATACAGGCGATTAAATATGTATCTCACGCCGCCAGGGATGACGCTCTGACCAGAGAATTCCGGATATAATCCGGTAACCTTCCTACAAACAGCGTGATGAATGCTTCAATCTGTTCTTCCGTAGGGTGGAAAATGCCGCATACGCAGTCTATCATGGCGTTTATCAGGATCTGGAATGATTCTCCAAATGTGATGTCTGCCAGTTCATCTGAAAGGAAGAAAAAGATTTCGCCAAGTGTCCGGCTGTCTTCACACTTTCGCTGTTCTATGGCCATCATCAGATATCTGGTGAAAACGATAGCCACATGTGCAGTCAGGGCATCATAGGAAAGGCTGTGGCACTCACCGATCAGATTCAGGTAGGACTTGCAGGTCTTGAAAAAGATCTCAATCTGCC